>NZ_JANJGQ010000002.1:0-410782 GCF_030847595.1 Pseudoalteromonas sp. 20-92
TGTTTAAGTTGCGGAACTAGGCATTCAATAAGCAATAAATTTGGCGTGATCACCGCCATATCTTCGGTGAGTATTTCTGCATCCTTGATTTCTTTTATCCGCTTTTCATTAACGAGTGGATAGCGGGAATCAAGAATAAATTAACAAGACACCCATCCTAAATTTTGCACTTTTCGAAGTTAGAGGCTAGCTTTTATTTAGTGCAAAAAAAAAGCAGGGTGTCACATGGCAATTGCAAGAAAGCGTCAAGTAAGTTTGGTTGATACAAAATATTATCACTGTATTTCGCGTTGCTTGCGCCGTGCATTTCTATGTGGTGAAGACCACTTTACAGGTCAATCTTACGAGCACCGCAGAGGCTGGGTTGAAGATAAACTGCTTGAGCTAGCTAAGGTATTTTGTATTGATGTATGTGCTTATGCCGTTATGAGTAACCACACTCATTTAGTGCTGTATGTTGATGATAAAAAAGTGAATCGATTAAATGATAAAGCGATTATTATCCGCTGGCATAAACTCTGTAAAGGCACTGTACTTACGCAAAAATACATACAGAGTGAAAAGCTAAGTAAAGCTGAGCTTATCTTTTTTAATCAAACAGTAAAGGAATATCGAGAACGCCTATCAAGTATTAGCTGGTTTATGCGGTTGTTAAATGAAAACATTGCGCGCAGAGCAAATAAAGAAGATAACTGCACAGGACGGTTCTGGGAAGGCAGATTTACATCACAAGCATTACTAGATGAAGCAGCACTTGCCGCTTGTATGGCGTATGTCGATTTAAACCCAATTAGAGCTAAAATGGCTAAAACGCCTGAGGAATCAGACCACACCGGCGTTAAACAACGACTAACATACGCAAAAGAAGGCAAACAACCAAAACAACTACTGCGCTTTGCAGGAATGCCACGTCAGATAATGCCAAAAGGACTCCCGTTTGAGCTTAAATCGTACCTTGAACTTGTTGAATTAACAGGGCGTTGTATACGAGAGGATAAACGCGGTTATATTAAAAGTACACACTTACCCTTACTCGAAAGAGTTAATATTTCCCCCGAAAACTGGTTAAAGCTTACAACCCAATTTACGCGCGTATTTCATGGCGCAGTAGGCAGGCCAGCCTCACAAGAAAGTTATTGTGAAAATTTAAAGCGAAAGCGGCGAGCGAATATCAGTAACTGCGAAAAGCTATTGGCATAAAACTTAAACTACTCAGTAAAACTATTCAGTAATAAATCATAACTGCACCATGCAGTTATTTTCATGGGCCGAATTTAGGTTTAAGCGTGCTAATTTTTTTATGGATGAAATGTAAGTAACTGAGTAGTAAAAGATAAATTCTTAACCAACAAATTAAATTTAATGGCAACGTTTTGTTTGTTTAATTATAGTGGCTGTCTATTTTAACTGATTAAAGTAGCTTCATAGTTTAGCTGTAGTTTAAAATGGCGATAATTTTAATCTTTTTTAAATTTAGCTGCTGGTAATATAATAACTATTCCCGCCCATATCCCCCAGAAAAATATAGCAGGAAAAATGTCACTGATAAAATAGGACATACTTGTATAGTATCCTTCAGGCGCTGATGAATCTGAAGAAACAAAAAACACACCTATAGGTTTAAGGTAGGCAGGATAATGCGAATTGGATTGAAAAATCATACTAATATAAGGCCATACGAGTAACCAATAGATAGATCCAGAAATCTTATTAAACAATATCCGTTTTAATTTACTTTTACTTATGAACATTTATAATTTTCCGTACTAGGTAGGTTTTTTTGTGCTAACCACTTTGCTTTATATGCTCCCCAACCAGCTAGTGAATCTTTATTTTGAGAAACCGATTGTAACCCCAAAATAATCAACTCTTGTGTTGCTTTTACAGCTAGTTTACCTGAATTAGTATTCAAAGACCCTGAGTGTATATCACCTTTGGAGTGTGGAGTAATTGTGTCTATTGGTGAACCATGTTTCTGCTTATCATAATCAAATATTTTAATGATTGGATGGGGGTGGTTAGCTTCTGCAGCATCAACACCACTGATCATAGCTTCTTTTCTGCATTTGATTTGATATATAGCTTTTTCACTTCTTACTGTATGGGCTGGAGAAAATGAATCTTGTAATGCGTGTAAAGCCAAAGCTAAATGTTTTACCCCGTACCTCCTAGTTTGAAAAGTTACATTTTCATTATCATTTTGAAGCTGTTTTAAAATATTAACTTTTTGCTTACACTCAATCACCCATCGATCCATCTTCTCCTTAATGAACACACAGCCATTAATATATGAGTCATATTCGGTTTCATTAGAAGATTTCATGAAGTGATAACGCTGGCCAGTTGGAGCTTCATGTGTCCAACTTTCATCAAAATCAACCGCTGCGATTC
Source organism: Pseudoalteromonas sp. 20-92 (assembly GCF_030847595.1). Lineage (NCBI taxonomy): Bacteria > Pseudomonadati > Pseudomonadota > Gammaproteobacteria > Alteromonadales > Pseudoalteromonadaceae > Pseudoalteromonas > Pseudoalteromonas sp. 20-92. The sequence goes on from NZ_JANJGQ010000002.1 coordinate 2,392, forward strand.
GTCTTGCAAGATTTTTTCTAGGATCGAAAGCGTTAAAATTATATGCTCTAAGGTTGACCATGTAGGCAATAAATGCAGAGATAAAATCAGCTCGATTTGAAACTTCGGGGTTGCTCCACTGATAAGTCCCATTTACGAATATTGGAAGGCTACAGAGTTTCCTTTCCACTTGACAGTTTTTTTGCATTTGAGTAATTGCTTCTACAGATATCTTTATATGTCCATCGGCTCTCATTTGCGATTCATTTGCTTTATGTTTCTTTAGAAAAAAGAGGTAAGCATCCTGTAGAATAAACTTACTTCTTTCCTGCTTGATTTTTAGCCAGTTGATATTAAGTCAGGCTTATAGTTTATGTCAATGCCCATCAGTATAATTAGGAGCACAGGCGTTACTAGAACACGTTATCCGAGCAGACGCTGCATTGCTTTATACAAGTTATACTTTGGCTATGTCTAACTTTGACTAAATATTAATAAAACAAATTAACATGACACATATGGACGCTCCCTTGAAGTCAAGACGAGCCGATGTATAAACATCTAAGTTTTTGCTTTTGTTAATTATCATGTATCCCATTTCCCAGTAATGATGCGTCACAAGCTTGCTAAAAAACAAAGATAAATAAGCCAGACGCCCATCCTAAATTTTGCATTTTTAGAAACAAGTTGTATAGATAAATTAAGATGGGTGTCAGTCAAAAAGAAATGTATATTTTTGTTAAACCGTTCGGTTTTTATTAAGTAGTTTTATTAAAAACGCCCACTAATGTTAAACTACAAAAAATTTAATTATTTAATATTACCATGGCATTTTACATTCCTTTATTACAACCTCATTTTAAGCACATTGAAATTGGCGATACGTTAACATCCCTTTGGAGTGGCTGTGGCAATATTGTGCAGTGCCAGCTTGATGATGAGGCATGTGTTATTAAAGCGATTGAAATACCTAGCTATATAAACCATCCAAAAATTAAACAAAGCGAATTTGCACTTAAAAGAAAGCAGCATTCCTATAGCGTTGAATACACTTTTTATAAGCTTTATAGCCAGCATTTACCAGTACATGCGCAAAGTATTGAATGTATAAGCGCAATTAATAAAGATGATGAATACGCGCTGGTGTTTAAAGACTTTACCAAGCATGGGTTTACTCAAGCGAAAAGCGAACATATAAAAGCTATATTAAAGTGGCTTGCGCACTTTCATGCATTTAACCTAAACAAACCTGTTGACGGCTTGTGGCGGCAAGGCAATTATTGGCATTTAAGTACGCGGCCAGATGAGTTTAATAAATTAAAAACAAGCGCGAATGAAAAGTCCGATATTAAAAATTTTGCACATAAAATAGATGAGGAACTACAAAGTTGTGCGTATAAAACGCTGAACCATGGCGATGCAAAGCTTGCTAACTTTGCAGTAAATGAGCGCGATAAAATACTCGGTTATGATTTTCAGTATATAGGTGCAGGTAGTGGGATAATTGATGTAATGTATTTTATGACCAGTTGCTTAAGTGATGCACAATTACACGAATGGGCTGAGGATTACCTTGTGTACTATTTTGATAATTTAAAGGCTGCTATTAATATTTATTACCCTACAGCACCAGCAGGTAAAATAGCTGACGATTGGCTCGTTTTATGGCCTGCGGCATGGGCTGACTTTTATCGGTTTTTAGTTGGCTGGAGTCCTGAACATCAAAAAATAAATAGCTATATGCTTAAGCAAGTAAATAACTGGTTAGCAGCTAATATTTAATAAACAGACTGTGTTAGCTACTTGCATAAATATCAAGCAAAGCAATAGATTTTTGCACAGCATATGAAAATCCCTTTAAAATTACAGGTCAAATGACCTTTTTTAATATAAAATACCGCTAATTATTGTCTTAGTAGGTTTTTATCATGGCTATTCACGTTATTACTCATCCTCTTGTTCAACATAAACTTGGTTTAATGCGCGCATATGGCATTAGCACTAAAAGCTTTCGTGAACTGTGCTCTGAAGTAGGCACATTATTAACCTACGAAGCTACTAAAAACCTTCCACTTGAAGATAACGAAATTACCAGTTGGGACGGCAATAAATTAAATGTGCAGCACATTAAAGGTAAAAAAATTACAGTAGTGCCTATTTTACGTGCAGGCCTTGGTATGATGGACGGTGTAATGCAATTACTACCAGCCGCTAAGGTTAGTGTTGTAGGTCTTCAACGTAACGAAGAAACGCTAGAGCCAATCCCTTATTTTGAAAAGTTAGTAGGTAATATTGACGAGCGTTTGAGCCTAGTAATTGACCCAATGCTTGCAACCGGTGGCTCAATGATTGCCACTATCGACATGCTTAAAAAAGCAGGCTGTAAAGAAATTAAAGTTATTATACTTGTAGCAGCACCGGAGGGCGTTGCAAAAACACTTGAGGCTCACCCAGACGTAGAAATATTTACTGCATCAGTAGACAGCCACCTGAACGAAAAAGGATACATAGTGCCCGGTTTAGGTGATGCGGGCGACAAAATATTCGGTACAGTTTAGGAGTGTTCAGTGCAAAATAACGCCACATTTTCTATAAAAACCATTTTAACGGGTGCACAAATGCTGTTTGTAGCATTTGGTGCATTGGTGCTTGTGCCGCTATTAACAGGGCTCGATCCGAGTGTGGCATTGTTTACAGCAGGGTTTGGTACTTTGCTGTTTCAGATAGTGACTAAAGGTCAAGTGCCTATATTTTTAGCCTCTTCATTTGCTTTTATTGCACCTATTATTGCTGCCGTGCAAATGTGGGGTGTGCCCGCGACAATGGGGGGCTTAATGGCGGCAGGTTTTGCATATATGCTGTTGAGCTTATTAGTAAAATTTAAAGGCGTAGCAACGCTTCATAAAATTTTACCACCTGTGGTTGTAGGCCCCGTAATTATGGTTATTGGTTTAGCCCTTGCACCTGTTGCTGTAAATATGGCGATGGGTAAAAGTGGCGACGGCAGTCTTCAAATTATTGATTACAATAACGCTATTTTTATTTCGATGTTTTCGTTATTAGTAACGCTTGTTTTTGCAGTATGGGGAAGGGGGGTATTTAAACTTATTCCTATTCTGGCAGGGGTTGTAGCGGGTTATGGCTTATCGCTTATTTTAGGTGTTGTGCAATTTGACGCAGTAAGTAATGCACAATGGTTCGCTGTGCCTAACTTCACATGGCCAGAATTTAAATGGCAAGCTATTTTGTTTATGGTGCCTGTGGCTATTGCGCCAGCCATTGAACACATTGGCGATATGATGGCGATTAGCCAAGTAACCAACAAAGACTTTTTGAAAAAGCCTGGCTTGCACCGTACTTTGTTTGGTGACGGCTTAGCTACATCAGCCGCGTCATTATTTGGTGGCCCGCCTAACACTACTTACTCAGAAGTAACGGGGGCAGTAATGCTTACCAAAAACTTTAATCCAAAAGTAATGATGTGGACGGCCATTATTGCTATTGCTTTAGCGTTTATCGCTAAAATGGGGGCTGGGCTGCAAACAATACCAGTACCTGTAATGGGCGGTATTATGATTCTACTTTTTGGTTCTATTGCCGTTGTTGGCCTAAATACACTGGTTAAGTCGGGAGATGATTTAACTGCGCCGCGCAACTTAAGCATTGTTGCCCTTATTTTAGTGTGCGGTATTGGAGGAATGCATGTTGGTGGTAGCCAATTTAGTTTGGAGGGCGTAAGTTTATGCGCCATCTTAGGTATCGTACTTAACTTAATATTACCTAAAGCAGAGCCTGTAGAGGCTTAATTTTGAACATTAACTAATTAGTTTGCACCATAATAGCGCATTTTAAATGCGCTATTTTTTTAACCTATTAAAAAGTATACAAAAAAAATATTGGTCTAGTATCTGCATTTACTCCTTCAGAACGTATTGTATGCAAGGAGTTACTATGTCAGAGGCCAATATTGTGGATATAACCCCGTTTTTAGCAAAGCACCAACTGCCTTTAAAATATCAATATTTGAGTGAGCAATACTTTGTTCCACTCGCGCATGACATCCTCGAATCTAAAAAAACAAATACTCCTATTTTTGTTGCCATAAATGGATGCCAAGGATCAGGGAAAACAACACTCGCTGATTTTTTAGTTACGTGGTTTTCTAAAAACACATCCCTTAACAGTGTCGCATTATCTATTGACGATTTTTATTTAGCTAAGCAAGCGCGTAAACAACTTGCTGAGGATGTTCATCCACTATTTGCAACTCGTGGAGTACCAGGTACTCATGACACGGAGTTGATGAATAGCACTATTTCGCAGCTATTAGCAGGTGATATAAATGTGCCATTACCACGCTTTAATAAACACATTGATGATTGCATTTCTCAAAATGAATGGTTAGCTAATTCAACGCCTGTCGATATTGTTATTTTAGAAGGATGGTGTGTAGGCAGTGAGCCGCAGCCATTATTTTCATTGAGTGAACCGCTTAATGAGTTGGAGCAGCTTCATGATAAGGAGGGTGTGTGGCGTCGTTGTATAAACAGTTGTTTAGCCAATGAGTATAAAGCAATTTTTAATAAAATTGATTACACCGTAATGCTTAAAGCGCCAAGCTTTAGTGATGTATTTACATGGAGACAAGAGCAAGAGCAAAAACTAATTGCTAAAGAAGGTGCAGGATCAGGCACGATGACTAATGCGCAGTTAGTGTGGTTTATTTCTCATTTTGAGCGTATTACACGCGAAAATTTAAATACTTTGAGCAGTAAAGCAAACGCACTGATTGAGCTTGATGCTAATCGCGATATAAGTGGGATGCATTTAATTAGCGATGACACCCTTCAGCCAATTATTTTTACCGATTTAGATGGCACTTTACTCGATCATAGCGATTACAACACCAGTAATGTGAGTGTGTTATTGCAACAGTTACAAAACGCACATATCCCAGTGGTGTTTAATACCAGTAAAACATTTTGCGAAGTGGTTGAAATTAAAAACGAATTAAACATCCAACAGCCTTTTATTGTTGAAAATGGCGCTGCAGTTTATATACCTGATCACTACTTTGAACTTAAACCGATTGGTTGTAAAAAAGTTGGCGCTTATTGGTGTTTTGCATTAGCTAAGCCTTTGTCGCGTTTATTAAGTGATTTAGAGTCGCTCGATTCTAAATACAAAGCGCATTATAAATTATTTAGTAACTTAACCGGTGAACAAATCTCTGAGTTAACAGGGTTGAGTGACGAACAAGCAAGGCGTGCGCAAACGCGAGACTACTCAGATCCACTTTATTGGTATGGCAATGATGACTTACTAAATACCTTTGTCGAAGATGTTAAAGCGCTTGGTTACGACATAAAAGTAGGAGGGCGCTTTATTCATATTGCCAAAAATACAGACAAAAGCGCTGCACAGCAGTGGTTAGTTAAGCAGTTTACCCATCACTTTAGAAAGCCTCTCACAGTCATAGCATTGGGCGATAGCGATAACGATAAGCAAATGTTAGAGCAAGCCAATATTGCCATTATTATTGCAAATCCGGCGAGCAAAAAACCGGTTAAATTGTCACATAACAAGGCACGCTATTCACAATCGCCAGCACCATTAGGTTGGATTGAAGAAATAACATCACTACCTTGTATTAACAGTATTTTAAGTATTACTGAGGAGCAAACATCTCATGGCTGATTTTTACCAAAATGGCGTAATTACTACATTACACAATATAGCTGACCGACCAATTGAAGAGCTAGAAAAAGAATTAATCGGGTTTAGTAAGCAGCGTCCAATGGGGCTTATATTACCATCGTTATTTAGCGAGTTAGAAGGCCCTGCGCTGCAAAATATAGTTAGCGAGTTGCGTGAAGTACCGTATTTATCGCAAATTACTATTGGCCTAGATAGAGCTGACGAAGCACAGTATCGCCACGCACTTGGTTTTTTTAAAGAGTTAAATCAAAACCACAAAGTACTTTGGAACGACGGCCCGCGCTTACAAGCTCTTGATAAAGAATTACAAGAGCTAGGCGTAGCGCCAAGAGAGCTTGGAAAAGGCCGAAATGTTTGGTACTGCATGGGTTATAAGCTAGCAACAGCAGAAGTAGAATCTATCGCGCTGCATGATTGCGATATTTTAACCTACGACAGAAGCCTACTTGCTCGCTTAATTTACCCCGTTGCGCATCCGCGTTTTAACTATGAATTTTGTAAAGGCTTTTACCCGCGTACAGCAAACGGAAAAATTAACGGCCGTGTATCACGCTTATTAGTAACGCCACTACTGCGTTCATTCAAAACTATATTAGGTAACCGCGACTATTTGGAATACATGGACTCATTTAGATACCCATTAGCAGGTGAGTTTTCGTTCAGACGTGATGTATTAAACGACATTCGCATCCCAAGTGATTGGGGATTAGAAATTGGTGTACTAAGTGAAATGTATCGTAATTATTCACATAATCGTTTGTGCCAAGTAGATATAGCCGATAACTACGATCACAAACACCAAGCACTATCACTTGATGATCAAAGTGCTGGGTTATCTAAGATGTCGATTGATATAACCAAAGCTTTATTTAGAAAGCTAGCAACACAAGGCGTTACTTTTACCAGTGAAACTATTCGCTCACTCAAAGCAACGTATTACCGTATTGGTTTAGATTTTATAGAAACCTACCATAATGATGCAATAATGAATGGCTTAACGCTTGATGTGCATCAAGAAGAAAAAGCAGTAGAAATGTTTGCACAAAATATTATGAATGCAGGGCAACAATTTTTAGATAACCCAATGGAAGCGCCATTTGTACCAAGTTGGAACCGTGTTGTGTCAGCAATGCCAGATGTATTTGAGCGCTTAAAAGAAGCAGTGGAGTTAGATAACAAAGAATATAGCCAACCTAAAAATAAATGTTCAGGTTAAGTAACTAAAAAATAAAAGGGGCGCATGTGAGCACAGTTAACGAACTATTTTTACAGCGGGTAGAGCAACATCTTCGAATAATTTATGAGGATGTTGAACTGCCCTTATCAATTGCTGAGCTTGCTCAGCAATTGATTAAGATTATTTTAGGCAGCAGTCCACTGCGCGACCCGACACCGCATACAAATAGGTGGGATGAACAAGATATAGTATTGATAGCTTATGGCGATTCAATTATTAAGCATGATAATAGTGATTTTGCGGTATCGAGCCCAATGGAAGCTCCGCTCAAAACACTACACCGATTTATAAAAGATCAATGCGATATGCAACTTAATGCGCTGCATATATTACCATTTTACCCGTACAGCTCAGACGAAGGCTTTGCAGTAATGAACTACGTGCAAGTTAACGAATCGCTAGGGGATTGGGGTGATATTCAAAACATAGCCAAAGATGTAAAGCTAATGGCTGATTTAGTAATTAACCATTGCTCAAGCAGAAGCGTATGGTTTGAGAATTTTTTAAACGATTTACACCCAGGTAAAGATTACTTTAAAACGGCAAGCTTAACTGATGATTTAAGCCAAGTTGTACGCCCGCGTACCTCATCGTTATTGAATACCGTAACAACGCCAAGCGGCGAAAAACACGTATGGTGCACGTTTAGTCACGATCAGGTTGATTTTGATTTTGGCAATCCCGATGTACTTAAAGAATTTGTGGGCATAATTCGGCATTATTTAGACAACGGTGTGCGCTTATTTAGACTCGATGCAGTTGCTTTTTTATGGAAGCAACTAAATACAAATTGTATTAACTTACCACAAACACATGAAGCCGTAAGGCTAATGCGCACGCTTATTGAGCATGTAGAGCCAAGTGTGGTCATAATTACCGAAACCAATATCCCAAATCAAGAAAACCTATCGTATTTTGGTAACGCCAATGAAGCGCATGCGATTTACAACTTTGCACTGCCACCATTATTGCTACACACTTTGTTAAGTGGTGATAGCACAGCACTTAAACACTGGATGATGAGTATGCCGCCGGCGCAAAATGGCACAGCCTACTTTAACTTTATAGCATCGCATGACGGAATTGGGCTTAGGCCAATTGAGGGTTTATTAGAACCTAGCGAAGTGGCTTCACTCGTAAGCACAACGATGCAATTTGGTGGGCGTGTTTCAATGCGTACCAGTAATGACGGCACACATACCCCGTATGAGCTAAACATTGCATTATTCGATGCGCTACAAGGAACACATAACGGCCCAGACAAATTTGGCCTTGAACGGTTTATGTGTGCACACGCAATTATGTTTGCACTTGAGGGAATACCTGGGCTTTATATCCATAGTTTACTTGGCACAACAAACGATTACGAGCGTTTTGAAAACTCTCAACACAACAGAGCCATTAACCGTCATCGTTGGCAAGAGTCAAAATTGTTAGCAGCGATTGGTGAAAAATACAGCCATCATCATAAAGTATTTATCGGTATTAAAGCGTTATTGGGTGTACGTAAAAAGCAAAGTGCGTTTCATCCTAATGCCACGCAGTTTACGCTGCATTTAGCGGGGGGATTATTTGGTTTTTGGCGACAAAGCATCGATAGAAAGCAAAGTATATTTTGTGTTTATAATATAAGCGATAAAGCACAAACCTTAATACTAGCCGATTTAAACCTAATTAATACGCAGCAATGGTTCGATTTAGTCGCAGTAAACACAATAGAAGAAGGGCAGCTAAATATTGAACTCGAGCCATATCAAAGCGTGTGGTTGAGCAACCTGCAGTAAATATTTTTAACGATTTAAATATAAAACTAACTGTAAAGGGGCTTTACAGTTAGTTTTAAGCCATTTCACTACCCGAGTTACTTTCTTTTCTATCCTTGATACAATCTGTATGTTTTTAACTTAGTAAGGTTGTTCATGAAGTCTTTTTATATATTTTTCACATTGTTATTTAGCTCATTAGCATTAGCTGATCAGCCTGTTGATCTCGAAATAAACATGAAAAACACAGGCCTTGCTTATAAACAAACAGTACAAGCAACTGATCTAGCAGAATTTAATATCGCAATCGATAAGTTTATTAAGCTGGTAAAAGTAAGTAGAACAGCCAAATTTTATAAAGAGCCCGAACAGTCATTACAAGGCCTTGATAAAGTAATTGCTCAGGCTGAGCTTGCTAAAAATGCGGCTAATGAACAAGGGCTCGCAGAGGCGAAAGCATCATTAAAAAATATAGATGATTTACGTAAAAAATATCACAAACTACATGAGCCACCAGGCTTTTTTGAATTATTGTTTGGTTCGTAATCTAGGCTTAAACTAAAAAATTATGTATTAGTAAATATTTTAACCAACATTTAGGTTATATAAGGAATAACAATGGAAATTTTAGTTTCAATGTTAGAAGGCCAAAAGCAAAGTGCAAAATTTGGCGATTTAGAAGTGATAAGCGATCAAAGTATTGCTGCGGGTGGGAGTGCCGAACACCCTGAACCTTTTGACTATTTTTTAGTGAGCATGGTGCTATGCGCAGGGTTTTACGCACGAAAATTTTGTGAACAACGTGATATTTCTACACAAGGAATGACGCTAACACAAAACAATGAAAACGTTGATGACAATGGTAAAAAGTTATTTGCTATTGAAATTAACCTACCAGAGGGTTTTCCTGAAAAATATAAAAAAGCCCTTATAGCTGCTGTTAATACGTGTACTGTTAAAAAAGTAATTCAGGCCGTGCCTGAATTTTCAGTCATTGTAAAATAGTAACGTCCTAAAATTAGGTAGCTTAAATAAGCTACCTAATTATGTATTAATACCCCGCTGAGATTACTTCTTTTTCATCCCTTGAACGGCTTTAAAGCGAGGGTTGCTTTTACAGATAACAAATACACGGCCTTTGCGTTTAACTATTTGACAACCAGCGCGCTGTTTTGCACTTTTGAGTGAGCTAAGTACCTTCATTATTTTTCCTCTTTTTTACTCGTTGAAACACCTTTAAATCGACGATTAAACTGTGCAACACGACCATCTGTGGTTACGGTTTTTTGCTTACCTGTATAGAAAGGGTGTGAATCACTCGACACATCAATAGGCACATACGGATAAGTTTTACCGTCTACCTCAACAGTGCGGTTGGTTTTAATTGTTGAACCGATAATAAAATAAGAGTCGGCAGCGGTGTCGTGAAAAGCAACTACTTGGTAGTCAGGGTGAATATTTGGTTTCATAATGCGCCTCAGTAAATGATATGTGATAATATATCATTTAATTTAACGCATTTTTTTGTGCTTTGCAAATAGTTTTAAAAGCAGTGAAAAGCACCAGTTTGATGGCTATTTGTGCAAATAAATCAAAAAATAAGCACTTAGATTAAAAATGCTGGCTATTAGCGTTTAGGCTGTTATAACTATATTTAAGCTAATAAAAACGTTAAAACCGCATTTACAGTTGATCACAGAGGTAATGTATGAGCGACGCAGTACAACAACAAGAAAAAATAGATCAAGGGGTGATGGATACCCTAAGAGAGCGTGACCATAGTGCCTTAGCACATCAACTTAATCCTTTAAGTTGTAACCACAACGACATTGTTGAGTTATTGGCACAATATATGGCACTCAGTGAGCAAGACAATGATGAATTGTTTGACGATTGGTTTGATAATTTATCTAAAGAACAGCATACGGTATTAAAAGTTTTTGAAATTTATCGAGGTCAATATGAGCATCAAAACTAATATTGTTTTAGATGCTTAGTTTTACTCTAAATACGAATAATTTAACTTTATGATTAAAGCGTTATTAGACTAATATAAATTTACTCTCTGATTAAAGTTTGGTTATACCGAGCTAAATTAGTTTAATAATTTCAAGTTTTTAAGAAATGTTTGTTAAAATTAGTCAGTTAACAGGAGTCAACAGTGGCAGACATTAATAAGTTAGTAAATAATATAAAAACAATAGTGAAAGATAATCAAATACCGCTTAATAAACTAATGACACCTGACTTTATTAGCTCACATACAAAGTATAATGATTTTGATAGTTTATTGGCCGGAGGCGGTTTTGAAATAACGGACGAAAAACAATTTAATTTATTTCCTAGTAACGATTGGGAAGCGTACATAACTAGGCAAACGCAGTTTATATCATGGAGAGAGATGAGGATGAGAGCCATGGTTATTTATGTTGGTTATCAAATAACACTCGATGATTAATTTATTACCTTTATTATTTCTATTTTAAAAGATCACAAAGTTAGTTTTGGTTTTATAAAATCTAAAAAAGCGACAATACGAGACGAAACTGCGCTGTTTTTATAATAAACCGCTTGTATAATTTCACGATTATTTGGCCTCATAACCGCATTGGGTAGTAATTCAATAAGTCGCTTTTCATTTATGTCATTTCCAATCATAAAATCCGAAAGTAAAGCAATGCCTTGCCCTACTAAACATAATTGTCGTACTGTCTCTCCGCTACTCGCGCTCAGCGAATAGCTTAGTTTTAAAGGTTGAATTAACGGCCAGCTATTAAGTTTAGGTGAGTCGGTAAAACCAATTAATTTATGGCTGGTTAAATCATTTATAGCATTAATTTTAGGGTTACTTTTTAAATACTCAGGGCTTGCGACTATACGCAGTTTACTATGGCCTAACTTACGAGCATGTAGGTTTGAGTCCTTTAAATCACCAATGCGTATGGCTAGGTCGGTTTTATGTTCAAGTAAATCAATAATGCTATCGTGCGAGGTTATATCAAGCGTTATGTGCGGGTATTGCTTAGCAAATTCGCCAATTAAAGGCGTAAGTTGGTGCAATACAAAAGGGCTTGCCGCATCTATTCGCAGCTTGCCACTTGGTGCTTGTTTTAAAAGCTTTATGGCTTCTTCACCGGTATAAAGCGTATTTAATCCTTCGCGCGCATATTTTATAAAAGTATGGCCTTCTTCGGTAAGCTCTAATCGGCGTGTTGTTCTGTTTAGCAAAGTACATTGCAGTGTATTTTCAAGGCGTGATACAGCTCGCGACACTTTAGCCACCTGTTGAACGAGCAAATTAGCCGCCCCCGAAAAGCTTCCGCAATCGACTACCGTTATAAACGTTTCTAAATCTTCAGTTTTTGAATGAACCGCCATAAGTATACCAACATCACCTTTGCATTATTAACAAAAGTATTTTGTCACTAATGCTATTTTTTGCAAACGATATTTTAGCCAAACTATATTCTTCATATATTAATGAGGTTATAACTATGCCATTGGCTTTGTGGGCGCTTACCTTAAGCGCATTTGCAATAGGAACAACTGAGTTTGTAATAGTGGGATTAGTACCCACCATTGCAAACGACTTAGGCGTAAGCCTACCTTCAGCAGGTTTGCTTGTAAGTTTATATGCGGTTGGCGTTGCCATTGGTGCGCCGGTGCTGACAGCTTTAACGGGTCGCTGGAATCGTAAAGTGGTACTAATAAGCTTAATGGGCTTATTTGTTTTAGGTAACTTACTTGCATGGCAAGCGCCAAGTTACGAAACATTAATACTTGCGCGCATTTTAACGGGGCTTGCCCATGGTGTGTTTTTTTCAATCGGATCGATGATTGCCACTAGCCTAGTAAGCAAAGACAAAGAAGCCAGTGCAATAGCCATTATGTTTACCGGGCTTACTGTAGCACTCGTAACTGGTGTGCCACTAGGTACATGGATTGGACAACACTTTGGTTGGCGTGCAACGTTTTTAGTTGTGTCGGTATTAGGTTTAATTGCATTAATCGGCAGCTCTATTTTAGTGCCAAAAAACTTACAACAATCAATACCAGCCACGTTTAAAGAACAACTACAAGTAATCGTAAAACCACGTTTATTACTCGTGTATTTAATGACGATATTGGGCTACGGCGGCACGTTTACAGCGTTTACTTATTTAGCACCTATTTTAGAGCAACAAACAGGTTTTGCGCCTTCGGCTATTGCCTTAATAATGCTTGTTTACGGTGTATCGGTAGCGGTAGGTAATATTTGGGGTGGAAAGTTGGCCGACAAGCGCGGCCCAATTAGCGCTTTGAGTATTATATTCAGCGCTTTGAGTGTTATTTTACTGATATTTACCTTTACGATGGAATCAAAAATTGCCGCTGTACTTACTATTCTAGTCTGGGGCGCATTTGCTTTTGGCAATGTGCCAAGCTTGCAACTTTATGTAGTAAAGCAAGCACAAAAGCACACGCCAAATGCGGTAGATGTTGCATCAGGTTTAAACATAGCCGCATTTAATATTGGTATTGCACTTGGCTCAATTATTGGTGGTAGCGTAGTAGAGAACATGACCCTGCAAGACACAGCATGGATAGGCGCTGTTATCTCTGTTTTAGCACTCGGTGTTACACGCTACAGCGGTATGCTTGATAAACGTGAAATTCAGCAAGCATAAAGTCTTAGCAGGGTCTGTTGACCTTTTAGGATTAAATTTGTTCAATCTAGGGAGGATTTAATCACGGAGCGAGGTTTGTAACCTAGTGGGCTAAGTAAAAATCGAGGGACAAAGAGTAAATTCACCCTAGGAAGAACCTACAGGCAGCGCGTATTTGGCATTTATGCTGCGTTATCGCCTATTAATGTGGAACAACCACACTGCATAGGCTCTGCCTTGCCTAAATACCAAATACACTGCTGCAAATGTAATCTCTAAAGATTAACAGACCCTAACCTTGAAACTAAAATTAATGACCTCATACCTGTTATAAGGTCATAGATTTTTAAGTGACAGTCGCAATAAGAAGTAAAAGGTGTATTTCGTAAAGCTTTAAAAGAGCTTGTTTTTAACCGATTATTTTATAAGGATAAACCATGACAAAACGTGTAATAGAAATGCCAGAACTTGGTATGGGAACATTCCGCTTAGAGGGCGACACTGCCTATAACTCAGTAAAAATGGCACTTGAAGTTGGGTTTCGCCATATTGATACCGCACAAATTTATGGCAACGAAGAGCAAGTAGGCCAAGCCATAAAAGACAGTAATATTCCGCGCAGTGAAATATTCTTAACCACCAAAGTGTGGAATAACAAATTAAACAAAAGCGACTTTATTCCAAGCGTTAAAAAGTCACTTGAAAAGCTACAAGTTGATTCGGTCGACTTACTGCTAATTCATTGGCCATCGCCTGCTAACGACGAGCCAATGAGTGAATACCTCACTGAATTACTAAAAGCGAAGCAGCTTGGTTTAACTAAGCACATTGGTGTATCAAACTTCACCATTGCAAACTTAAATGAAGCAATGCAAACACTCGACTCGCGTGAAATATTTACCAATCAGGTTGAGGTTCACCCATATTTAACTAATACTAGATTGCGTACGTTTTGTGCTCAGCACGATATACACGTAACGGCGTACATGCCATTTGTAGTAGGCAAAGTACTTAAAGATCAAACCATTATCGACATTGCTAAAAAGCACGATGCAAGTCCAGCACAAGTTGTTTTAGCATGGGTTAACGCCAGCGGTATGACGACAATTCCATCATCAACTAAGCGCAAAAATTTAGAAGATAACTTTAACGACCACGTTAAATTAGATGATGAAGACATAGCCCGCATTGATGGCCTAGATTGTGGCGACCGCCAAGCAACACCAGACTTTGCGCCGCAGTGGGATCAGTAAACTTATCTCAAACGCAAAGTTAAACTAAATATTTTAAGGTGTAGATTATCTACACCTTAACTTTTAAAAAGGAATACACATGTTAACGGTTATAGCTGCACTGTCGTGCAAAAATATTGATGCAGATGTGATGCTTACAGCACTTGAAAACTTACAAAAGTCATCGCGCCAAGAAGTAGGGTGCTTACGTTATGAATTATCGGTAAAAAGTGATGATGAACATACTGACTATGTAGTTAGCGAACAGTGGGCGTCTGACGAACACTTTGAAGCGCATAAAAACGAGCCACACTTTAAAGCGTTTGGTATTCAAGTTACTGGGCTTTTAACCAATAGTAGTATCGATGTATATAAATCAATTGGTTAAATTATTTTTATAGTGCTTATTATGGTATGTATTAAAATACTTAGCTAAATTACATGTAATAAAGTAAATACTCAAATAGGTGCTGTTAACTTACATCACCTTTTTATTTTTTCACTCTAACCTGCCTCTAAAATACTCAACTTCCCCAATATATCAATGCAACCTAATAGGACTCTTTTTATGAATTCGTAGTGTGTCGAAATCTAAGATAGTTTTGTAGTGAACGCCAAATTTTATGGTAATAGAAAATCTACTTGGCCCACCTGTTTTAGTTGATAATTCATATGGTTTTGCTCTTACTAATGCAAATTGATGATTCTTCTGTTAGTTTAGCAACTGACCTGAAGCTAGGTGGAAAACACATGGCTCCCTCTTTAGTTGTTGAACTAGGCAAAGAAGCAAGTATTAATATTGATGGTAAAGAGCTTTCATTTTTAGTAAGTAAATCAAGCAGCTAACAAGTTAAAAATTAGGAATATAATTAATGAGAAACTCAAGAAATGAAATAGTAAAATATGGAGTCTCTTTTGGTACAGCCCTAGCAATTGCTATTTCATGGAGTGCTAACGAGTCTGTGTTATGGGCAATTTTGCATGGTTTTTTATCTTGGTTTTATGTTATTTGGCATGTAATTACGCGATAAGTGCTTTCGCGTGTGCACTGATTGATTTGTAGACCGCGGTCAATGTTAATAGTTGAGCAATTACCATCTAAAACGATTAAGTTAAAAATATAAAAGGAATAATTAATAATGAAAGGTGCGGGTGGAAGCTCTGGTGGTATTGGGCATTTTTTTATTGGTTTAATTATGATGTGCGGTGGCTTTTATATGCTGCTAAACGCAATTTCGGTGACCTCGAATTTTGGACTAAGCTCTCGCATTTATAGTGTTAATGCTTTAGGTGGCTTTGGCGTTACAGGCGGCATGGTTATGATCCCGTTTATTTTTGGTGTGGGCCTGATTTTTTATAATTCTAAAAATATTTTAGGCTGGGTGCTATCGCTTGGCTCGTTAACAGCACTAATATTTGGCGTTATATCGAGTGTTCGATTTAGTATGCGAACTATGACGTCGTTTGATTTGATTGTTATTATAATTTTAGCGTTTGGTGGCTTAGGGCTGTTTTTACGTTCGCTTAAATCTGTTGATACTTAAATAATTACCACGCTTTGTTTTAAATACAATTTTAATTATAGGCATTTAACATGATGTTCCAATGCCTAAACTAATATATTAATAATATAATCCTTCCTATTTACTGCTTAACCAATAACGTATTTTAAAGAGATTTATGTGAACAACTCAATACAGCTAAAACTAATTGCTACTCACTTATTAGCACAAAGAGAAGAAAAACCAGCGCGTTCAAACTTTCCCAAAGAGTTAGTACTAGACTCGACTGACGATGCGATAGAAGTACAAAAGTTGATGATTTATTTAAATGATCAAACTGTATATGGCTGGAAGTGTATGCTGCCTTTAGATGATGGCTCAATTATATTAGCGCCTCTTTTACATGCACCTATAAAACAAGCTGAAAATTGCCCACTGTATACAACAAACAATAAAGCGCTTATTGAACCAGAAATTGCATTTATTTTACAAAGCGATTTACCAAGTAATAAAACCTATACAAATGAAGACGTGGATACTGCATTTGCCAGCGTCCACTTGGCACTTGAGCTTATTCAAAAAAGATTTGATGAAGACACTCCATGCACTCACATTGAAAAGCTGGCCGATGGTTTATCTAATCAAGGTGTGTATTTAGGCCCACAAATAGATAAAGCCAAAGCGTATAACGCAAGTACTGTAAATATTAACGTTAAGCAAACTAAGATGGAGTTAAACCTGGCGGGTGTGCATCCTGCAGAACTTGCGCAGCTTCCACTTTATTGGGCGGTTAATTACTTATCAGCAAAGGGAATTAATTTAAAAGCAGGGCAAGTGTTTATAACAGGTTCTTATTGTGGTGTTGTTGAGCTTAATACCAATGAGCAAACATGTATTACATATGAAGATTTAAATACATTTAATGTGACATTTTTATCCCATTAAGCGTAATACTCATTTTAACGGTCATAATAAAACAACCCACTAATTAGTGGGTTGTTTTATTAGGCTAAATTTTAATTATTTGATTTTAGAGAGTAATGCAGGGTTTATTACGAGATTTCTTACACCGTGAGCATGATCTTCATTAAAGGTATTACTTTCACACCACTTACCTACACTGTTTATATCTACTTTTGCTACTTTTGGTTTAACTGACCATGTTACTTGGAAAGGAGAGCCTGCTTCATTGTAACCAGGGCCAGTGGTAGAGCCGGTATAAATAACTGCTTCACCAGTATTAGTAAGTGCATTCGCTGCTTGGTAATAGCCATTAACCGATGACACGTTACTTATTTCGTTAAAATCAAGCGCGTTTGCATCGTTTACTAATACGTATACTTGCGCTTCAACACGTAGTTGCGGATTTTTAATCGAATCACTCAAACAACTACCCAGTGTAGGGCCAGGTTTAACCATTGCACTGCTATGCACATTGTGAACTTCAATGGTGTCGCCTACTGAAAGAGCGCCGTGTTCGCTCGGACAAATCTGTATTTTTGTAGGTTTGCTCTCATTTTTAGTTAAAGAGCCTGAATACACATAGCCACTTTGATAGCCATGACCATCGCCATTGCCTGCATATTTACTAAACTCGCCGCCGGCGTGTTCTGCATTTTTATGAAAATGGATATTGCATAAGTTCATTTGTGATGAAGCAGGCGCATCAGAAAATATTACTGTATTCTCGCCTTTATGATTATCAATATTACGCGGGGATTGAGGGCCAAAACCTTTATTAATTGTGTTTTTAGCAAGTGCGGCGCGCTGTGTTTTTACTACGTCATCGCTTACGTTCTCGTGGTTAGCTTTAGCAAGTGTATTAAAAGAAAGAATTGTGAGTGCAGCAGAAATTAAGCTTATTTTTGTTTTCATTGTCATTGAGTCAGTGCCTTTATTAAGGTGCTTTATTGCGAATTTTCGCTCGTTTGATACGTGATAGTTACGTTAATAGATCTCATTTAATCTAAAAATAATCCTAAAATAGTAAATAATCAACTTAATATAATGTTATTTAATAGACAAATCATACTTTAAAACAAGTGCATCAATGTAGCGAGTGCGTAATGTGCTTTGCTTTTCATGATCGGCACCATGACTCAGTGCACGGTTTAAAAGCTTCATAGCGGGATGTAAGTAAGAACGCTCGTCTTTGTCTAAACTCGCTTTACTTCGTAGTTCGGTAATATCGTCTACAACTAAGCGACCAATATCAACAGCGACTATTTCGTCTATTAATCCATTTTGAGTAAGTACGCCGTATTTACTGCATAAAAATTGTTGCCAGACTTGTTGTAAGTGCTCGTCTATTTCGCAGCCAAATAACTCTTCATTAAATTCAAACCCTTGCTGAGCTAATTTAGTCAAAATGGCAATGTATTGTTGTGCAAAGTAATTAAAAGCATGGCTTGATGATTCTATTTTTTGTTTTATTAAACCTTGCCCCCAATTTACACAGCCGCGTGGGTAATAATCGTCATACTCTTCGCATTCATACAAACCTGAATATGAACTACAACTAAGTTGACTTTTAATACAATAACTTGGTTTGGGGAAAACACTTTGCTCTTGCCAAGTTAAAAGCATGTCTGAATCTATATTTAATGCTTGGCATAGTTCATCGGTGTTATAAAAATGAGTTGCTAAGTAGTCAGATAAACGCATAAAGCCTCTGGTATCGTTAAAATACAAATACTGTTTATATATACAGTGCTTCATTTTGAATTAACAAACTCAATAACACAAGGTATTTTATAATTAAATATGCGCTTACACCTCCAAAAGTACTGGCAAATATGTTACAAATAGCGCAAGTTTTATAAATAATGAATTTTTATGCGCACCCTAGAACAAATTAAACAAGCAAGCCTTATTACAGCGATTAAAACGCCATACTTAGCAAACGGTGAAATAGACCTAGCAAAGTACGATGAACTCGTTGCAATACAAATTGCAGCGGGCGTTGATGGCATTGTAGTCGGTGGCACAACAGGCGAAGGGCAGTTAATGAACTGGGAAGAGCATTTAATGCTTATAGCGCACAGTGCAAACAAGTATGGCGACAAACTGGTTATTGTTGGTAATACCGGTAGTAACAACACCCGTGAAGCGATTAAAGCAACTAAATATGGTTTTGCCAGCGGTATGGATGCAGCACTGCAAATTAACCCGTACTACGGACGTACGTCAATCGCGGGTGTTAAAGAGCACTTTAAACGCGTACTTGATATTGGACCTGCCTTTATTTACAACGTAGCCGGTCGCACAGGTCAAGATCTAACACCTGATATTATTGAACCATTAGCACAGCACTTGAACCTAATTGGTATTAAAGAATGTGGCGGCAATGAGCGCATTGCACACTATGAGCAGCAAGGCATTGCGTGTTGGTCTGGTAACGACGATGAAGCACACGACGCTCGTCATGTACACAAAGCGCACGGTGTTATTTCGGTTACTTCTAACTTAATACCTGGGTTATTTCGCCAATTAATGGATACTAAAAATAACGAGCTAAATACTTCGTTACAACCATTAATGAACTGGTTGTTCTGTGAACCAAACCCGATTGCTATTAACACCGCGTTGATGATGACAGGTGCAGTAAATCCAGTATTTAGATTACCGTATTTACCGCTTAGCGATGAGCAACAAAAAATCGGTTTGCCATTAATAAATCAACTTAACGAAAGTGATGTAGTAGGCGGTAAGGCTGACTATATAGATATAAAAAATATTGCTCTACTTTCTTAGTAATATGAGCCAGTACTGAATGATTTTAGTTACTGGCTTTTATTTAATGATTATTTACTTTTATTGCTAATATCGGTAAAATTCTCGTCCTTATAATTAATAAAATATGTATATCTGTGAAATTTGTTGTTGAAGAACTCGCTATATGGATAAAGCCTGAACAGCGACAAATAAAAGAGAGTAATTGGTTTGATTCCTCCGTATTAAATCTTAGTTGGGTGCCTGCTATGCAGCGACGCCGCATGACTCCTTTTATTAAAATGGCGCTCTTTAGTGCCCATCAAGTAAGTGCTCAAGGTAGCTATATTAATTTACCGAGTGTTTTCTCTTCTCGCCACGGCGATTTTCACAAAACGTCTAACTTACTTGTTGATGTAGTAAATGATCAGCCTTTGTCGCCAACTGGTTTTGGGTTAAGTGTGCATAATGCGGCTTCAGGACTTTTTGGGATAATACAGGGTAATACAAGTGCTACAAATGCAATTTCGGCAGGCGCTGAAAGCTTTATTTATGCACTAGTAGATGGCGTTGTACGCCTTATTGATAGTGAACAGCAACATATATTAATAGTCCATACCGATGAAACCCTCCCTGACATTTACGTGCAGTTCGCTGATGAACAGCAAATAGCACACTCTATTGGTTTAATAATCAGAGCCCCGCAAGAAGGCGAACCTCATTTTAGTTTAAATAAAGTATTTAATACGGGCATGGAAAAAAGCGACTTACCAATGAGTATCCAATGCGCTAAAGCTTTGTATGAGCGCAGCAATATATTACTTGTTCATAACGCGCTTGAGCACGATTGGCAGCTTACATACCATGCTTAAAAATGCACAAAGATTATGTGGATTGTTTTGGCGAATGATTACTACTGCATTTTGCTTTTCAGTTTTTGGAATTGGTGGTTTAGTATTAGCCTTTATTATTTTTCCCGCTCAGCGTTTATTTGAAAATGACTCAGTTAAACAAAAGCTTAAAGCTCGAAAAACAGTGCATTACTGCTTCAAATTGTTTGTTAGTTTAATGCATTTACTGGGGGCTATTCGGTTTCATGTTAACGATAAAGCACAAATTGAAAGCTTAAAAGGACAATTGATATTAGCCAACCATCCTTCTTTAATTGATGTTGTTGTTTTAATTTCGGTGATAAAAAACGCAGATTGCGTAGTAAAGGCGCATTTATTTAAAAACCCTTTTGTGCGCGGCGTTATTAAAAGCACAGGCTATATAAGTAATGATGATCCGCAAGAGTTATTACGAGAGTGCGAGCAAAGTTTACAAACGGGTAATAACTTAATTGTATTTCCTGAAGGGACACGGACAGAGCCTCACAAAAAATTAAAGTTTAAACGTGGCGCTGCAAATATTGCAATTAGATGTAATGCGCCTATCACTACTTTTTTAATTAAAATGAAACCAAACACTTTAACCAAAGGCACTCCTTGGTATAAAGTCGCGCCATATCAGGCGCATTTTACAATGAGGCTTACGAGCCAGCAGTTTAATTGTGCAACGTACGACAGCGATATGCCTGCAATGCAATCACGCCAATTGACTAAAGATTTACAACATTATTTTACACAAGAGCTAAAAAATATATGAGCGAATTAAAAGAACAAATAAAACAACTGATTATCTCAAGCCTTGACCTTGAAGACATGACCACTGCTGACATTAAAGACGATGACGCTTTATTTGTAGATGGGCTAGGGCTAGACAGCATAGATGCGTTAGAGCTTGGCCTTGCGATAAAAAAGAAATTTGATGTGAAAATAGATGCAAATTCTGAGCAAACTAAAGCGCACTTTGCCTCAGTTAATTCTTTAGCAAAATTTATTGAACAAGCACGTTCTTAATATATAAAAGTAGGAAGAAAAATGAAAACCGCTGCTGAAATTTATGATGTATTACACGGCATTTTAGAAAACGAATTTGAAATAGACCCAGAAGATATTAGCTTAGAGGCTAACCTATACCAAGATCTTGATTTAGACAGTATTGATGCTGTTGACTTAGTTGTGAAATTAAGAGAAATCACAGGTAAAAAAATTGAGCCTGATGCCTTTAAGCTTGTGCGCACAGTGCAAGATATAGTCACCGAAATAGAAAAGTTAGTTAACTAATACTATGTTAAAAGCAGTTTTAACAACGTTAATTATGATTTGCTTGGCTTGCTACCCTATTATTGTGTACGTAGGCCTTACGCGTTTTAATAGTCAGATTATTACAGTATTACTGCTATTTTTACTCGGGCTTAGACTTTGGTTAAGCAGAACCTTATTTGATAAAATGCCGTGGTTAAAGCCCGCTACATTTTTAGCAGTCATTACTATTTTGATTTCCAAGGTAATGGATAGCGACTTAGGGCTGCGTTTGTATCCCGTAATCATTAATTTAGTTATGTTAGTTGTGTTTGCGTATTCTTTGTATAAAGGGCCTTCTATTATTGAAACCTTTGCGCGCATTACTGAGCCCTCACTTGATGAAAACGCTCTGATTTATACAAAAAAAGTAACGCTAGTGTGGTGTCTGTTTTTTGTATTAAACGGTGGTATTGCCCTGTACACCAGTATTTTTAGTAGCCTAGAAACCTGGGCTTTTTATAATGGTTTTATTGCTTACTTAGCTATGGGCACATTGTTTGCTATAGAGTGGTTAGTCAGACAAAAAGTAAAAAGGAACGCCGGTGTTTAATGCTTTTCAAAGTAATGCAATAAGAACATGTTTTAATCATACTGATAATGATATTTCTGAGCGTGAGTTTGTTAGTGATATAAATGAGGTTTTAGCAAAACTATCAACGTTAAACGCTACATCATCGGTTGTTTTATACACCACAGACGCCTACAAATTTTCCGTGTACTTATTTGCTTTGGCATTACACGGAAATACAGTGATTTTACCGCCTAATGGGCAACCTGAAACGTTAAACTCCTTGCTTAAACAGACGCCGTTTTTTATTGGTGAGTCTGAATTAATAGCTGATTTAGCGGCTGATTTTTTAGATGTAAGCACTTTAGCCAATCAACCTCACTTTGTATTCATTGAAACAATTAATTGGCCTGAAGAAGGTACAATCGTTTTTTATACGTCGGGCTCGTCGGGAAAAGCAAAGCCAATTGTAAAAACGTGGCAGGTAATAAATAAAGAAGTAAATACATTAATTAACAGCTACGCACTGATTGATAATCCTATTTTTATAGCAAGTGTTTCGCATCAGCATATATACGGTTTACTGTTTAGGTTACTGTGGCCATTACGTGCAGGGAAAGTTGTTAATACGGAACTACTGCATTACCCCGAGCATGTAGCTAAAAAGCTTAGGTTATTTAAAAAAGTAGTGTTTGTTTCAAGCCCAGCGCAGTTAAAACGGTTATGTATCGATAATGTATTAGTGAATGATAAGTCTCATTTACAATGGATATTTTCATCAGGTGGACCGCTACTAAATGAAGATGCCATTTCGTTGTTTACGCAATTAAATAAACCAGTCACACAAGTTTTTGGTAGTACCGAAACAGGTGGTATTGCATATCGACAAGTTACGTCACATGAAAAAGTTAGCCTTTGGCAGCCTTTCTCGGGTATTAAAGTACGGGCTTTGGATGATCAGCGTTTAATTTTAACCTCTCCACTTGTTCGCGACAAAAATTACCCTTTAGATGATCGAGGCGAAGTACTTAAAAATGGTCAATTTAGATTATTAGGTCGATTCGACCGAATTATAAAATTAGAAGAAAAACGATTAAGTTTAGATGAGCTAGAACTACATTTGTGTACTAGTGAGTGGGTAAGTGAAGCTAAAGTAATCGCCTTGCCTGGTGAGCGATTAATTGTAGGGGCTATTGTTGTGCTTACGCATAAAGGGCAGATGCTCTTTAATGGTGACGGTAAGCTAGCTACAAATAATTTATTAAAAGCGCATGCATTAGCGCGCTTTGAGCGAATTTGTATCCCTAAAAAGTGGCGTTTTGTAGAGCAATTACCATACAACTCACAGGCAAAGTTAAATTTAAAAGCATTGGAGAGTCTTTTTGCAAAAGTTGACTAAAACACAGCCTGATTTACTGTCTTGTGAAAAAGCAGAGCAAAAGTATAAATTAAGCTTACTAGTTCCTCATGATTTAGATTATTTCAAAGGACACTTTACGGATGGCCCAATACTCGCAGGTGTTGTGCAATTAGACTGGGCTGTGGCTGCAATTTGTAAATATTATAAGGTTCAGCAACCTGTTAAAAATGTTGAAGTATTAAAGTTTCAGGTAGTGATTACCCCAGGTATAACAATCGAATTATTGCTTGAGCAAAAAGCAGATAATAAATACACTTTTTCGTATAATTCAAATAAAGGACAGCATGCATCTGGCCGTGTTGTTTTTGATAGCCTAATAAATGAATAACTTTTGTATTGTTATCCCAAATTATAATCATATTACGGTTATTGATGATGTACTTAGCCAATTATCGTCATTTAATCTTCCTATTATTATGGTTGATGACGCAAGCAACGCCGAAGCTAAAAATGTATTCAGTAACCTTGATGCAAAATACGCGCAGTTGAGTGTAGTTACCCACGACGATAATCAGGGCAAAGGCGGCGCGGTACAAACAGGCTTAAAGCAGGCACATAAGCTAGGTTTTTCACATGCGATACAGGTTGATGCAGATGGGCAGCATGATTTAGCTGACATTAAAAAACTAATAGCACTTTCAAATGCTCAGCCTAAAGCGCTTATAAGTTGTTGCCCAATATATGATGACTCAGTGCCTAAACACCGTTATTTAGCACGTTATTTAACGCATGTGTGGGTATGGATTGAAACGTTAAGTTTTACAATTGTAGATTCGATGTGTGGCTTTAGAGTGTATCCACTTGAGCAAAGTACAAAGCTAATTGATGAGGTGTCGCTTGGAAAGCGCATGGATTTTGACCCTGAAATTTTAGTGCGTTTATATTGGCGCAATGTGCCTTTTGTATTTTTACCTAGCCAAGTAATTTACCCTGAAAATGGGCTTTCTCATTTTCAACCATTGCACGATAATGCGCGTATTTCCTGGTTACACACTCGTTTGTTTTTTGGCATGTTGATTCGCTCTCCTGTGTTAATTTGTCATAAATTAAAGAGGCGTTATGGCCGCTAAACATTGGTCTAAAATGCAGGAACGCGGTAATTTTTTAGGTATTCAAATACTGTTATTTGCCCATAAATTACTGGGTAGAAAAGGACTGTGGATTGTTTTGTTTCCTGTGGTTTTTTATCTTTTTTTAACAGGCAAAGTAGCACGTACAGCATCTAAAGCGTTTTTAGCGCAGGTTAATGTTTACCAAGGCTGCAAACAACCTGTTACGTTTAAAATGCAATTAACACACTTTTGCAGTTTTGCAGATAGCGCATTAGATAAAATTGATGCTTGGCTTGGGCGAATAACCCAACGTGATATTAAGTACACTAATGAGCATTTATTTGCTGAGTTAGATGAGCAAAACCAAGGGGCTATTTTTATAGGTTCTCACTTGGGTAATTTAGAAGTATGCAGGGCACTTAGCCAACACCGCAGCAGTAAAAAAATAAATGTATTGGTGTTTACTCATCACGCTGTTGAATTTAATAAAATGCTTAAAAAGATTAACCCAGATGTGTCGGTTAATTTAATACAAGTGACAGATATGGGCCCTGACTTAGCTATTTTACTAAAAGAAAAAGTAGAGCTGGGGGAAATAATCGTTATTGTTGGTGACAGAACAAGCACAACAACGGCTTCTCGGTCGGTACAGGTACCATTTTTAGGAAAAAACGCCCCATTTTCACAGGGGCCTTTTATATTAGCCGCGTTGCTTGATTGCCCTGTTTACTTTTTGTTTTGTTTAAAAGATAAAAAAAGAAAAAAGTATCAAGTGATATTTGAGCATTACAGCCAATCATTAAAAATGCCTCGACGAGAGCGACAGCAGGCGCTAACACTTATTATTACTGACTATGCAGAGCGTTTGAGTTATTACGCAGCTTTATATCCTTATCAGTGGTTTAATTTTTACGATTTTTGGAAAAGTGATCAGCAGGTAGTGCGCGATCAATCAATGGAGAGCAAGTGTGACTGAACAAAATATACAGCTTTTTGGCAATCAGCGATTATCAATTGAAGATATTGTTCGAGTTGCCTTTAATCAAACACAAGTGCAATTAAATAGCTGTGAAACTTTTAGCGTTAAAATTAATAGCGCTTTGTGTTTTTTAGACACACTTTTAAAAGAAGATGGCGTAATTTACGGCGTTACAACTGGTTACGGTGATTCTGTAACGGTGGCAGTACCCCTTGATTTAGTTGATGAATTACCTCTGCATTTAACTCGCTTTCACGGCTGTGGACTGGGGGATGTATTTAATAAAGTGCAAGGGCGTGCAATTTTAGCGACGCGTTTAACATCACTTTCACAAGGCTATTCTGGTATTAGCTGGGAAATGCTGCACCTACTTAAAGATTATTTAAATAACGATATAGTGCCTGTGATCCCACAAGAAGGGTCAGTAGGTGCCAGCGGTGATTTAACACCGTTATCTTACGTTGCAGGTGCGATGGTAGGCGAGCGTGATGTGTTTTACAAAGACCAAGTACGTAACAGTGCTGAAGTTATGAAAGAAGTTGGCTTAGAGCCACTAACACTAAGGCCAAAAGAAGGTCTTGCCGTTATGAATGGCACAGCGGTAATGACTGCATTAGCGTGTTTAGCATTTGATAGGGCTAATTACTTGGCTAAATTGGCGAGCCGTATTACTGCATTATCAAGCTTAGCACTTAAAGGAAATAGCCATCATTTTGATGAGATATTATTTTCAGTTAAGCCACATCCTGGGCAGCAACAAATAGCACGTTGGATAAGAGAAGATTTAAACCATCACGATCACCCTCGTAATGCAGACAGACTTCAAGATAGGTATTCAATCCGTTGTGCACCCCATGTTATTGGGGTGCTGCAAGACAGTCTGCCGTTTTTTAGGCACATGATAGAAAACGAGCTTAACTCAGCAAACGATAACCCAATAATTGACGGCCAAGGTGAGCATGTATTGCACGGCGGGCATTTTTACGGTGGCCACATTGCAATGGCAATGGATAGCATGAAAACAGCCGTTGCAAACCTTGCGGATTTAGCAGACAGACAAATTGCTTCTTTGGTTGATACTAAGTACAACAACGGCCTACCTTCAAACTTGTCTGATAGTGCACCAGAGCGCCGTTATATTAATCATGGTTTTAAAGCGGTTCAAATTGGCTGTAGTGCTTACACTGCTGAAGCATTGAAATTAACCATGCCGGCCAGCGTTTTTTCTCGCTCTACAGAGTGCCATAATCAAGATAAAGTGAGTATGGGGACTATTGCGTCACGCGATTGTTTACGTATTTTACAGCTAACAGAACAAGTGTTAGCAAGTACGTTATTAGCCAGTATTCAAGGTGTTAGATTACGTATTAAGCAAGGCGATCTAGAGTTTTCGACTTTAACGCAAGATATGCAAAACATGTATACCGATATAACTGATTACTTTGAAAACCTCACAGAGGATAGACCAATGGAAGCCGTGCTAAGGCAAACAATAGGGTATATTCAAACTAAACGTTGGGCGTTGTATGAATAGTAAAGGTGCATTATTAACGCATGTGGTAGAAATTGAAATTCCATTTCATGACTGCGACCCAATGAATGTTGTATGGCATGGTAATTACCCACGTTATTTAGAAGTAGCGCGCTGTGAGTTACTGCGTTTATTTGATTACGATTACCCACAAATGCATGAGTCGGGCTACGCGTGGCCTATTGTTGATATGCAAATAAAGTATATTGCCTCAGCGGTATTTACTCAAAAAATTAAAGTAGCGGCTTATTTAAAAGAATTCGAGAATCGACTACGGATTGACTACGTAATCACTGACTCGCTAACTAATAAGCGCCTTACTAAAGCCTCAACCACGCAAGTTGCGGTTGAGATCAGCTCCAAAGAAATGCAATTTGAATCACCCGCTATTTTATTTAATAAGTTAAAAGCAGTTTTGAATTAAATTTTTATTTTATAGGCGATTAAATGAATTTTTTAAAATGTTTTACATTGAGCATTGCCATTAGCTTTTTGCTGTTTTGCTCTGTAGTAAATGCAGCAGCTATTAAAGGTGAGTTTAAGCAATATAAGCAATTTAATGGGTTTGCTAAGCCTTTTATTTCGTCGGGTGTTTTTTCGTTAATTGACGAAAAACTAATTTGGCAAGTGAAAATGCCTGTTGAGAGTATGCTCATAATAGAAAACGGCAAAGTGCTTGCACAAAATGCCAATGGTGAGTTAATACCACAACCCGGTAGCGAGCAATTTGTAGGATTACTGAGTGACTTACTTAGCGTAAATATGAGTGCGCTGGAAATACGTTTTGACATTGTTAAAATGCAAGACGGTTGTACACAGTTAACACCAAAAGAAGCGATGCTACAGCAATTATTTAGTGATTTTATTTTATGTAATACTGCTAAGCAAGTGAGCAGTATTACACTAAATGAGCACTCAGGAAATAACACAAAAATTGAGTTTACTTATCCCAAATAAAATTATGTTTTTAAATAATGCAGTGGTTAATTAAGGGAGTAGTGCAGTGACAAAACGAATTACCGTTATTGTAGGGTGGTTTAGCAGTTTAATTTTACTTTTTGCTGCAGCTTTTTGGCTGTCTAAACCAACGTTTAGCGCCGATATGTTTAGCTTGTTACCAAAATCACACTCTCAAATTGCCTATGCGGAAGATGTTTTTTTTCAACAAAATGCTAACCGTGTTATGTTCTCGTTTGCAGGAAATAATAAAAATAAAGCATTTGATGATTTCCAAAAATGGCTTGACGATAATGCAATTAAAAGCACACTTAACTTTCCGTCCGTTAACGATTTAGCGCAAACATTCTCACCTTTCAAACATGCGTTATTAAGTGATACTTACAAACAAACATTAAGCAACAAAACAACGTTTGAACATTATTACCTTGCGCAATTAAATCAGTTAGGCAACCCATTTGTAAGTGCTACTTTAAGCAAAGATACAAGTTTGAGCTTAGCGGCATTTATAGAAGATAACTTAAAACAAAGCCAATTGTTTACGCTTGAACAAGGCCGTTTAACTCGACGTTTAAAAGGCGTTGAATACCGTGTCATTTTGGCAAACTTAGCGCCTGAAAATTTAGGGGTTAATAAATCAATTGATTTAGCTGGCGCGATAATTAAACAGATCAATATACTTAATAAAACCTACCCTGATTTAAGCATTACTTACTCCGGTGTGCTATTTCATACGGCTGAAAATGCTAAACAAGCTAAATACGAGATGAGCTTGTTTGGTGGTATTAGCTTATTAGCCCTTATTGTTATGGTATTTTGGGTATTTAGGCGTTTAAACAGTATTTTATTAGCAAGCTTTACCGTACTGAGCGCACTTACTGGTGGCGCTATCGCTATGGTATTGCTATTTAAGACTATTCATTTATTAACGCTTGTTTTTGCAGTTACCTTGATTGGTATTGCCATTGATTATGCATTTCATGGCATGGCTGATTTAGCCAAAAAAGAGCATGAAAAAGGCTACAGCAAAGGGACACAATCTGCGCTTTTACTGTCTCTTATTACGACTACGCTGGGTTATTGCTGCTTACTCGGTGCGCCACTGACGTTATTGTCTCAAGTTGGGGTGTTTGTTATTGCCGGTTTGGTGAGTGCATGGCTATTTACCGTGTTAGTTTTGCCATTGTGGCAATCTACGCTCACGTTATCGCCTTCGAGTTTATTAATGAGTAAAAAACTCATCAATGTTTTTGAATATTGTAACCACCTAAAAACACCAATACTTATTACATTACTGGCCTTTATCAGTGCGTTATTTTTAATTAAACCTATTAGCTTTAATGATGATGTAAAGCTATTAAATGCAAGCTCCGATCACTTAATGCTAAACGAAAAAAAGCATTTGTTATTACTTGGACAATGGGACAGCCAAATTGTTTTTATGTTTGCAAATAGCGACGAAGCGCTTTTACAAAAACAAGAACAATTTTTAACACGCTTAACCCAACTAGACCCAAATTTTAAACATAATAGCATTAGCCATTGGTTGCCTAGTTTACAAAGACAGGGCGATAATCAGGCTGTGTTTGAACAGGCTAAAAACAAAGGGACTTTGGATATTGCAGAGCGCGTTACAGGGCAAGCACTTGCAAGTACAAAATCACCGTTACTCACTTATGAAACACTCGCCACGAGTGCATTTAAACCATTATTACGTTCCCAAATGGTTGTTGAACTAAATCAGTCGATAACATGGATGTCTCTTTCGGGTATTTCATCTGATCAATTAATTAATGAAGTTGAAAAAAGCAAAGGTGTTTATATTTATAACAAACCTCAACAAATTAGTGCTTTATTAAGTGACTACCGCGAATATTTGCTACTAAGCTTGGTGCTCGCGGGTCTGATCAGCTGGCTGCTATTTAGCTGGCGGTTTACGATTAAGATAGCGCTTCTGCAAGTAACCATTTTATCTGTTGTGGTGTTGAGCATGCTCTGGATATGTAACGTAATTCAAGGTAGCTTGTCGTTATTTAATTTGCTCGGTGCATTACTTGTTATTGCTTTAGCAATTGATTACCTCGTTTTTTATCAAATAAATAAGTTAGAGCCCAAAAATGTACTGGCGATTAGTTTATCTGCAGCGTCATCGATGTGGGTATTTGGCATGCTGAGTGCCTCTGAAACCCCTGCTATTTTTAGCTTTGGGCTGAGTGTAATGGTCGGGATCTTAGCTATTTATTTTTTATCACCGCTAAGTGTTTTAAAGCCTCAAAAGGAACAATAAATTGAATAACCTTGAGCAGTACGATGTTGTTGTTATTGGCGCGGGTCCATCAGGCGCTCTGGCTAGTAGCCTGTTAGTTCAAAAAGGTTGGCGGGTACTTGTACTCGAGCAACAGGTGTTTCCGCGTTTTTCAATTGGTGAAAGCTTATTACCGCAATGCATGGCCTACTTAGAAGAGGCAGCTTTAATTGATTCAGTACATGACAATGCAGCGTCTTTAGGTTTTCAATTTAAAGATGGTGCTGCTTTTCATCGGGCGGGGCAAAATACAACTATAAACTTCACCGAAAAATTTACTCAAGGCCCAGGCACTACGTACCAAGTAAAAAGAGCCGACTTTGACAAGTTATTAGCAGACAAAGCACAAGACCAAGGCGTAGAAATTCGATATCAACACACTGTAGTCGATTATAATGACGAATTAAATGGTGCGTCGTTACTTGTGCACAACGAGCAGCAGCAAGCTTACCGCGTTAATGCTCGGTTTGTATTGGACGCAAGTGGCTTTGGGCGTGTATTACCAAAATTGTTAGATTTAGAGCTTCCCTCTCACTTTCCTGTACGCAGCGCTTACTTTAGCCACTTTAAAGACAATATTAGTGATAAAAACTTCGATCGCAATAAAATTTTGATTACCGTACATCCTCAATATTCTGATGTGTGGTATTGGCTTATTCCCTTTAGTGATGGTACTGCGAGTATTGGGGTTGTGGCGCAGTCGGAGCGTTTTAATAACGACGAATCTAGCGATGTGCTAAATCAATTTATAGAGCAAGACCCTTATTTAAAAACACTGTTGGCACAACGTCAGTTATTAACTCCTGCAAGGAATATTAAAGGTTACTCGGCAAATGTGAGTAAGTTATATGGTAAGCACTTTGCTTTATTGGGTAATGCGGGGGAGTTTTTAGACCCTGTATTTTCATCAGGTGTAACAATTGCACTTAAATCAGCAAATTTAATTGCCCCACTTGTTGACCGCTATTTAAAAGATGAGAACGTTGATTTTGACACCCATTACGCACAGCCATTACAAGCTGGAGTCGATTGTTTTAGAACATTTGTAACAGGGTGGTACGACACGCGTTTTCAGGATGTAATATTTTATGCAGAACAAAATACCCAAGTACGAGAAATGATCAGTGCTATTTTAGCGGGCTATGCATGGGATACGAATAATCCATTTGTTGCGCAAAGTGAACGTCGTTTAAATGTGTTGGCTCAGTTATGTCAAAATTAATTAAGTATGCGGTGGGTATTGTATTTATATTTGCTGTATTGAATGCATGTACGAGTTTTACGGCATCTAAAAATAGAGTGTATCTATCGCCTAATATTCAATTAAATATTAATAGCGTCCCAACACAAATGTTTGGACAGTCTTGGCAACATGTTTTGTATATTACGAATCAACATAAACAACACACTGTGTTTGCTCAATTAGCTATAAATGGCAGTGGTTCAATTAAATTATTGTTAATGACAGTGCAAGGCTTTCCAATTATGGAGCTTGAAAAACCTTTAAATGGCCCAGTAAAAACAAGAAAGATGTTGGCGGTAGAAGGGATAGACCCTCATTATATTTTGGCGGATATTGCATTAGTACATTGGCCAGTAGCATTTTTACAAAAGCAGTTAAAGGGTGCTTTAATAGAGCAGGTTGGCTCTAATCGGGAGGTATTTAACGATGAGGGTATATTTATCACCATTGACTATAGTGATGAGTCGACAACGTTGAACAATATTTTACATCAGTATCAAATAGCATTTAAAAAGGTAGAACAGTGACATATTGGCTGAATGATTTAGGCATTGTGAGTGCGATGGGCATAGGCCAAGATGCAACCACAACAAGCTTAAATAAATATAACCCTACAACTCCTTTATTAACTTTAAATAAAAGCCTAAGTGCTGAGCAAGCCCCGCTGTATGTAGGGCAAGTTCAATCTATTGCTTTATCAAATAATAAACGTATCAATACATTTATTGATCTAGCTTTAGAACAGATTAAGCCAACCTTAGATAAACTTTCGCATATTGATAAGTCGCGTATCGCAATTGTAATGGGTACTAGTACATCAGGTATTCATGATGGCGAAAGAGCGCGTAAAAGCTATGAAAGTACAAAACTCTGGCCCGGTGACTTTAGTTACAGTGATCAAGAGCTAGCAACACCCGCTCATTACATTGCACATAAAATAGGAGCATTAGGGCCTTGTTACAGTATTTCTACAGCGTGTACCTCAAGTGCAAAAGCGTTAATTAGTGCGCGTGCGTTGTTAAATGCTGATTTAGCTGATGTAGTAATTTGTGGTGGTGCAGATAGTTTGTGTCAATTAACAATTAATGGCTTTGATTCGCTAGCCTCTTTAAGCTCTGGCCTATGTCAGCCTTTTTCTAGTGACAGAGACGGCATTAATATTGGTGAGGGGGCAGCTTTATTTGTAATGACTAAAAATACACCAATAACAAATAACGGCATTATGCTAGTAGGCAGTGGGGAAAGTTCTGATGCTCATCATATGTCTGCACCTGATCCTAATGGAATGGGTGCTCAAGCATCAATGGAAAAAGCATTAAAAAGTGCAAAGTTATCCTCTGGTGATATTGACTATATTAATGCCCATGGTACGGCCACTTTCAAAAATGACAAAATGGAAGCACTTGCAATTAATCGCGTGTTTGGCAACAATACCCCGCTTAGTTCAAGTAAGCATTTAACAGGACATACCTTAGGTGCTGCAGGCGCCATTGAAGCCGGTATATGTTGGTTATTATTAAAAGACAGCGGCCAACATATACTGCCATTTAACGCAATTAAAGAAGACGGTGATTTGGCTGATATAAAAATAATAAAACAAGCGTTTAAGCCCGCTCTTAAATACTGCTTATCTAATTCATTTGCGTTTGGCGGTAATAATGCCAGCTTAATATTGGGAGTTAACGTTGACTAATTACCCTATAGAGCAAGTGGTCCCGCACGACGCGCCTATGATTTTAATCGACAGCCTTTTAGCGTATAGCGAAGATGAAGCACAATGCATTATTACTATCACTGAGCAAAGCCCTTTTTTTAGCCCTGCGATTAATGGTGTACCTAGCTATATTGGCGTTGAGTATATGGCGCAGTCTATTGCCGCTTACGCTGGCGCGTTGGCGAATGATGAAAATAAACCAGTAAAAATTGGTTTTTTAATTGGTACGCGAAAATATCAAACTTATCTACCGTGTTTTAAAAACGGCAGTAAGCTGACTATTGAAGTGAAAAAGCTATATCAAGAAGAATCAGGTTTGAGTGTATTTGAATGCCAAATACTCTTGCGTGAAACCTTACTTTGCCAAGCAAAAATTAATGTATTTCAGCCTGAAAATCCGCTGGAATTTATAAGAGAAAATCAATGATAAAAAGAATTTTAGTTACAGGTTCAAGCCGTGGTATTGGTAAAGCTATTGCGTTAAAACTTGCTGAGCAAGGGTTTGATATTGCAGTGCATTGCAGATCGGGTGTTGAGCAGGCTCAAGCAACATGCGATGAAATTAATAACTTAGGTAGAACGACCAGCTTACTGCAATTTGATGTATGCGATAGAGAGCTGGCAAAGGCACAAATAGAGCAAGATATAGCTCAGCATGGCGCTTATTATGGCGTGGTATGTAATGCAGGTATTACTAACGATATGGCATTTCCGGCCATGCAAGGGGAAGATTGGGATTGTGTTATACGCACAGGCCTTGATGGGTTTTATAATGTAGTACACCCAACTGTAATGCCTATGGTACAAAGCCGCAAAGGTGGGCGTATAATTACAATGTCGTCGGTATCAGGTATTGCAGGTAACCGAGGGCAGGTAAATTATAGTGCAGCAAAAGCCGGTATTATTGGGGCCACTAAAGCACTTGCATTAGAATTGGCAAAACGCAAAATTACAGTTAATTGTGTGGCACCTGGTTTGATAGAAACGGCGATGACTGACGAATTACCTATTGATGAAATGATGAAAATGATCCCCCTTAAGCGCATGGGGAGCGTTAAAGAAGTTGCAGGAACCGTCGCTTTTTTAATGTCTGATGACGCAGCATATATTACACGCCAAGTAATTTCTGTTAATGGTGGCATGGTTTGATGAAACGCGTTGTCGTAACCGGTATGTCAGTGGTCACTGCATTGGGTGATGATTGGTCTGAATTTAAACAAGCCTTAATTAAAGGTGAAAATGCAGTTGTTACTATGCCAGAGTGGGATATGGCCGACGAACTCAATACTCGTCTAGCAGCACCAGTTAACCACTTTGAGCGACCAAGTCACTATAAGCGCAAACAAGTACGTTCAATGGGGCGAGTGTCACTTATGTCAACTCGCGCTACTGAGTGTGCACTTGAACAAGCAAAGCTACTTGAACACGAAAGCCTAACAGATGGCTCTACGGGCATCGCATATGGCTCATCAACGGGTTCTACTGCGCCTTTACTCGCCTTTGCAAATATGATGGAAACGGGTTCGATGTCGGGTGTAACAGCAACCAGTTACATTAAAATGATGGCGCATACCGCCCCTGTAAATGTTGGTGTATTCTTTGGTTTAAAAGGGCGCGTTATAACAACAAGCTCAGCGTGTACATCGGGCTCTCAAGGTATAGGCTATGCCTATGAGGCAATTAAGTTTGGCCGACAAAAAATAATGGTTGCTGGTGGTGCAGAGGAGTTGTGTATCACAGAGGCTGCAGTATTTGATACCCTTTACGCGACATCTACAAAAAATGAAACACCAAAAAAAACACCTCGTCCTTTTGATGCAAATCGTGATGGCTTAGTGATAGGCGAAGGCGCGGGTACACTTATTTTAGAAGAATACGAGCATGCCAAAGCACGCGGGGCGACAATATTAGCAGAGGTGGTTGGCTTTGGTTGCAATTCTGACGGTGAACATGTTACTCAACCTACATCAAAAACAATGCAACTAGCGATTGAAATGGCACTGCAAGATGCCAATCTAAAACCAGAAGAAATTGGTTACGTAAATGCGCATGGTACATCGACAGACAGAGGCGATATTGCCGAATCTCATGCAACGTTTAACGCACTTGGCAATAAACCTATTAGCTCGTTAAAAAGTTATTTGGGACATACTTTAGGTGCTTGTGGTGCAATAGAAGCTTGGGCAAGCATTAATATGATGGCTGATAACTGGTTTGCACCAACAATTAATTTAGACAACGTTGATGACGAATGTGCTCTGCTTGATTACATAACACACCAAGGTCGTGAGATTAATACCGATTACGTAATGAGTAATAATTTTGCGTTTGGTGGTATTAACACCTCTTTAATATTTAAACGCTATAAAGCAGATTAAACGCGTTAAAATAGAAGTAATGACTAACTGTTGACTCGTTTTTACTGTATAATTTGCGACCCTTGATAATGTGGCCGTAGGTTATACAGCATGAATTTTAAATCTTTTAGTTTCGCTCCTGAAATCATCCAGGCGTTGGACGAACTTAACTATCACACTCTTACGCCCATTCAGCGCGCAGCAATCCCTGCTGTTCGTAAAGGTAAAGACGTTTTAGCCAGTGCACAAACTGGTACCGGCAAAACTGCCGCGTTTGCTTTACCTATCATCCAAAAATTGGTTGAGTCTGAACTCAGCACAACGAATGCACCTCATGCATTAGTACTTGCGCCAACGCGTGAACTTGCAGAACAAATTGCAAATAACTTCAGAGATTTTGCAAAGCATACATCGCTTAAAGTCGTTAGTTTATTTGGTGGTATTAGTACCGCCGGCCAAGCAAACGCTTTAAAAGAAGGTGTAGATATTGTTGTTGCTACACCAGGTCGTTTATTTGATCATATTCGTTTAGGTAACTTAAGCCTTGCAAGTGTTAAGCACCTTGTTCTTGATGAAGCTGACCGTATGCTTGATATGGGCTTTATTGAAGATATGCAAAACGTTATTAAAAGCTGTGCAGAAGAGCGCCAGATTTTACTGTTCTCAGCTACATTCCCTGCAGCAATTAAACAGTTTGCATCTAAGGTATTAAAACAAGCTGAAATAGTACGTGTTGATCAAACTAACAGTACAGCAAGCACTGTTGAGCATGTTGTTTACCCTGTTGAAGAACGTCGTAAGCAAGAGCTACTTTCTGAATTGATTGGTAAGAAAAACTGGCAACAAGTGCTTGTATTTGTAAACATGAAAGAAACGGCTGACGAGCTTGTAAAAGAGCTTAACCTTGATGGTATTCCGGCGGGCGTTTGCCACGGTGACAAATCTCAAGGTAACCGTCGTCGTGCACTTCGTGAATTTAAAGAAGGTAAAGTGCGCGTATTAGTGGCTACAGAAGTGGCTGCTCGCGGTATAGATATTGATGGTTTACCTCGTGTAATTAATATTGATTTACCATGGCTTGCAGAAGATTACGTTCACCGTATTGGCCGTACAGGTCGAGCTGGTCGCCAAGGTCAAGCAATCTCATTTGTTAGCCGCGAAGAAGAAAACACTTTGTTTGAAATTGAAACGCTAATCGGCCAAAAAATCAAACG
The DNA here is from genome assembly GCF_030847595.1 of Pseudoalteromonas sp. 20-92. Taxonomy (NCBI): domain Bacteria; kingdom Pseudomonadati; phylum Pseudomonadota; class Gammaproteobacteria; order Alteromonadales; family Pseudoalteromonadaceae; genus Pseudoalteromonas; species Pseudoalteromonas sp. 20-92. The sequence continues at coordinate 39,649 of NZ_JANJGQ010000002.1, forward strand.
TGTATATTTAGAAGGTTACGAAGTAAGTAATCGTGAAGTACTAATTGATAAAATTGGTAAAAAACCAGCGCATTTACGCCGTACACGTTCTAACAAGTTATCAGGACAGGCAACCGGTGAAGCGAGAGCAGTTAATCGCTCACGTATTTCAAGCGTTCGTAAAAGCTTAAAAGGCGAAAAACTGTCACTTAAAAAGTCATAGTTAACGCCCTTAAGTTTAAAAAGCCTGAGTTTACTCAGGCTTTTTTGTGCCTAAATTTTAGTGTTAATACTTATAGTGTTCTAAATAGGAAATTTTTAACAAAGTTAGCGTCAGGTTTAAGCGTTTTCTAACATAGACAGTGCGACCGCTTCAGCTGCTTTAATACCATCAATACCCGCTGATAAAATACCGCCAGCGTAACCTGCACCTTCACCTGCAGGGTAAAGCCCTTTAGTGTTGATACTTTGGAATGTTTTATCACGCTTAATACTAATAGGCGACGAAGTACGTGTTTCAACGCCAGTTAATAAACCGTCGTTAGTCGAAAAACCACGAATTTGTTTATTAAACGCAGGTATCGCTTCGCGAAGAGCATCAATTGCAAATTGCGGTAGCACTTTACTCAAGTCAGTTAACTTAATACCAGGTGTGTAAGAGGGTTGTACTTCACCTAAGTCTGCAGATGATTTACCTTTTAAGAAATCTCCAATTAACTGTGCTGGTGCATCGTAGTTGCTACCACCAAGCTCATACGCTTGCTCTTCAAGTTTGCGTTGTAAGTCTATTCCAGCAAGTGGATTACCAGGGAAGTCTTGCTCTGGTGATATACCTACCACAATAGCGCTGTTAGCGTTGCGCTCACTTCGTGAATATTGGCTCATACCATTGGTAACAACGCGACCTTCTTCAGAGGTTGCAGCGACTACTGTGCCACCTGGGCACATACAAAAGCTGTAAACTGTACGGCCATTATCACAATGATGAACAAGTTTATAATCGGCAGAGCCTAAAATAGGGTTTCCTGCATTTGTGCCAAAACGACATTCATCGATCATTGATTGTTTATGCTCGATTCTAAAACCAACTGAAAATGGCTTTGCTTCAACATAAATCCCTTTTTTATGGATCATATCAAACGTGTCACGTGCGCTGTGGCCAACGGCTAATACAACATGGCGAGTGTTTAGTTGCTCGCCATTTGAAAGCGTTAAACCTGTTACTTGCCCGTCGTCTAAATGAATATCGTCAACACGTGTGCTAAAGCGAATTTCGCCGCCGAGCTCTATTATACGAGCGCGCATTTTTTCAATCATGGTGACAAGTTTAAACGTACCAATGTGTGGCTTACTTACGTATAAAATTTCATCGGGTGCGCCTGCTTCTACAAATTCAGTAATGACTTTACGACCGTAATGTTTTGGATCCTTTACTTGGCTGTATAATTTACCGTCTGAGAATGTACCTGCGCCACCTTCACCAAATTGTACATTTGATTCTGTATTAAGTGTGCGTTTACGCCAAAAGCCAAATGTGTCTTTTGTACGTTCACGTACTTCTTTACCGCGCTCTAAAATAATGGGTTTAAAGCCCATTTGGGCAAGTAATAAACCTGCAAATAAACCACAAGGGCCAAAACCAATCACGACAGGACGCTCTGTTATATTTTCGCTGGCTTGTGCTACAAATTTATAACTTGTGTCTGGCGCTACTTTTACATGTTGGTCTTTTTCGAATTCGGTGAGTAGATCGGCTTCGTTATCAACTTCTATATCGAGTGTATAAATAAGTAAAATAGCAGATTTTTTACGTGCATCATAACCACGTTTAAACACATTAAAACTGTGCAATTGTTCAGGTTGGATTTTAAGTTTATTTACAATTGCTTGACCAATTGCATCTTCGTCATGATCAAGTGGCAGCTTTATTTCTGTTAAACGTATCATTTATATCTCTTTTAGGTGTCATAGCGGGGTATTATTACCGCTCACAATAAGGGGATGCAGGGCACAAATAGTGTGCAAACATAAGGCGCGTATTTTACGTTAAAATAGCCTGATATGGCACTTATTTATTGTATTTTTGGGATGGATGGGTATGATCCACAGCTGTTGTTTAAAATAGTAGGTGTTAAAGTATTATGGCGTTTGTCGTTACCGAAAATTGTATAAAGTGTAAGTACACCGATTGCGTATCAGTGTGCCCAGCAGATGCATTTTTTGAAGGCCCTAATTTTTTAGCTATTAGCCCAATTGATTGTATTGATTGTGGCTTATGTGTACCTGAGTGTTCAGCTGATGCTATATATCAAGAAGATGAATTACCAGAATCTCAAAAAGAGTTTACTGAGTTAAATGCCGAGCTTGCACTTGTATGGCCACGTATTACACAAGTAAAACCTGCACCAGAAGATGCTGACGTATGGAATGGTATAGACAACAAACTTAAGTTACTCGAAACTTAATTATCATTTTAAAATTAGTCCTTTATTATTAATTCGTTAATATTTAGCATAATAATCTTTGCAAGGTATTAACAAATTTACTCGCTTAAATTACAATTCATCCTATAAATTACTCACACCGAGTAAAGCAAGTTTAAATGGATGTTTATGCAACTCTTTATAACCATAATAAAAAAAATTATTTTTATACTTTCAAGTTTTTCTTTATTACTATCCAGCCTAGATGTAGCCGCTGAAAAACAGCAAGTATCCTTATCCCGCATTGATTCAAATATCACCGTTGATGGTGTTATGGATGAAGCGCATTGGAAAGATGCGACACGTGTTTCCTTACTCTACCAAGACGAGCCTAATGAAAAAGGCACTCCTCCTGTAAAAACTGATGCCTTTATCTATGAAGATGGCACAAACTTATATGTTGCCTATGTTGCACAAGACCCAGACCCTACGCAAATTCGTGCATCACTTCGTGATCGTGATACGCTCTGGGAAGACGACGTAGTTATTCTTGTTATTGATACATTTAATGATGAACGCAGTGGCTATGAATTCCATGTGAACCCGCTGGGCGCGCAAGGCGATATACGAATGACCGATACCGATGGGTGGAGCTCTGATACTTCATGGAATGCTATTTGGGATAGCGCAGGACAAATTAACGAGAAAGGTTATGTTGTTGAAATGCGTATTCCTTTTAAAGCACTGCGTTTTCCTGAAAATAAAAATGAGCTAACGTGGGGTTTTTCTGTAATGAGAAACTATCAACGAGATGTATTATATCAGCTATCAAACATGGGCTTTGACAGAAATGTGAAATGCAGCCTTTGTCAGTTTGATAAGTTAGTTGGCTTTAGTGACATTGAATCAAGTAAAAATATTCAATTAACACCCACGTTGACGGCACTTAGTAACGATAACAAACCTGAATTACCGGGTGATTGGAATAATGGCGATATAGACACTGAAGTGGGCTTAGATTTACGCTGGGGTTTAACAAAAGACGCTGTTTTAAACGCAACAATTAACCCTGATTTCTCGCAAGTAGAAACAGACTCTTTAGAACTTGATGTAAATACAACCTTCTCTATTTATTACGCTGAAAAGCGTCCTTTCTTTTTAGATGGGGCTTCTTACTTTAAAAGCAGCTTATTTGAACTTTTATACACGCGTACAATTGCAGAGCCTAATTTAGGCGCAAAATTAACGGGTAAAACAGGCAATCATAGTTATGCTTTAATGCTGGCTGACGACGACAACAGTAATATTTTACTGCCAACGAATCAGGGCTCTGGCTTTGCAAGCTTAAACGAAAAAACGAATGCGGTGGCTGGGCGTTATCAATATGATATTGGTCAGCAAGGTACTATTGGACTTTCAAGCACACATAGAGAAAGTGATAGCTACCATAATACAGTATTGTCAGTTGATGGTAGTTATTGGTTTAATCAATCGGATACTCTTTTGTATCAAGTATCGACGGCTGATATTCGCAACTCGGCGTTTTTAATTGAAAACTATAACTTATCTGAAACTCAGTCAGATGAAGCTTATGCCTTAGAACTTACCCGCGATAAACGTGATTACAAATTGTTCGCCTCTTATGAAAATATTGGGCAGGATTACCGCACTGATTTAGGTTATCAAGCTAAAGTCGATTATGAAAAAGTAGGCTTAGGTGGCGGACAAACATGGTACAGAGATGAGTCAGATTTACTCACCTCATGGTCATATGAAGCTGACTGGGATAAAACGTGGGCGCAAAACGGCGACTTACTTGAAGAAGAATACGAAGGTTTTTTAAGCTTCAAAGGTCAAAAACAATCCATTTTTGAAATTGGTTTAGTGCACCGTTATGAAAATTATAACGATAATTTTTATAATCAAAATATTGGATATATTTACACTGGGTTCAAACCTACTAAAGATTTAAAGCTTTCGTTATATCTTGAATACGCTAGCCGAATTGATTATGCGAATGAGCAGATTGGCGATGTGTTTGATACCCAAACTCAAGTAATATGGGATATTAACGACCACTGGCAGCTTGATGTGAAACATAATTACAGCCAATTAGACAACCCACAAGGGGATCGTGTATTTACAGCGAACTTGGTTGATTTTAGGCTTCATTATAAATTCAGTATGCGTTCAATACTTAAGTTAATTTTACAATTTGAAGATATAGATCGTAACGAAAAAGCTTACTTTTATCAGGTTAGTCAAACTAATAAGGATTATGGTAGCCAGCTTGTTTACTCATATAAAATTAACGCACAAACATTATTTTATTTAGGGTATTCAGATAGAGGGTACCAAGACGATTCACTTAAAAATATTGAACGAGATCAGCGTACGTTTTTTACAAAAGTTAGCTATGCATGGCAACTTTAAAGTAGCTAAAACGAGGTGATTAATGCTTATTAGTCACCTCGAAAGACTGTTACAATTTTATTTAATTACAATAATCATATGTATAGTTTCGAGTTTAATAGTAAATTCCTTTTACTAGGGCCTGTTGACCTTTCAGGATTAAAATTTGTTCAATCTAGGGGCGATTTAATCGCGGCGTGAGGTTTGTAACCTAGCGGGCTAAGTCAAAACCAAGCAACAAAGAGTAAATTGCCCCTAGGCAGAACCCTTCGGGCAGCGCATGTTTGGCATTTATTCCACGTTATCGCCTATTTATGGGAAATAACCACACTACATAGACTCTGCCTTGCCTAAATACCAAACAGACTGCTGCAAATTTAACCTCGAAAGATAAACAGCCCCTAGCAGATTTAAATTTTCAGTAAAGGTAGTGTTTGCTGAACTACTTCCTCAATAAAATTAATTCAATATAGCAAGTACATAGGGTCTTCGCTTTGTGAAGAACAACGCTCATATCTATCGTTTTTACCTTCTATAGCACTGAAAATAAACACATCAAAAGACACCTTATATTGGACAATATCGAATTTAAAGCTTACGTTTAGTAGTATAAAAAGTTGATAATATTAAACAAAGGCATATCTTTAATGCATGTGAGCCCTCTAATAGAAAAAGAATTAAATGATAGTGTGCGGATCCTTTATTTAAATGCCTATTCTGGATTGTTTATATCTTTTATTGCTAGTACGGGCATAGTTTTTGGTTTTAGTGATAAGTCTTTTACTTCAGTTACCGATAAGCTTATTTGGTGGTTTATCATGGTTGTTGTTTTAGGGATCCGTTTGATAGATGTTTACTATTTTAAACGAAGCAGTAAAGCAGCGAGTTATATTGATTTATATAGATTCTCTTTAAGTGTAATCCTCACGGCGTTGATTTGGTGCTGTTATGGCTTGTATTTCCATTCATCTTTCAGCGTCCTAGAGCTTACAAGTATAATCATCATTTTTTCTGCACTTGGTGGTGGCTCTGCAAATATTCTTTCAGCGCATCGACCAACATGTTTTATATACGCATTTTTGTTATTGATACCATATTCAGTGCTACTGACCCTATCTGAAGAACATTATCAAAATGTATTAGGAGTATTAGGTATAGGCTTTGGGTTTGTTACGCTTATTGCTTTACACAAGGCTGCAAACTTTACGCAAAATGCCATCCATTTAAAAAATCAAAATATTGAACTATTAGAACTGATGGAGCAGCGTGTCGAATTACGAACACAAGAAATTTATCATCTATCAAATAGCGATTCCCTTACTCAATTATTGAATAGAAACGCTTTTTTAAAAGAGTCAAAAAAAAGGCTATCGCGATACCCTAATGAATCATTTGCGTTGTTATTTATTGACTTAGATGGCTTTAAACATATAAACGATACTATGGGGCATGAGGTTGGCGATCAGATTTTAACAAAAACTGCCCAGAGAATTTCAGCAGTGTGTAGCCAAAATGAGTATAAGTGTCGGTGGGGAGGTGACGAGTTTTTATTACTTACTGATTATAACTGTAAGGATAAAACTAATGATTTTGCAAATAAAATCATTAGTGCCATTACACAAGTACACTCGAATAGCCATTATAAAGCGGGAATAGGTGCAACGATAGGTATTGCATTTTATCCTGAACATGGCAGTGATTTGGACGAATTAATACTAAACGCAGATATGGCGATGTATCATCAAAAGCGTATTAATAGAGGAAAAATTAGTTATTTTGATGATAATTTGCGTATGCAACTTGAGCGTATAAGACGCTTAAATGACAGGCTTTCTTTTGCGGTACAAGACGGAAGTTTATCGCTTGTTTTTCAACCTATTATAGATTCGAATACAAATCGCCCCAGTTCAGTTGAAGCACTTTTACGTTGGCAAATGGATGGTGAACCGGTTCCACCGGATGAGTTTATTCCTATTGCAGAGCAATATGGGATGATTAGTGAAATTGGACTCTGGGTTTTAAAAAACGCGTGTATTCAAGGGCTCGAGTTTCAAAGAATCATTCCCGATTTATCAATTAGTGTTAATGTCTCTGTTATGCAGCTTCAAGGGCAAAAATTTGTTGTTGAAGTTGCTGATATTTTAAGAAAATTTAGCTTTCCAGCTGATAAGTTACATATAGAAATCACTGAGTCAGTATTTGCTAAGGATAAAAGTACATTTTTATCAACGGTTAAATCTTTGCAAGAGTTAGGGGCTAGGATATCGATAGATGACTTTGGTACTGGCTATTCATCCTTATCAAGTATGTTAGATATTGGTGTGGATATCGTAAAAATAGATAAAACGTTTATTCAAGATGTCGATAAAAAAGGTCTGAGTATAGTAAATGCAGTGGTACAAATGGCCAGTTCACTTAGCTTTGATGTGGTTGCTGAAGGTGTTGAGACAATTGATCAGAGCGAAAAGTTATACAGTTTAGGCGTTTCGCATTTACAAGGTTATTATTTTTCTAAACCGTTAGATGCGAGTTCTTTATGCGCTTATCTTGAGAGCATAAAAAAGGCTTCATAAGAAGCCTTTTAATTATTGATGTGTTTTACTTACAAATCAAAAGTACGTGATATGGCAAGTACGATACGCTCATCTGCGTAATCGTAGTCAAGGCTCGTATTTTCAGCCGCCACTTCAATACCAAACCCTTCATAACTAGTTTGATATGCTAAACGGTAATGGTTATATGATTTTTTCTCGTTAACGTCCCACGCCCATTTTTGGCCATCAAGTGAGTTTGATATATCAAAACTTGCACGTAGTGCATGATTTGGAGCCAGCTCATAGGTATGTGCAACCATTGAGATTACATGACCTCCACCTTGGCCAAAGTAATCCCAGCTATACCAAAAGTTAAGCTCAGTTTGGCCGTATTCACTCGCATAGCCAAACTTAGTGTAAGCTTCAGCGTAGTTACCATCGCTGTTATTACCTTGATAAGTGTAATAAGCAATACCGTAGTCAACGCTAAACTGCTCATCAAGCTGCACATACTTGCCTACATAAGCATCAAGTTCAAAATCAGTGTCATCACCAAAATCTACATTTGACGCCCAAACACCGGCGTATACACCGCTATCAAAAGCATAATCTAAGCTGCCTTGAATTGCAGGGTCGTTATCTGTCTGTGTTACACCATTAAATGTGTAGTCAGACGCTGCCGTGATTGTTGTTGACCAATCAGCAGCTGCTGTTGTTGATAAAAGTGCAAATGGTAGTGCTACTACAAGTTGTTTTAGTTTGTTATTCATTGTTTATCCCTAGTGTACTGTGTCTATTTTTGTGTAATCAATCTTGTTTGCTTTTGGTGAGCTGTCTATATTTTTGACTGTTTTAAATTTACTGTATCCAATAAAAGCAGCACACAGAAAGAATAGTCCAATAACTAATGCGCCTACCCACTGAATTTGTAAAAACTCTAGTTTAAATAATAGTGTTAATAGAGACAGAGCGACAACATTCCCAAGTATATATTTCATTTTACCAAAACGTTTAACAGTAAGGTTTAGGTTATCTGTATATAAACGCACTAACGAGTCGAGTGAGTTGATTACAAATACAATACCTACAAATACCATAGCAAAGTTTTTAATACCTTGAGTTGGGATCCCTGCTTCATGATAGTGATAAAGTACGCTAAACCATATCGCAATAGGAATAGAAGGGAATATCAACATCGCACCTAATACTTGGTATGTTTTAAGTCCACCAACAAAGCGTGATGTAAATTGACCAATCATTATGCTCCAGGCAAACCACCAAAATAAGTAAAACTCATGGTAATCATTCAACGGTAAAATAAATTCGTTAATGTTGGCAAAGTAAGTGCCAATTGAGCCCAAGTTATTAGTAAACGCAGAGATTTCACTATCACCAATAACAAACGCGCCAACCCACATGAAAGCTATTAACGCTAAGAATAACCACGTAGTCGCAATACTTAAAATACGCACATATTTAATGTCGGTGCTTGAGTACACTGCAAAACAAATCGCGGCAAATACAATTAAATAAAACTCGCTAACTACACTTGTACCGTCACCTAATTCGGGTAAGTACCAAGGTAAATTTGTAAGTAGTAAATAAGCTGTAAATGCACATGTACCAATAATTACAACATTATTGATAAATTTAACCCAAGGAATTTCGAAAAATTTAACTTTAGGTTCTATTACACAGAAATAAAAGCACGTAAGAAAGTAAAATCCCCAGATCAAGAATCCCCAATAGCCAAATTCAATAGCCAGTGGATTTGCAAACGCGTATTCTGGGCTTGCTTTTATGTCTGCATAACCTGCAAACTCAGTTAAAGGAAACATAATAAGGCCAACATCAAGGCCTGATGTAAAAAGTATCGCTATAAACGTAAAGGTTTTTACCGGTGTTACACCTACTACACGTACATTACCCCATTTAAGTAAGATAATAACAACTGCGAGTAAAGTAAAAATGATGCCTGCATTAAGCCAAATAGTCATTGTTACCCTCCAATAATGAATAAAAATAATTCATAAGCACTCCGTATTTTATTGTTTTATTCTCGCATTAACACAACGTAACCTATTTACATCGTGTGCCACTGCAAGGCACGCTCAGGTTTAGCCCGACGAGGCTAAACCTGAGCATGTGGCTAAAGTTAGATCTTTGAACTACGTTGTGTTTCTTGCCAGTTTGTTGTTATGGCAACATTCACATCCGATTTCTGTAATGGGTTTTTACCCAAAATTATGTCAGCTGCTTTTTCGGCAACCATAATGGTAGGTGCATTCAAGTTTCCGTTAGGAACTGTTGGGAATATAGATGAGTCAACAACACGCAGTCCTTCAATACCATGTACTTGCGTATTTGAATTAACAACGGCCATATCATCTTCACCCATTTTGCATGAGCAAGAAGGGTGGTAGGCACTTTCTACGGCTTGGCGAACAAAAGCATCTATTTCTTCATCTGTTTGAATATGTTTACCAGGTTGAATTTCTTCATCGCGGTATTCATCAAAGGCACTTTGTTCGATTATGTCGCGTGTTAAGCGAACGCACGCTCTAAAGCCTTCAATATCGTCTTGGTGTTCAAGGTAATTAAATAAAATAGTTGGTGGCTGCTCAGGGTTCGCAGAAGCAATAGTAACACTACCGCGACTTTTTGGTTTGTTATGACCAACATGTACCTGAAAACCATGACCTGCAAATGCACTTCTACCATCGTAACGCATAGCCGCTGGTAAAAAGTGATACTGAATATCTGGCCATTCAACACCTGGTTTTGAGCGAATAAACGCACACGATTCAAAATGATTCGTTGCACCTAAACCCGAACGCGTTAATAACCAGCGCGCGCCAATCAACCCTTTTGAAATAATGCCTAGCTTGCCGTTAAGCGTGATAGGTTGCTTACACTTGTATTGAAAGTAAAACTCAAGATGATCTTGTAAGTTTTGACCAACACCTGGTAGATGATGCTGAACTTCAACGCCTGCTTTTTCAAGCGCTTGAGTATCACCAATACCAGAGAGTTGTAAAATATGTGGAGAGCCGATTGGGCCAGCACTTAGTACAACGTCTTTTGCAGCATGTGCGGTTTTAACGTCGCCATTGACTTTGTATTCAATGCCTGTGGCTTTTTTGCCATCTAAAATCACGCGTTGTGCGAGTGCACCGGTAATAATCGTTAAATTACTACGCGATTTAACAGGGTCTAAATACTCACGAGACGCAGAGCTTCGCACGCCGTCTTTTACGGTCATGTGCATTGGGCCAAAACCCTCTTGCTGCGACGCATTATAATCATCTGTAGAAGCGTAACCAGCTTGTACACCTGCTTTTATAAACGTACGGTAAAGTGGGTTTTTCATTTCGTTGCCGTTATTAACGCCAAGCGGGCCTTTGCCACCACGGTAAGTATTTTCACCAAGGTAAAAGCTTTCTGCTTTTTGAAAATACGGTAAACACGATTGGTAATCCCAACCGTTTGCACCGTATTGCTGCCATTCGTCAAAATCTTTTGCGTGGCCACGTACATATACCATGCCATTAATAGATGACGAACCGCCTAATACTTTACCTCGAGGACAATGCATTTCACGGTTATCTAAATGAGGCTCAGGCTGCGTATGAAACTGCCATGCGTATTTGTCACTATTCATAGGAATAGATAACGCGGTTGGCATTTTTATAAAAATACTTTTATCGCTACCGCCAGTTTCTAGTAGTAACACGCGGTTACTTGAATCTTCAGATAAACGGTTTGCTAAAACACAACCCGCCGAACCCGCGCCAACAATAATATAGTCGTAATGATTACTCATAGTAGGGCGCCTTAAAATGGGCTTTCTATGTCGGCCATACCAACATAAATAGACTTAGTTTGCGTGTATTGATCAAGCGTTTGTATACCATTTTCACGACCAATACCCGATTGCTTGTAACCGCCAACTGGCATTTCAGCAGGTGAGTTACCGTATGCATTAATCCAACAAATACCGGCTTGTAACTTATGAATAACGCGGTGCGCACGTTTAATATCGCTAGTAAATACGCCTGCGGCTAGGCCTAGGTGAGTTGCGTTAGCGCGTGCAATAACATCGTCTTCGTCGTCAAAAACAAGCACGCTCATTACAGGGCCAAATATTTCTTCTTTAACGATTGTCATATCGTCGTTGCAATCGATAAACACAGTCGGTGCTACAAAATAGCCATTAGGTGCAGACTCAGGTGAAAGCGTTGTACCACCGGTTAATAGCGTTGCACCTTCTTCGATGCCTTTATTAACGTAGCTCATTACTAGTTCTTGGTGCTTTTTAGAAATAAGTGCGCCAAAGTTAGTATTTAAATCTTGTGGGTCGCCAGCAATAATGTTTTTCTCAGTGCGCGCTTTAAGCTCATCAATAAACTGCTGATATACATTTTTATGAATGTAAATACGTGTACAGTTAGTACAAATTTCGCCTTGCGTATAAAAGTTACCTAACATAGCAGCGCTAACCGCTTGCTCTATGTTGGCATCATCAAATACTAATAGTGGAGATTTACCACCAAGTTCCATCGTGACATCTTTTAACGTACCGGCAGCACTTGCCACTACTTTTTTACCTGTGCCTACTTCACCCGTAAACGATACTTTATCAATATCGCTATGCTGCGTTAGCCACTGGCCTACATCGCCTGCGCCTTGAACAACATTAAACACACCTGCAGGTACGCCAGCTTCAACAAATACTTCTGCAAGTTTAATTGCGCCAAGTGGTGTTTCTTCAGATGGTTTGAATATAAATGCATTACCAGCAGCAAGGGCAGGGCCCGACTTCCAACATGCAATTTGTAGTGGGTAGTTCCATGCACCTATACCCGCACAGATACCTAATGGCTCTTTACGTGTGTAGTAAAAGTCATCACCAACCATTTGTTGTTGGCCTACTTGTGCTGGCGCAAGGCCTGCAAAGTATTCAATTACATCAGCGCCGGTTTCAATATCAACACAATTTGCTTCTTGCATTGGTTTACCGGTATCTAGTACTTCTACGAGTGCTAACTCATCGTTGCGCTCGCGTAAAATAGCCACTGCTTTTAATAAAATACGACTACGTTCAACGGGTGTCATTGCTGACCACTGTGCAAAACCTTGCTTTGCACTGGCAATGGCTTCGTTTTGAATAAATTCGTCGGCAATTTCTACTGCGTAAATAACCTCACCCGTTGCTGGGTTTGTTACATCAAATGTTTTGCCGCTCTGATTTGCAAGAAAATGGCCGTTAATAAAATTTTGATAGACAGGTGTAGTCACGCTAGGCTCCATATTGCTTGATAAGTGAAAGTACATAGCTTTTTGCTAACTTTTCACTGTGTTTAAACTGATTATTGTCTGATTTACTCAGTACTGCTCTTAACCATAGGCCATCGATCATCGCGGCGCTAAGTTCTGCAGCTTGATTTGCTTGCTCAATAGGCATTAATTGCTTAAAAGAAAATGCTAAATTACTTTGCAAGCGTTTACTGTTTACGTTTTGTAGTCTGTGTAATTCTTCATCGTGCATCGATTGCGCCCAAAAACTTAACCACGTTCGGGTTGTATCATTACGCTGTTGTACAAGCGCAAAGTTGGCTTCGATAATAAACATTAAACGCTCAGTGGCAGTGGTTTGATGATTTACCTTACTTATTAAGCCTTGCTTTAAGCTTGTTAGTAAGTACCTAACCGTGGCTTCAATTAACCCCTGCTTACCACCAAAATAATGACTAATGATGCCTGACGATAAACCTGCATTTTTACTAATGCTGTTTATCGTTGTGCCTTGAAGCCCTTTATTTGCAACTGACTCTATAGTTGCGTCAATTAGCTGCTGACGTCTGACAGGTTCCATTCCGACTTTAGGCATAATTATTATTAATTGAACGTTCAATAAAGATAAGCTTAAGGTAATAGCTCTAATAATTCAAGGCTAAGGTAAACACCGAGATATTAAAATGTAGATAGAACATTAATGATCTAGTGATTAATAGAATAAATGCAATGATTTTAAAGTGGGTATGTATTCAATAAAATCAAATGGTTAAGTTTGTTTTTTTGAGTATTTGATATGGTGATGATTTCGTTACTATAATAAATTAAGAAAATCATTATAAAATCGTTAGTACCGTAATAGTTAGAGTACTAATAGTGTTATTTTAATGCAAAAGAGTATTAAACCTACAATTAGTTAGTGTTCTAATAAACACATGTGTAAATAGTTGACCCATAAATTAATTAATATTTAAACTAGATTCGGACAACATGATGCTCTGACTTTAAATTTTTATTGCAATTAAGCGTTATTAATAACGCCTTTAAATAGTAGGGGGTAACGTCTTAGTCTATTGCCAATGTAGTCATCAGCTAAAATTTGCTGGCAAATAAAGTCAATATCTTTGCTTGCCTCAAAGACCCAATCAAAACGCTCTATAGCCAGTAAAAAACCACGCTTTAAATGAGTTTGAGAGCGGTACTGTTCTAGGTTTTTTTGAATAATTGAGATTTTGCTTGGATCAGCTTGAAGCTCTTCTACTACTTGGTTAATAAAAGTAGTATTGAGCTTACTGGTAGGGCGGTGTCTTAGTTTTCGTGGGTGCATTATCGCTCGTTTGCAATGTTATATAATTTTTTCAAAAAGTCGTCCTTATGCTTTTCATGTTGGTAGTCAAGGTGGTAAGTATTATGAAAACCAAAGCGTAGTTCTACGCCGCTACCTTGTAAATATACGGTGTAACCGTCTACGTCAGAATAAGCAGTAACCCCTTGATAATGTTTACCTTCATCAGTCATTTCGCCTTTTTGAATTATACGTTCATAAACGGCCAAAATCTGTTTATTGTCGAGTTCGTTTTTCATGCTTTATACCTTTTATTTAGTAACTCATACGATACAGATATGAGGGTCGATCAACTTAAAAACAATAGCTAAAAAAGTGTGATATTGCTTTGTAATTTAGCCTTTTTAAATTATGCTCAAAACTCATTTATTGTTGAGCTTACACCATGATAGACAAGGCGTTACTACTAAAAACTCGTGAGTTATCGGATCAATTAATTGCATTGCAAACGCCTATTAGGATACTCGATGCTATTAATTGGGATAAACAAACTAAAGAGGAGTTTTTTAGACAAAAATGTCAAAAAAATCCACTTATTGATCGTGCATACTATCAACAGCGCGACCTCGGTTTTGTACCTAGCGAGTTACGCCAAGCGTTTTCTACTTTGCACCGTAACATTATTAACCAATTGGGGCAGTTAAATCCCATTGCTCAATACATGGGAAAAATGTGCACAGAGTATAAAACGGTATTAAGCATGCTTGAGTATCGTGGCACACCTGAGTTCCATGACTTATCGGTAGAGTTATTTGGTCATCCTAAAGATTTATTTCATGCCGGTGAGCCCTCACTTTCTGAGCTAGCTAATATGCTAGATAAACCGCTGCAAAATTTACTCATAGCCGACATACTACCTGACGACCCTAAAAATATTGCTGCTGTTGATGCGGTGCGTATTTTGTCTGAGCAAGTAAATGCCAGCATGGCAGGTATAAATGTAGAGGTAATGCTTAGCGATGGCATTGTCAGTGATGCAGCCGCCGGTGCAAATAATATAAAGCTAAATCAAGATGTTAAGTTTTCTCAGCGTGAGCTTGATATTTTAGAAGTTCACGAAGGGTGGATACACGTGGGCACAACTCAAAATGGATTAGCGCAGCCGTATTTAACCTGTTTAAGTAAAGGCACGCCTAGCTCGACTATTACCCAAGAAGGTTTAGCGGTCCTTACCGAAATTATCACTTTAAAGTCGACTCCAAGGCGCTTATCTAAATTAGTGAATCGTATTCAAGCCGTTACAAAGGTAATTGATGGTGCTGAGTTTGTAGACATTTACCGTGATTACGTAGCGCAAGGTTTATCAAAAGATGACAGTTACACACTTGCGCAGCGTGTATTTAGAGGTAGTACGCCAACAGGTCTGCCGTTTACAAAAGATATTGCCTACATTAAAGGCTTTGTACTGGTTTATAACTTAATACGCGTTGCAATACAGCTTGGTCGAATCGATAGACTCCCTTTATTACTGGTAGGTAAAATATCGATAGATGACTTTAGATTAATATCGCAGCTTCATGATTTAGGTGTGATAGAGAGCCCACAATTTGTACCACCACACTTTAAAGATTTACGCGGTTTGGCCACCTGGTTGAGCTTCGGTCGTTTTATTGGCGACTTATCGTTTGAAAAGTTAGAAAACGATTATAAACCGTTATTTTTATAATTAATGGTATTTTTATTTTTTATGTTAACTATCTGTTTTTTGTTTACATACTGGAAACGCTAATGCTATTGTATTTTTTCATCCTTTTGGATGTAATTTAATAACAAAAACAGGGATAATTATCGTGAAAACAAAAGCAAAACTATTTAAAAAAGCAGCGTTATGCGCTGCAATATGCTCAACATTAACCTTTTATAGTGGTATTAGTTCAGCTAGCAATGTTGATGGTGCAATTAAAGGTATCATTACACAACAAGCTAACGAAGCTCCGATTGCAGGTGCAACTGTAACAATTTCGAATCCAGCAAATGGTTATGTTAAGTCTATCCAGGTTGACAGCAATGGCCAATTTAATCTTAACGCTGTACCAGTTGGTACCTATAATATTAAAATTGAAAAAGTAGGCTACCAGACATCAGAACTTAAAAACATTGTAATTGGTATCGGTAAATCAGCTGCTATTGAAGTTGGAATGACTGAGGGTGATATTGAAGTT
Source organism: Pseudoalteromonas sp. 20-92 (assembly GCF_030847595.1). Lineage (NCBI taxonomy): Bacteria > Pseudomonadati > Pseudomonadota > Gammaproteobacteria > Alteromonadales > Pseudoalteromonadaceae > Pseudoalteromonas > Pseudoalteromonas sp. 20-92. The sequence goes on from NZ_JANJGQ010000002.1 coordinate 55,799, forward strand.
ATTTCTGTTACAGGAAGTAAAATTGCACGTGTTGATGTAACTAGTTCTGAGGCTTCATTTAATATTTCAGCTGATGAATTAACTCGCCTGCCGGTTGCGCAAGATATTACCTCAGTAGCATTATTATCGCCGGGTGTAAACCTTGGTGACTCACGTTTTTCTGATGCAAAAGGGAATTCATTAGGGAGTTTCGGTGGGGCATCACAAGCTGAAAATGTTTATTATGTAAATGGTCTCAATATGACCAACTTCCGAAATGGTGTTGGGGGCTCTACAATTCCATTCTTATCTTATGATTCTTTTCAAATCAAAACGGGTGGTTATTCAGCTGAATTCGGTCGTTCTACAGGCGGTGTAATTAACTCAGTAACAAAAGCTGGGACTAATGAATTTCACTTCGGTCTTCAACATCGCCAGAATATTGAATCACTCGGTGGCCAACGTCCGAACACAAACTATTTATCAGATGATTGTAGTTATAAATCTGTAAATGATGAAGTTGTTAAAACTTGCGCAAACACAGTTGGTGATATTATAACTGATAATAGCGAAGATTCACGAGCATCAAGAACTACTGATATTTTTGCTAGTGGTGCATTAATCGAAGACACTTTATTTTTCTATGCTCTTTATGAGTTTAGAGAGTACGACTACGATGATCTGTCGTCACGTGGTACGGCATTGCTGAATCGTACAGATGATGACCCATATTACTTGGGTCGTCTTGATTGGAATATTAATGAAGATCACTCTTTAATGGCTTGGATGTTTAAAGATGAATCTAAAGAATACTCAACTACTTATGATCGTGATGAAAATGGGGCTCTCGATAAAGAAAATGCTTCTAGCTCTAATACACTAAGTGGTGGTACTAGCTGGTCTATCCGCTATAATGGCAATTTGACAGATTATCTATCTGTGTCCGCAATGGCTGGTAAAGTAGAATTCAATGATACTACGCGTTCAGCTGGCGCTGATTGCCCTGTAGTTATCGATGCTCAAGCAGGGCAAAACTTAGGTTGTTGGGATCCATCAGCTTTTCAAATTTCTACTAATAGCGATGAGCGAAAGCAGTATCGTTTAGATTTTGATTGGTTAGTTGCTGACGATCATCGTTTACGCTTCGGGTATGATGCTGAAAAAAACACTTCCACAAGCCAGGTTGACTTATCTGGTGGCATTTATTACAGATATATTGGTTATGATGCAGGTTCAATTTTACCAAACGGTTATGAAATTAATGAATCAGGCCGATACGTACGTGTTCGTAACTACAATGTTGGTGGTGAATTTGATATCAATAATGAAGCATTTTATATAGAAGATACTTGGAATGTTACAGAACAATTAACAGCAACAATTGGTTTACGTTGGGATAGTTTTGAAAACTTAAATGCAAGTGGTAACACTTTTGTTAAAATTGATAATCAGTTTGCTCCTCGTTTAGGTCTAGCATATGATTTATTTGGTGATGGTGAGCATAAGATATTTGCTAACGCAGGTCGTTACTATCTACCAGTTGCATCAAATACAAATGTTCGTCTATCAGGTGCCGAGCTTTATACGCATGATTACTATACAATTCAAAGTGAAGGTTCTGATGGTGTTCCTGTACTTGGAGATAAGCTAGGTGAGACAGATGTAATAGGGGATGGCACTACACCTAGCCCTGTTAGTGTGCGTGATAACGGTCTACAACCAATGTACCAAGATGAGCTGATTTTCGGATACCAAGGCATGCTTAACGAAGACTGGTCACTAGGTGTTAAATTTACGCGCCGTGAAGTAAAAAGCATCATAGATGATGGCAGTATGGTTGAAGCCTTCAAGGATATTGGTTTAGATAGTGATCATTTCTTATTATTTAATCCTGGTGAGGGTGTTTCCTTCCAGTATGATTATGATGGTGACGGCACATTAGAAGATTACGATTTCACTGCAGAGCAACTAGGTTATCCAGATGCTAAACGTAACTACAACTCAGTGGATGTAGTACTTGAAAAATCTTGGGACGGACTGTGGATGTTTAACGCAACATATACATGGTCACAAAGTTACGGCAATGCTGAAGGTTATGTGAAATCTGATAATGGTCAAGATGATGCTGGTTTAACTACTGACTGGGATTACCCTTACTTAATGGATGGTGCAAACGGTTATTTACCAAATGATCGTCGTCATGCATTAAAACTGTTCGGTTCTTACGCTGTTACAGATAACTTACTTGTTGGTATGAATGCTAATATTACTTCTGGTCGTCCTCGTAATGCACTTGGTGCGGGTTATGCTCCAGATCAAGGTTCTTATGAATACGGTGATACTTATTATGTAGGAGATACTAAATTCTCTCGTGGTAGTTTTGGCCGAACACCTTGGACTACAACAATTAATGCTAATATAAAATATGACTTAAGTGACTTTGAGACGTTTGACTCTGCATATATAGCTTTAAATGTATTCAATTTATTTGATGCCTCAAATGTTACCACTTATGAGGAATTAGCAGAAGAAGATGCAGCATTCAACCCGAATGCGAAGTTTGGTAGTTCTCTATATTTCCAAACGCCACGTCGTGTTGAAGTTGTATTCAATATGATGTTCTAATTTTTTGACCTAGTCGAAATGAATCTAATAAAGGCACTATAATTTTATAGTGCTTTTTTATTTTATGACTCCTTTAGAAGTAAAACAATAATAAAGAAGAAATTATATGAAGCAAGTTTACTTATTAATTTTAGTTTGCTTATCTTTTGTAACTGGATGTCAAAATTTTCCTATTAAAATAGATATAAAAGATAATCATTTTCGTTTTGAAAACTTTGCTTTTGATAAAGGTAAGAAAAGAGAATACGTATTTTTAATGTGTAATAATAAATTACCAACAGACTGGCATCAGGCTAGACAATATGAGAGAGGAGAACACATCTTATGGGTTAAAGCAGTAATTGGTGACAGAGATTTTCAATCGAGCATAAAAAATGCCTTTGTAAAATTTAAAGTTAATTTAAAATCAGGGGGAAGATATATTCTGAATAGAAAAATAGATGGAAATAATGTATTTATTTGGATTGAAGATGAAACCACTCGAGAAATAGTTTCGGACATAAAAAAATCCAAACTTAAAAAACCACTCATAATTGAGGGTAGATTAAGGGAAAAGCAATGTTTTGAAGGTTCAATTTAATAAAAGCGCGGTTGGAATGAGCAACTGCTTTTAATTGGAACCCTGTGAATAGTACTTTCACTCGGGATATCTTCGCTAGCAACTAAGTTGGCTTCACTGGTTGTTGCCAAGTTAGTGCACGTACCTCCAGCTGTAGGTGTAAGTACAAACAACTGTTTGTGTATGGTTTATCTACGAGTCAGTTCAGTGTCACTAATAATGTATGTGCACAGTTAAATTCACTTTTGTTGACCTTGCATGATTGGAATTTGTTCTATTTAGGAACGATTTAATCGTAGTAAGAGGTTTGTAACTTAGTGGGATAAGTAAAAAACCGAGTAAAGCTTTCGCGTTCGGCTCTCGCCGTTATACTCATGCCGGCAACAAAGAGTAAAACGTCCCTCGTAGGTGACTCTTAAAAATTCTTGAAGTTAATTATTAATTGTCAAGTGGTTATATGAACATGACAAAAAACAGGGGTCAGATGAAGGTTAACTAAGTTTCAAATCTTAATATTCATTTGTGTTGAGCTATATTAAACGTAGTTTTATATATTGCCATCATCCGCTCTGCTACCTCTGGCGAAGTCGAATTATGGTGAGTCTGCTTTAAAAAATCATAGGCTGCAGGTGTTTTCATGTAATTATCAATTAAGGCGATTGCTTTTTTTCCTTCTGAAGTTTTACTACAAGCAAAGTACCCATTTATAAACTCGGGGTATTCACTTATGTCTCGACTTTCTAGCTGAGAAAATTGCGTATCTGTTAAGTTCATTTTCATAGTGTTTTCATAATCGATGATCATATCAACACGTTTATGAATTAATAATTGGCTAAGTTGAGCAAAGCTGTTTGCGCCTGTTATTTTTGCTACTTGGGTTCTATAATCCGAAAATATCACATCTAATTGTTGATAACTTGTTGAACTAACTATGGCAAAGGTGTGTTTGTTATTAAGTAATTTTGAAATAGAAACTTTTGTAGGTAAATCTTTTAAAGTGTTTTTGAAACCGAATAATTTGCGTTGCTGATGCATATAAGTTGGAATTTGAGAAAAGACAAGCTGTTTGTTTCGAGCTTTTGTTTTTATTAAATTAAAGCTACAAACTGCCTCGTTAGTCGATAAACGTTTAATTAATCGAGCATGATTTGTTCTCGTTAAAACGGTATTAAAATACGTGTTCAAAATTGGCTGAAAAAAATTATAGTATTGTTCGCCGGGTCTTGAATCGGCATCTTCATCTGAAAAATACGAATAAGATAAAATAGTGAGGGAAGGGTTCGCATAAATTAAAGAAGGTGTAACTAATAAACTGATAAGAATACATATTTTAAAAAACTTCATATTTATGCCTTTTTCTTTAAAAATACCAAGTATCTCCAATGTTGTCTTTATAAAAAGCCCTTTCGGGCTTTTTTGTACTAAATTTTGAATTTTATTATCGAGCGTTGGTGCTTTCAAATATTTTGTCAGCAGAGGCTGCAACAAAACCAGTATAAAGCTCACCGTCTGCTTTAGGGTAACGAATAGCAAACTCATAAAAACAGCTAGGGATGCTCATATCACCGTCACTAAAGGTAACTGAGTATTCATCAGCAAGTGTTGACGATTGCTCTAGTAACACCTCTGGAGAGCCTTTAACCTCGCCGCCTGATGTATTAAGCGAAAAACCTGCATCTTTTAGAGCTTGGTTAACATCATGAATGTTATCAAACTTAGCAAGCGTATTAATATTTACGGTAAAGTGATTGGCACGGTAACCCCACGCCGACATCCACGCTGCATATTCGCTTTCAGCTAGCAGTTGTTTGTAAGTATCGGTGCTTACTTGCCAATGCGTGCCTGAATATAAAAAGTTGTCTGCTGTAACTGCACTTTCGTCAATTTGACTTACCATACCTGTCACGATGGCTTGTAACTCTGGCGAGCATTTTTCTACTAATAGCTCAGAGATAAACACTTTTGGCTGAGCCGGATCGCTATGCTCATAGTGTTTTGCGTAAAGTTTTTTAGCTTCAAAGTGGTACTCACCACATTCTTTGTAACCAATTGCTAAAAAGTGAGCGGCGAGCTTTTCAAGACTCACTTTTTCTATATTAAATGTACGCAGCGCAATATGATCGTTAATGATGTCATCTTTTTGCGTTGAACCTAAAAGGTCATGAATTTTATCTGCCGATGGAGTTACGTTTAAATAGTTTTCCCAAAGGTTCTCAAATAATGTATTTACATCAGTATGCATGTTAAGTCCTTAAATCTAAAATTTGGTTTTATTGCTTATTCAATTACTAAGCCCGGCGCTAGGGTTTGCGGTAAGTTCACTTTGTCTGACTCCACAGATGCTACAGGGTATGCGCAATAATCGGCGGCGTAGTATGCACTTGCTCTGTGATTACCACTGGCGCCAATACCGCCAAATGGAGCTGCACTAGAGGCTCCTGTAATGGGGCGGTTCCAGTTAACAATACCGGCACGAATGCGCTTTAAAAAGTGAGTGTAATCATCTTCACTGTCGCTAAGTAAACCTGCAGATAAACCAAAGCTTGTGTTGTTGGCTTCAATAATTGCACTGTCAAAGTCGGTGTAACGATACACTTTAATTAGCGGCCCAAAATGCTCTTCATCTGGCATGTCGGTAATGCTTGTTACATCAATAATGCCAGGGCTTACAAAACCTGTGCCTGGTTTTAATTGCTTAAGTTCAACAAGGATTTGTGCACCTTTTAAGACTAATTCACTTTGCGCGGCAACCATACCCAATGCTGCTTTTTCGCTTATCATTGCACCCATAAAAGGCTGCTCTGTAGCAAAACTGTCGTCTACAACTATGTTTTTAGTTGCGCTTATTAGCTTTTCTAAAATAGCATCACCATTGAGCGACTTTTCAATAAATAAGCGACGTGCACACGTACAACGTTGACCTGAGGTAATAAAGCCTGATTGAATAATATCGTGCACAGCAGCGCTTATATCGCTCACATCTTTTACAATAAGAGGATTATTGCCGCCCATTTCAAGCGCTAAAATTTTGCCAGGGTGTCCTGCAAACTGTTTATGTAATAAGTGGCCTGTGTTTGAGCTACCGGTAAAAAACAAGCCATCTATATCTTTATGAGAAGCAAGTGCTTTACCTGTTTCAATTTCACCTTGGACAAGGTTAATAACACCCGCTGGCAAACCTGCTTTTAACCAAAGTGAGAGGGTAAATTCTGCAACGTGCGGAGTCAATTCTGATGGCTTAAATACAACGGTATTACCGGCTAAAATTGCAGGAACAATATGCCCGTTTGGTAAATGCCCCGGAAAGTTATACGGGCCAAAAATAGCCACAACACCATGCGGTTTGTGTCTAATAAACGCTTTAGCACCGGGCATTGGGTTTTCGGTTGTACCTGTACGCTCATGGTAGGCTTTTACAGATATAGCTACTTTGCCTGTCATTGCGCCCACTTCGGTGCGGGTTTCCCATAATGGCTTACCCGTTTCGCGTGCAATAATAGTAGCAAATTCTTCGCTGTGTTCTTTTAATTGTGCTGCGAAGTTTTCTAAAATGGCGATACGCTCTTCAAGCGGTTTGTCTGCCCATTGTAGTTGCGCAGCTCTGGCTGCTTTTATAGCAGAACCTACTTGCTGGGCGTTTGCGCCATTACCTTGCCATACCACATCGCCATTACTTGGATTGATTGACTCAAATGCTGGACCTTGCCCTGCATGCCACTGGTTATTAATTAGGTGTGTATTCATAAATAATTTACAGGCGGAAAAATCGCGCTGCATCTCCTTGACTTAAATTAAGTGCTTTAGCCACATCTTGGCTAATGACGAGAGTATGTTTTGCATGATTGTAATGTGCGTCTTTGGTAAATGTTGCTCTAAAGCCACTTACGCCTTGATTACATACAGCCAGCGTATCAGAGCTATTTTGTGATATGTGATCAAGCTCACCAATAGTAATAGGGCAAACTTGAGAGTCGCGAATGCTGCGAATATTACCAAGCTTTGCTTCAACCGTTGGGCCTGCGTCAAATAAGTCAACGTAGCCTCTGTGCTCAAACCCTTCTTTTTCTAATAATTTTAGCGCAGGCTTTGTTTTTTCATGTACATGCCCAATCACTGCTTGGGCTTTCTTGCTAAGCAAGTTCACATAAATAGGGTATTTAGGCATTAACTCGCTAATAAATACCTTATCGCCTAAGCCAACTAAGTGATCCGCTTGTGGAAATTCGATACTAAAAAAGTGCTCTTGTAGCCATTGCCAAAAAGGAGAATGACCGTCTTCGTCGCTAACACCGCGCATTTCTGCGATAACAGTATCGGCAAAACGCTCGCTATGTTGAGCCATAAACAAAAAGCGTGAACGTGATAAAAATCGACCCGTTAAACCTTTGCGGCTATTTTCGCGCAAAAATAATGTGCATATTTCTGAGCAACCTGTGTAGTCGTTACACATGCTTAAAATATCAACGGTGTTATATACATTTAAAGTAGGCGAGTGGTGTACTGTTTTACCCAAATGATAATGATATAAAGGCACGGATAAACCTACCGCGGCTTCTATAGCGGTTGTGCCAATAACGTCACCTGTTTCACTGTCTTCTAAAACAAATAAATAGCTTTCATCAAGTGGCTGGTTAATGTTTTTGGCAAAGCTTTTTTCAGCACGTTCAATTTTTTCTTTAAGCTGTGCATCGTCCACAGGTAAAGAGGTAAACCCATGACCGGATTCAATCGCTATTTGTTTAAGCGCGTCAAAATCATTGGCAGTAATAGGACGTAATACTTGCATTTATTGCTTGCTCCAATAGCACGCCTGTAGGCGTGCTAATTTAAACTCTATTAACCGTTTACTACGTCGCTAACGGCTTTTTCAAAGCGCGCTAAGCCTTCTTTAATATCCTCAAACGGGATAACTAAAGACGGTGTAAAGCGAATTACATTCATACCCGCTACAAGATTCATTAAACCATTATTAGCACTGGCTACTAAAAAGTCGCGTGCACGGCCTTCAAATTTGTCATTTAGTACTGCGCCAATTAATAAGCCTTTACCACGTACTTCGCTAAATACATTGTACTTTTCGTTAATTGCGTTTAATTCGTCACGGAACAATTGCTCGCGCTCTTTAACTCCGTTTAGTACGTTTGGTGTATTTACTGTATCAAATGCCGCTTCAGCTACAGCACAAGCTAGCGGATTACCGCCATAAGTAGAACCGTGAGTACCAATTTTTAAATGCTCAGCAATCGGTGTACGTGTGATCATAGCGCCAATTGGAAAACCACCACCCAATGCTTTTGCCGTTGTTAAAATGTCAGGAACAACCCCTAAACCTTCATAAGCGTATAAATCGCCTGTGCGACCGACACCCGTTTGTACTTCATCAAAAATAAGTAATGCGTTATGTTTAGTACAAAGTTCGCGTACTTTTTTAGCAAATTCATCTGTTGGTGAAATAATACCGCCTTCACCTTGTAATGGTTCCATCATAACAGCACATGTTTTATCGCTGATCAGCGCTTCAAATGCCGCTATATCGTTAAAATCACAATGTACTATGTCAGCAGGTTTTGGGCCAAAGCCGTCTGAATAAGCCGCTTGCCCGCCCACAGTTACTGTAAAGAATGTGCGACCATGAAAACCTTTATTAAAGGCAATAATTTGCGATTTTTCAGCGCCATATACGTCTAGTGCATAACGACGCGCTAACTTAAGCGCGGCTTCGTTTGCTTCTGCGCCTGAGTTTGCAAAGTAAACTTTATCAGCAAATGTTGCTTCAACCATTTTTTGAGCTAAACGAAGTGCTGGCTCATTGGTCATAACATTTGATAAATGCCAAATTTTTTCGCCTTGCTCTTTTAATGCTTTAACTAATGCAGGATGACAGTGACCCAAACAGTTAACGGCAATACCACCGGCAAAATCAATGAACTCATTGTTATTTTGATCCCAAACGCGTGAACCTTCACCACGAACTGGGATTATTGCTGATGGGTTATAGTTTGGTACCATTACGTCGTTAAATAAGTCTCTAGTTACTTGCATTTTTATACACCTAAATTAAATGGGCTTAGATAAAAGATTAGTTGCTAATTTAAAGAAGAATATAGCCGTTATTCTTGAGCAAACACGTTATTATTTTTTATAGGACACTATTATCGAAGGTTTGCAGTTAAAATTGCAGTGCTATTTTGTGAAAAATGATTAGAATAAAAGGCAAAATAACGAAATAAATAACCATTATGATAACTCCACAAGACGAAAAGCTATTATCGATACTAAAAACAAATGCGCGCGCGAGTATTTCTGACCTTGCCAGACTATTGAACCTGTCGCGCTCTACAGTGCAAAGTAGAATGTTAAAGTTAGAAGAAAGCGGGGTAATTAAAGGGTATAGCGTAGACTACGGAGATGACTATTTAAACAAAATGGTATCGGCGCATGTATCAATAAAAGTAAAGCAAAAGCTCACCACTAAAACCAACTTAGAACTAAAACAAATTGACGCTATTTCACAGCTTTATGCCATAAGTGGCGAGTTTGATTTAATTGCGGTGGTCCAAGCTCAAAATTTAGAACAGCTTAGTCATTTGCTAGACGATATTGGCAACCTTGATGGGGTAGAGCGTACAACATCGTCTGTTATTTTAGAAACCAAATTCAAGCGATGAGCCAGAGTATGTATTATGTCAATACATCAGATTACTTTGTTGATGCATTGGTTATTTTTGGCGTCACTTTTACTCTTTTCACCACAGTTTTATTTGCTTCATCAAGCTTAATAAAGTAAGCATTACCGCCAATACCTTTAAACTCTTCATCGGTAAATACAATGGTGTTGTCGTCAAAGAACGTAACAGCCTCTTTTTGAGTAACAATCCCTAGGTCTATTTTTGATACATCACCAGAGAAAAATTTATCACCTTCAAAGTTTTCAAATAACCAAATACTGGTTGAATCAAGTAATACCAATTTTTTACGGTCTGGACTTAAGGCTGCTGATGTTATCCAACATAGTTTTTCTAATGTAGTACATGTTTTGAAAGAATCGATTAACTCAGCTTTGAAGTTAGCGGCGTGATCGCCCACTTTATATACCTTAGTAATACCATCAAACGGTTCAGTGCGGTTTTTAGTAAATAAATATAAATGACGGCCAAGCGCGACAAATGCTTCTAAATCAAAATTTCGATTATTGGGTTTTATTGGACTTCCATCCATTTCTGGGTAGGTAAATTTTATAATTTCTGCTTGAGTTATATCTGTTTTTATATCTATTGGGTTTTCTATTTTATAAATAGTGAGCCATCTGCGATCGTTTTTGTTATTGCCAAAATCACCTAGGAAAAAATGCCCAAACTTGTTTTGAGTCATATCTTCCCAGTCTATGTTTTTGGCATTTTCAACTAAGATTTCTTTGGCGATAGAGCCATCTTTATTGAGCCTATATAGTTTGGGTTCATTGCCTCCATCGTTAATAGCCCATAGGCGTTTTTGCTTATCAAATTCTATACCTGATATTTCTTTTAATTTAGGATCAACTGAGATTTCTTTTTTGCTATAAAGGGTATAGATTGAAGAACCAATAAGTGTGGCTATTATTAAAAAGGTGATTGCTATAGTTATTAGAATGCTTTTTTTCAACATGAAAATTATGATATTTCAAAGTATTAATATGCGGTTTATTATCGTTTATAAAAGCGCATAACAAAAGAATTTTATAAGTTTAAGTAATACTTTTGAATTATTTCATGTTTGGTACTAATAAAAGTTGAGACAATAAATAAAGTGTGGCACGTCTAGTTGGTTTAAATATTGCTCTATAATATTGAGCTTTTCAAAAGTGAATGTTTAGATACTAACTGCACTTTTTAGGTGCAAAAAAAAGAATTGCTGCACTGTAATAATGCGTAAATAAAGTTTTGGTTAACTTACAACGTGTTTAATGATTTTGAATGGAATCCACATCGCCTTTTTGTTTAGTTGTATGGCCTGTGGCAAAGATTAATTACCCTTTATGGTTTAGTTGGAGCCTGCTATGTTGAATAAACGTTTTTTTAAAACAAAAGATGAAGCTGAAGTTACTTTTGAGTTCACTCACCCTGAGGCAGAGCAAGTCTGTTTGCTAGGTGAATTTAATGATTGGCAGCCAGTGCCAATGAAGCTCAATAAAAAACAGGGCGTTTTTAAATGTAAGCAACGCCTTCCTATTGATCAGCAGTTCCATTTTCGTTATCTAATCAATGGAGATATTTGGGATAACGACCACCAAGCCGACGGTTACATTGGTAATACATTTGGCACAGAAAATAGCATAGTGAATACGCAACGTATAAATTAAGGCCAATAAATGGACGCTCTTTCGCAGTTATTTTACCTGCATGGCATTGGTTATGAATTCACTAAATACACTGGTGAACAGGTTGTTTTTAGCAACGATACACGAAAGCAGGCTTTACAGTGCTGTGGTATTGACACCGACGATGCTAATCAAATAGCGCATCTTAACTATGAATTAGATGCAGCGACTTGGCAGCAATTAGTTCCGCGTGTTAGCTTGCTTGAATGGCCTGAAAATACCTTAAAGATTCGTATAGATGAACGTCAACAGCATTTATGTGTAGGCATAAAAGTAGAGGCGCTTGGTCTTGACTTGGCATTTCAAACTATGCGTGATTTACCTGTCACAGGTGAATATTACTTGCATGGCGTGCGATATATTGAGGTTGCGCTTGAATTACCTTTTATCCCAGCTGGATATTATGATGCAACGGTAAAAGTAGGCGAGCAATTTTCAAATACACAGGTTTGGTCTGTTCCTGAACAAGTATATCAAGTAGATGATATAAAGCGTACAGGGCTCTCTATTCAGCTTTATACTTTAAAAAATAAAGCGCTATTAGGTGTTGGAGATTTTAGCGATTTATTATCGTTAACTCATTTATGTAGTGCGCAAAACATGGATTATATTTTACTTAATCCACTTCATTTATTATTTGCCGATATGCCAGAGCGAGCAAGTCCTTATAGCCCTAACAGTCGTGCTTTGCTAAACCCTTTATATATTGCCATTGATTTATGTGACGACGCTAATAACAATGCAGAGCTAAATGCTTTAATGCAAAGTGATGATGTTATTTCTCTCATGCAAAGCAATGATCAATTTATAAATTACGAAAACGTAAGTCGTATTAAATATACGTTATTTAAAGCGCTTTATAGTCAGTTTGAATTAACTGCCAGTAATGAGCGTCGACAAGCGTTTACAGCATTTTGTAACACTCATACAAGTACGCTAAATACCCTTGAATCAGACAATTTAACGTTTGACTATTATTTGCAGTGGCAAGCGTATTTACAGTTAGCACTTTGTCAAAAAAGTTGTATAGAGCTGGGAATGGCTATTGGTTTAATCAACGATTTAGCTGTTGGGTGTGCTGGCGATGGGGCCGAATTTAAAAATCAGCAATCATTATTTAGCCAAGAGGCAAGTGTTGGTGCCCCGCCAGACCCATGGGCTGAAGCAGGTCAAAACTGGGGGCTTCCGGCACTCAATCCTCGCAGTCTTAGCAATAATCACTTCGAGTTTTATCGCTCACTTATTCGCGCAAATATGCAAAATGTAGGTGGTCTCAGAATTGACCATGTAATGGCTATTAGGCGTTTATGGTGGTGTTTTGAAACGAATGGTAAACAAGATGGCTGTTATGTTTATTATCCGTTTGAGTATTTACTCGCAATTTTAAAAATTGAATCGCATATTAATCAAAGTATTGTTATTGGCGAAGATCTGGGTGTAGTCCCCCCTGAGGTAAGAGATGCTTTAGCCTCTAGCGGTATTTTTTCTAACAGCTTATTTTATTTTGAAAAACAGCACGATGATGAATTTTTATTGGTTAACGATTTACCATCACGTTGCTTATTAATGATTGCCAATCACGATGTGCCTCCTTTTATGGGCTGGTGGCAACACGATGATTTAGATATAAAGCAGCAATACAGTTTAATTAACGAGCAGCAATGCAACGACTTAACCCACCAACGTGTTGAAGAGCAAGAGCGATTATTGCGCTTTATTAATGCCAATCAAACAAAAGAACTTAACCTACAAGCTAATGCAATGGACGTTTATAAATCACTTGCCTTATGTTTAGCAAAGTCGCAATCACGATTACTTGCGCTGCAAATAGATGATTTAGATGAGCAGCTTTACAGTGTCAATATTCCAGGAACAGATACCGAGTATCCCAATTGGCGGCGTGTTTTAACACACACTTGCGAAGAGATTTTTAGTAAAAATGCCTCTTTGTTAGCTGCAATAGATTCAATAAGGAAAGGTTAATGAGTAGCTCAGCAGTAGATAATATTGGATCTTCTTTTAATCGTTATGATGATCAAGTACAAGCGTTAAGCGCAGGTCGTTTTAAAGACCCGTTTAGCTTTCTTGGGGCACATAAACTAACAAACACAGACACAGAGTTACGACTTTACTTACCCACTGCGTTGAATGTTGTAATTAACCTTGACGGTAAAAAAATAAAAGCGCTGCGATATAAGCAAAGTGATTTGTTTATTGCAAAGCTAAAAACATTGCCAAGCGCGCCATATCAATGTGATGTTGAATACACAGATACAGCCGTTACGTTTTACGATGAATACAGTTTTGACACTGCGCTCGATACACAGGCAATGTACTTATTTAACGAAGGGAGTTTAGAGCATGCATACTCACACTTTGGTGCACATTTTAGCACTCAACAAAATGTAGAGGGGGTGCGTTTTTGTGTGTGGGCGCCAAATGCAGCAAGTGTATCAATTATTGGTGAATTTAATTTTTGGCAAGCTAATCGTCATTTTATGCGTTTTCATCCAGCGAGTGGTGTATGGGAACTATTCATACCAGGCCTTAAAGCTGACATGTGCTATAAATTTGCAATTACCGCACAAAGTGGAGACGTGTTTGAAAAAGCAGACCCATATGCGTTTAAAATGCAGCAAGCCCCCGGTACTGCCAGTGTATTGCAATACAAACCAGAACCTATAATTCTTGATGAACAGGCCTTAAAAAATAGACAAAAGCGTAACCATATTGATGCACCAATTAGTATTTATGAAGTGCATTTAGGCTCATGGCAACGCGGTGAAAATAATCGTTATTTAACTTACGCAGAACTTGCTGACAAGCTAGTTAGCTATGCACTTGAAATGAATTTCACCCACCTACAGCTTATGCCTATTAGTGAATACCCGTTTGATGGCTCGTGGGGCTATCAACCCGTTGGTTTATTTGCACCTACTAGCCGTTTTGGTGACTATAACAGTTTTAAATATTTTGTAGAGCAATGCCATAAAGCAAATTTAGGTATTTTACTCGACTGGGTACCTGGGCATTTTCCAAGTGATCCGCATGGTTTGCATCGTTTTGATGGCACTCATTTGTACGAACATGCCGATATGCGTCAAGGTTTTCATCCCGATTGGAATACCTATATTTATAATTACGATCGCCCTGAAGTTAAAAGCTTTTTGATTTCTAATGCAATGTATTGGTTACACCAATTTGGGCTTGATGGTTTACGAGTAGATGCAGTGGCTTCAATGTTGTATTTAGATTACAGCCGTAAAGAAGGTGAATGGATCCCTAATTGTTATGGTGGACGCGAGAACCTTGGTGCAATCGAGTGCCTAAAGCAGGTTAATTTACGAAGTTATAAAAACAACCCTGGCATCATGATGGTAGCCGAAGAGTCAACTGCATGGCCAGGTGTTACACAAAGTGTTGAGCATAACGGTTTAGGGTTTGGCTATAAATGGAATATGGGCTGGATGAACGATAGTTTGCACTATATGCAACGCGATCCGCTTTACAAACAGCACCATCATCACGAAATAACCTTTTCGATGGTATACGCCTTTAGTGAGAACTTCATACTGCCATTGAGTCACGACGAAGTAGTGCATGGCAAAGGCTCACTTATTGAAAAAATGCCAGGGGATGATTGGCAAAAATTCGCAAACCTTCGAGCTTATTATGCGTTTATGTGGGCGCATCCAGGTAAAAAATTATTGTTTATGGGTTGTGAAATAGCTCAGCGCACTGAGTGGGGCCACGATCATTCGCTTGATTGGCACTTATTAGAGCATCAAAGTCACAATGGTATAAAACAAACAATTAAAACACTCAATCATGTATATAAAAACCAACCTGCTTTGTACGAACTTGACACAAGTGCAGCAGGCTTTGATTGGATAGATAACAACAATAACGATCAAAGTATTTTAAGTTTTGTAAGGTATGCCAAAAATGCACGAAATTTAGTGGTTGTTATAGCTAATTTCACTCCAGAGTCTTATCAAAATTACGTCATTGGTGTGCCAAATAAAGGCCGCTATAAAGTAATTTTAAATACAGATGAAACCGATTATTTTGGCTCAGGGATAAACGTTACACAAAACGAATCAAAGATAGTTACTACCTTCGACAGCCCTAATCATGGGTTCGCTCAAAGCATTTCTATTGCCATTGGTGGTTTAACTACTATTTATTTACAAAAGGTCGAAGATGAGTAATCAATTTGAAGTCACTCACGGCCAAGTTGAACCCTTAGGTTCAAGTGTTACTGACGGCGGTGTAAATTTTGCACTTTATGCACCAAAAGCAGCTCAAGCTTATTTATGTTTATTTGACAAAAGTGGCCATTCAGAAATATTAAAGGTGGCAATGAGCATTAACGAAGGCGGCATTTGGAGTATTCATATATTTCCTTTAAATGCAGGTGCTTTGTATGGCTTTAGAGTAGAGGGTGAATATAACCCTAAGCACGGTCAATTGTTTAACGAAAACAAACTATTAATAGACCCTTACGCAAAAGACTTATTTGGTGAGTTTACTTGGAGTGAGCGTCATTATGGGCAAATGCCAATCGGCACTAAAAGCACCGTAAATAATGCGATTGATATACCTAAGTCAAAAGTAGCAGCACCTGTGTTGTACGCGCATAAAAAGCCAAACCATAGATGGTCAAATACGGTTATATACGAATGCCATGTGAAAGGAGCAACGTGCCGTCATCCCGAAATTCCTAAGTACCTACAAGGGAAATTTTTAGGATTAAGTCATCCCAGTTTTATTGAACACTTGCAGAGTTTTGGTATTACAGCTGTGGAACTTTTACCTGTTCATTCATTTATTAGTGAACAATTTTTAACGGGTAAAGGGCTGCAAAATTATTGGGGTTACAACACGCTTAACTTTTTTACACCTCATAAAGACTACTTGGTTAAAGACGATATAAATGAGTTTAAGCAAATGGTGCGAGAGCTTCATGCGGCCGACATTGAAGTTATTATCGACGTTGTTTACAACCATACCGCAGAGGCCGGTAATGATGGCCCAATATTGTCACTTAGAGGCTTTGATAACTTAGCTTATTACCGCACTGTAAGCGATCGACCAGATTTATATATAAACGATACTGGATGCGGTAACACGATTAATATTGACCACCCTCGTGTATTACAACTTGTACTCGATAGTCTTCGTTATTGGGTTGAAGTAATGGGAGTTGATGGCTTCAGGTTTGATTTGGCGACTATTTTAGGGCGTTCTCAATCTGGGTTTAGCGCTTCTCATACTTTCTTACAAGCGGTTGCCCAAGATCCTATTTTAAACAAAGTAAAGCTCATTAGTGAACCGTGGGATATAGGCCCTGGTGGCTATCAGTTAGGTGCTTTTCCGGCACCTTGGCGAGAATGGAACGATCAATATCGTGATGTAATAAAGCGTTTTTGGAAAAGTGAAGAAGGCATTATCGCCACCGTTGCCAAACGTTTACATGGCTCATTTGATATTTTCGAGCATAGTGAGCGCGGTCCGCTCAATAGTATAAATTTTATAACGAGTCACGACGGTTTTACGCTTGCTGACTTAGTTAGCTACGAAGAAAAACACAATGAGGCAAATGGTGAGCAAAATCGAGATGGTCACAGTGCTAATCATTCTTTTAATTGTGGTGTAGAGGGATTTACAAATGATCCTAAAATAACAGCGCTTCGCTTGCAACAGCAAAAAAACTTTTTGCTTACACTTATTTTGTCCAAAGGAGTTCCTATGCTCTCATCTGGGAGTGAAATAGCGCACTCGCAAGGGGGAAATAATAATGCTTATTGCCAAAATAATCGCACCAGTTGGCTTGCATGGAAAGACTCACAATTAAATCATACATTGACTCGTTTTATAGACGATGCACTAAAAATCAGACGTGCCCACAGTGCGTTTAAACACAGTGTGTTTTTAGATGATATTGATGAGCGCTTTACAGTTAGGTGGTTTACCGAAGAAGGTGTAACTATGACTGACGCGCATTGGCATGAAAATACGCGTCAGTTTTTAATGTACAGCTTGCTCGATAAGCAAAATAAACATGCACTTTTAATAATTTTTAATGCGAGTAAAAAAGTAATCTCCTGCCAATTGCCGCAATCTCCAATAAGTGCGCCTTGGCAAATGGTTTTATCAAGTGTAAATAATGCATCTGTAAGTAGTAACAACGATGCGATGGTTGAAATTTCTGCACAAAGTAGCTGGGTTTTCAGTTCAAATTTAGAGGAAGTAGGTCATGGCTAAGCAAGATGAACAAGTGTGTGTAGTAAAGGGTTGGCAAGAAGGCCCTGTTATTGATGAAAGTACGTTAAAAGATGATTTAACACGTCACTTTTATTACACCCTCGGCCGAGATAAGGTCGGCGAATCACAGTTATATTTATATCATGCATTAGCGCTCACTATTCGCGATCGACTTGTTGCTCGTTGCAGAGAAACCAATCAACAAATTAGACAGCAAAAGCGCCGTAAAACGGCTTATCTTTCTCTTGAGTTTTTAATGGGACGAGCACTGGGTAACGCTATTTTAAATCTAGATTTAGATGATCAAGTTGCTTCTGCATTACAAGAATATTGTACAACAGTCGAAACGCTTGAAGATGCCGAACATGATGCAGGGCTAGGTAATGGTGGTTTAGGGCGTTTAGCGGCCTGTTTTTTAGATAGCTGTGCAAGTTTGGCCCTGCCTGTCATTGGGTATGGCCTTCGTTACGAATACGGTATGTTTAATCAGTCTATAAATGACGGAAATCAAATAGAACAACCCGACAACTGGCTTCGTGAAGGACATCCATGGGAACTGAGTGCTCCAGAGCATGCAAAGCGCGTTAAGTTTAGTGGCTATGTGCAAAGCTATACAGATAAATATGGCCGAGAGCATCGTCAATGGATGAGTTCGCACGATGTATTAGCTGTGCCTTATGATGTACCAATTCCTGGTTATAAAAATAATATTGTTAATACACTTCGTCTGTGGAAGTCAGAAGCGACAGATGAATTTAATCTAACTGAGTTTAATGCTGGTAGTTACTCAGAAGCTGTAGCACAAAAAAATCTAGCTGAACAAATTACTATGGTGCTTTACCCAAACGACAGTAGCGAAAATGGTAAAGAACTTAGGTTACGCCAACAGTATTTTTTATCGTCTGCGAGTATTCAAGACATTGTTGATCA
Organism: Pseudoalteromonas sp. 20-92; assembly: GCF_030847595.1. Lineage (NCBI taxonomy): Bacteria > Pseudomonadati > Pseudomonadota > Gammaproteobacteria > Alteromonadales > Pseudoalteromonadaceae > Pseudoalteromonas > Pseudoalteromonas sp. 20-92. The sequence goes on from NZ_JANJGQ010000002.1 coordinate 74,515, forward strand.
ATGGGTTGCACAACACGGTGAGAGTTTTTCTGATTTTTCTGATTTTCATGTGTTTCAATTAAACGACACGCATCCAAGTATTGCTGTTGCAGAGCTGATGCGTATTTTGATTGATGACTACGAACTTGATTGGGAAGATGCTTGGCAAATTACTACTAAAACAATGGCCTATACAAATCATACCTTACTTCCTGAGGCACTTGAAAAGTGGTCAGTATCTTTGTTTGCAAGGTTATTACCGCGTATTTTAGAAATAGTTTACGAGATAAATGCACGTTTTTTAGCCCAAGTTGCACAGCAGTGGCCAGGGGATGTTAACAAACAGCGAGCGCTATCGCTTATTGAAGAAGGTGATGAGCCGCAAATTCGTATGGCTTATTTAGCAATAGTCGGTAGTTACTCCGTAAATGGAGTCGCGGCACTGCATACTGAGTTACTAAAAGCGGGCTTGTTTAAAGAGTTTTATGCACTGTGGCCAGATAAGTTTAATAACAAAACAAATGGCGTAACACCACGTCGTTGGGTTGCTCACTGCAACCCTATTCTAAGCAAATTAATTAGCGAAAAAATTGGTAACGATTGGGTAGGCGATTTTAGTCAAATTAGTCAACTACGTCGATTTTTTGATGACCAAACCTTTCATATTCAGTGGCAATCAGCTAAACGCGAAAACAAACAACGCCTTGTTGATTTAGTCAAAGCGCGTTGCGGTGTTGAGTTCGATGTATCGATGATGTTTGACGTACAAGTTAAGCGAATTCATGAATACAAACGCCAACTACTTAATGTGTTGCATGTAATTCATCTATATGACCGTATTCGTCGCGGTGATACGCAAGGGCTTGTTCCGCGTTGTGTATTACTCGGCGGTAAAGCTGCGCCAGGCTATTACATGGCTAAAAAAATTATTAAACTAATCAACAATGTGGCTGAGGTTATTAATAAAGATCCATTAGCAGCACCGTATTTACGTGTAGCATTTTTACCAAATTATAACGTAACAGCAATGGAAGTTATTTGCCCTGCAACCGATTTGTCAGAGCAAGTATCTACCGCAGGTAAAGAAGCATCAGGTACAGGTAACATGAAGTTCATGATGAATGGTGCATTGACGATAGGTACACTTGATGGCGCAAATATTGAAATTAGAGATGCCGTGGGTGCTGATAATTTCTTTTTGTTTGGTGCTCAAGCACATCAAATTGATGATATTAAATCACGTTATAATCCAGAGCATTTAATTTCACAAAATAGTGACTTGGCAAACGTAATGCAGCTTTTAGAAAGTGGCCATTTTAATTTATTCGAACCATGCTTATTTGATGACGTGATCAATGCGATTAAGAGCCCGAATGATCCTTGGTTGGTCGCGCATGATTTTGAAAGCTATGTTGATGCTCAAAAACAAGTAGATAAGACCTACACTGATCAAACCTACTGGACACAAATGAGTATTTTAAATACAGCAGCCAGTGGCATGTTTTCAAGTGATAGAACCATAAGCCAATACAGTGACGACATTTGGCATTTAGAACCCCTCAACATTAGTGCAACAGACTTAACGACAACTAAAAGTCATACCACTAACAGCAAAAACTAAATGGAGAGAGTATTATGCCCAACTACGAAAATCGTTATATAAGCAGCCTAACCAGAGAAACTTACGCACTAATACTGGCTGGAGGTCGCGGTTCACGCCTGCATGAACTGACTGACTGGCGAGCAAAGCCTGCGGTTTACTTTGGTGGTAAACATCGAATAATCGACTTTCCGTTATCTAACTGTATTAACTCAGGCGTTAGGCGCGTTGGTATTGCCACACAATATAAGTCTCATTCACTTATTAGGCACGTTAACCGTGCTTGGGGGCATTTTAAAAAGGAATTGGGAGAGTCGGTTGAAATTCTACCTGCATCGCAGCGTCAAGGCGATGATTGGTATTGTGGAACCGCCGATGCTGTTTTTCAAAATATAGATATTATTCGTCATGAACTACCAAAATATGTGATGATTTTATCGGGCGATCATGTATATCGTATGGATTACGGTGCTCTTTTAGCTAAGCACGTAGAAAATGGCGCCGACATGACTGTTTGTTGCATCGAAGTACCTGTAGAAGAAGCCGCCGATACTTTTGGTGTAATGACCGTTAATGAGGAAAATCGTGTTTGCCGTTTTGACGAAAAGCCTGCAATGCCAAGTTCAGTACCTGGTAAGCCAGGTACGTGTTTAGCTTCAATGGGAAATTACGTATTTAACACCGAATTTTTGTTTGAACAGCTCAAAAAAGATGCGGAAAATGAAGGTTCTGGTCGCGATTTTGGCCACGATATAATTCCAGCAATAATAGAAGAGCATAACGTATTTGCCTTCCCATTTAGAGATCCAAACCAAGAAGGACAACCTTATTGGCGTGATGTGGGTACGCTAGATTCATTCTGGGAAGCTAATATGGAACTGGTAATGCCTGAGCCGCAACTTGATTTATACGATCCGATGTGGCCAATTTGGACCTATCAGGAACAACTACCGCCCGCTAAGTTTATTTTTGATGACGATGATAGGCGCGGAATGGCCTTAGACTCAACAGTTTCTGGTGGTTGTATTATTTCTGGCTCTGCTGTTAGAAAGTCTTTATTGTTTTCAAATGTACATATTCGTTCATTTTGCGAGATAGAGCAGTCAGTTATATTGCCTGGTGCAATTATAAATAGAGGCTGCAAAATTAAGCGGGCGATAATAGATAGAAGCTGTGAGATACCAGCAGGACTAGAAATTGGTTTTGATCGTAAGACAGATGAAGACAATGGCTTTAGAGTGTCTAAAAAAGGCATTGTACTCGTGACCCGTGATATGCTCACTGAGCTTGCAAAAAAGCTTGCGCGCCAAGCAAATGAAAATAAAAAGTTAGCTTAAATAAACTAGCTAACTAATTTTAAGCATGACAACAAGGCTTGCTCTTTATTGAGCAGGCTCATTAGGTTAAAGGAAGTAGTAAATTAATGCATGTATTAATGGTTGCAGCAGAGAACGACGCGTTACCAGGCGCTAAAGTAGGTGGAGTAGCTGATGTAGTGCGTGATGCACCAAAGGCGTTGGCAGAGCAAGGTGTAACTGTAGATGTTGTTATTCCTGATTACGGCTTTGCGTTTATTGAGCGTATTTATCTCGGTGAAGTAACGGTTGCTTTTAATGCACAGCCACATGTTTTAACACTTTTTAAAGTACGACAAACGCAAAGTAATGTCAGCCAAATTGTTATTAGCCACCCATTGTTTAGTGAATCAGGCACTGTTTACTGCAACGATGCACCCGGTAGGCCATTTGCCACGGATGCAACCAAGTTTGCTTTATTTAATGCCGCAGTTTGTGAGGCATTATTACAAGGGGTACTTACACGCCCTAATGCATTACATTTGCATGATTGGCACAGCGCGTGTGTTGCCGTTTTAATTAAATTTGAGCCACGTTATAGCGCACTAAATAACATACATATAGCCTACACTGTACATAACATAGCGCTGCAGGGAATAAGGCCTTTTAAGCACGATGACTCGAGTCTAGAAGCATGGTTTCCTTCGCTTAGTTATAACGGTCAACATTTATGTGATCCACGTTATCCGCATTGTTTTAACCCAATGCGCAGTGCCATTAACCTATGCGATAAAGTACATGTTGTATCACCAACCTATAGCCAAGAAGTACTTAAACCAAGTAATTATGAACATGGTTTTTTTGGCGGCGAAGGGCTTGAGCAAGATCTACAAAATGCGGCAGAACAAGGCAAGCTGGTTGGTATTTTAAATGGCTGTGAGTATCCTAAGTTAACAAATGAAAATGCAGACTTAAATACTTTATATAAAAAAATAGAGAACACTTTATTTAGCTGGATGAGTAACCATAAGCAGCTTCAAAGTGGTTATTATATTGCGCACCAGCGACTACAGCAATTTAAAGCAGCAGCAAATAATGGCCCGTTAGTAACAAGTGTAGGGCGACTTACAGAGCAAAAAGTCTTGTTGTTGTGCCAGCAGGTGAACGGTACTTTAGCGATTGATAACGTTTGCCAACTAGTTAATAAATACGGTGGTCGATTCATTGTTTTAGGTTCGGGTGACAAAGAACTTGAAAGTCTTTTTACTAAAGCGATGGCACGCAATTCTAACCTTTTATTTTTGCAAGGTTATGGTCAAGGTGTTGGTGATTTAATGTATCAACTAGGTGATTTGTTCTTAATGCCAAGTTCGTTTGAGCCATGTGGTATAAGTCAAATGCTGGCAATGCGAGCGGGACAGCCTTGCTTGGTGCATAGTGTTGGCGGATTAAAAGACACCGTTCAGCATAATGAAAATGGTTTTAGTTTTAGTGGCGACACATTAGCCATGCAAACTAGTAATTTAATCACCTGTTTAGACGAAACACTCTCAATTAAAAAGCAAGAACCTCAAAAGTGGCATAAAGTAAAAAAGGGTGCTGAGCAAGCCCGTTTTTCATGGTCGCAAATCGCAACTGCTTATATAACAACCTTATATAGGTAAATTATTACGTGCTTTGCAAAGTTCAGTGACAATTGTATCGCTTTAATGTTTAATGACTTAGTCTGATGTAAAAAACAAGAAGTAGGTAATGTGTCTGTATTTGTTGCAAGGCAAGCAATATTTAATCGTCGTCAAAATGTAGTAGCTTACGAGCTACTTTTTCGTGATAGCCCTAAAAATTATTTTCCTGATATTGCAGAAGGCCAAGCGACCGCTCGTCTTATTATGGAGAATCAACTTAACTTAGGTACTCGCCATATTACATCAGGTAAAAAAGCACTCATTAATATTGGTCCTGAATCATTGAAGCTCGACTTATGCGCTTTTTTGCCTTGCCAAGATGTTGTAATCGAACTACTTGAAACCATTGAGCCAAACGATGATAACTACGAACTATGCCGAGGTTTATTTCATAGTAATTATAAACTCGCACTCGATGATTTTGTGTATAAACCACAGTGGGATCGTTTTTTAAAGCTCGTCAAATTAATAAAATTTGATATAAGAATGACACCGCTTAACGAAATACAACCCATCGTTAAAAAGCTGCAAGCACATAAACAAATAAAAATATTAGCCGAAAAAATAGAAACACAAGACGACTATAAATTAGCCTTTGATATGGGGTTTGATTATTTCCAAGGTTATTTTTTTGCAAAACCCACTATGATCAAGCAAAACGATATCGATTATAATTATGGGTTAGTTGTCGCTATTTATGCTGAAATAATGAAGCCAAACCCAGATATAAAAGTTATATCTGGGTTGTTTGAGCTAGATGCCGCCCTTGCATATAAACTACTGCGTTTAATAAACAGTGGTGTTTTTCCTATACAAAGTCAAATATCGTCATTAAAGCAAGCACTTGTCTATTTAGGGCATGATCGTCTTAAAAAGTTTGTGAGCCTTATTGTTACCGCTCATACAGCAGGAAAGAAACCTGCTGAGCTAATGCAGGTTTGCGTTGTTCGTGCTCGTTTTTGTGAGCTTTTAGCAAAAAATGTAGCAAAGAGCCAAACTGGAGAGGCTTTTTTAACCGGTTTATTTTCATTGCTTGATGCAATACTTGATCAACCGATGAGCTTACTTGTTGAAAAGCTGCCTTTTCCAGATGAGATAAAAGCTGCATTATTAAATGATAAAAATAACCTTTACTATATTTTAAATGTTGTTAGAGCATACGAAACTGGAAGCTGGTGGGCGCTAGAGCAAGCTGGGCTTTTGTTGAATATAGACAATGCTATACTGCCTGCACTCTACCAGCAGTCGGTCAATTGGGCCGATAGCTATAAGAACAATATTTAACGGACATTAGCTTTAATGCGCAATTACAATATGGACTTCATTCGTGGCATAGCTGTACTGGGCTTAGTTTACATGAATAGCTATGCTTTTGGTGTTTTTGAATTAGGCTACATTGCGCACAGTAATGCCCCTGTTAGTGACTCTATTATTTATATTTTTAGTACCTTATTTGTAGACGGTCGTTTTAGAACGCTGTTTAGTTTGCTGTTTGGGGCTGGGCTTTATATTCAATGGCAACGTTATAAGTCTGATGTGCAGTTAAAAAGTAGGCTTTACTGGTTAATACTGTTTGGTTTAGCACATGGGTTTTTACTTTGGGCTGGTGATATTTTATTTGTTTATGGCATTTCAGGTTGGTTTACTCTGAAATACCTACAAAGCGATAATGCGTTACTTTTGAGGCGAGGTCTTGCATTTATTTTACTGTGTGGCATCACCACTGGGCTGGTTATGTATAGTGCACCTGTGGATATTATTTATCGCGACTCTCAAGATTTTATTTCTTTATATAGTCCACATTATTTTGATTATTTTATTTCTAATTTCGGTATGAATGCATTAATGGTATTTATAGTGCCGATAATGACCTTGTGGATGTGTGCAGGGATTATGCTCATTGGTATTTACTTGTATAAACAGGGAGTATTTAGCGAAGGCTTAAGCACAAAACAGCTAGTAACAATCGTTATTGCAACCACGATCTTGAGTGCATTTAGGCTCTATACCTCGCAATACAGTAGTGGCTTTATGTATGCCATACAAGAGTTAATAAATATGTTTGCGGCACTTGGAATGGCGACGCTGTATATTCATTTAATTGTTAAATTTTGCAATAACAGCGCACACGTTGGCAAGCTTATTCAGCAAACAGGGCGCTTAGCATTTACCTTGTATATTAGCCAAACACTCATGCAACTATTGTTATATAAAGTGCTGTTTACACACTGGGTGCTCGGTTTTGATCGTATTGATTACTGGGTGCTGGCAACGGCATTAGTTGTACTGCAGCTCATATTTACCTTTATATACAGCCGCTATTTTAACCAAGGCCCACTTGAATTTGTATGGCGTAAATTAACTAAAGCAAAAATTAATGCTTAAACACCTATAAATTCTAAATTAGGGGCGAAAAAATAGTGTGGGTGGTTTACACTACTCGCCTTAAAAATTACTACGCTATAAGTGCCATGACCGAATTAAAACGTTTAAATAAATTTATTAGTGAAACAGGATTTTGTTCACGCCGCGAAGCCGATAAATATATTGAGCAGGGTCGTGTCAGCGTTAATGGCTACTCTCCAGAAATGGGCGTAAAAGTAGCCGCTACCGATGTTGTATTAATTGATGGCAAGCCACTTAAAGCCACACCAAAGCGCGTTTATATCGCTTACAACAAACCCGTTGGTATTACGTGTACTACCGAAAGTAAAATTCAAAGTAATATTATACGAGCAGTTAACTATCCTACGCGTATATTTCCAATAGGGCGCTTAGATAGACCGTCTGAAGGGCTTATATTTTTAACTAACGAAGGCGACATCGTTAATAAAATTTTGCGTGCGGGCAATAATCACGAAAAAGAATACGTTGTTACGGTGGATAAACCGCTTAATCGTCAGTTTGTTACAAAAATGGCCAATGGCGTGCCTATTTTAGATACCGTCACTAAAGAATGTAAAGTCACGCAAAGTGGCCCTAAAGAATTTAAAATAGTACTTACCCAAGGTTTAAACCGCCAAATACGCCGCATGTGTGAATACTTAGGTTACGAAGTGGTGACGTTAAAGCGCACTCGTATAATGAACGTAACACTAAAAGGTTTAAAGGTAGGGCAGTGGCGTCATTTGTCTGATACTGAAATGGCGCAAATAAACGACTCGATTTCTGACTCAGGTAAAACCCAAGAACATTCGCTTGATGCTAACAAACAATCAGAAAATAATACGCCGTCGGCTCCCAAAAAACGTGACTTTCAGGGTGAAAATCCTCGCCGTTTTAATAAAGGCGAACAAAGTGGCGAGCGTAATACTGAGCGAAGTTCAAATCGCAACTCTGAGCGTAGTAATGCTAATGGCGAGCGCAAAAATGAGCGCAGTAAAGCACCTTATCAAAAGCGTTCTACCACGTATGTTGGTAAGCCAAAAAGTATTAAAGAGAATAAGTCGTCTAATGCTAAATCAGACTTACAACCAAGCTCAGGCCGTATTCTCAGTTTAAAAAAATAATGTGCAGCTAAGTCCATGCGGTCGTATATCAGAAGTTTTTAACACAGTTAGCGTCAGGCTTAAGCCCTCAAATTGATCAAGTATTATTACGGATTGATATTAGATACTAAAATGTCTCTAAGTTGAGTCAGCGTAATTTCACTCTATTACGAATTTAAGGTTTGTCTAAATCTCTATTTTAAATCCATTAAATAGCTTATTTATGTCGTTATATTAGGCGTATATACAGTAAAGCCTAATTTATATTGTGCATTAACAAGTACACTTAGTTATATGAAGGGTAAGCTGTTAAGATGCGCCGTCTTAATAATGTAGAAAGGTTATAGAAGTAGCATGTCAAAGTTTTTCTTTATGGGTAAGCCCGATATAATGGGTAAAAATAACAGTAGCGGATTTTCGCCAAAACGTACCGCAAAGGTAGGGACAGAGTTACATCCGCTAACATTAATTGTAAACTCGTCAGAACGACAATCTGAAGTACAAGCAATATTAGCAGAGCATTCGCTGTTTGCTTCGATTGAAATTAAAGCAGACGTACCAGAAGATATTCGCGAACTAGACTTTGCGCTTAGCAAGTCAACACCACAAGTATTTGATAAAGTACCAGAGCGTAACGCACCTTGTGTATGTGGTAGCGGCAAAAAATACAAAAAGTGTTGCGGCTAATTTATTAACCACTCAATATGTGGCCTTTCTTTTTTCATCGGTATTAAATAAAAATGCCACTGACCTTGAGCCAGTGGCATTTTTTATGTTAACCGATTAGATGTTTAACTACTTACGCGGTTCGTAATCAATTCTAAATATAACCGTGTAAAGTACTGGCACTACAATGAGGGTTAGTATGGTGGCAAAGCCTAAACCGAACATTATGGTTACCGCCATTGACTGAAAAAACACGTCAAATAGCAGCGGGATCATACCTAAAATAGTGGTTATAGCGGCCATAGCAACTGGGCGTACACGACTCACACCAGAGTCAAATACGGCCTCATAAGGCGATTTACCTTCCCTTAATTCGAGATTTATTTGATCGACCAACACAATCCCATTTTTGATCAACATACCGCTTAAGCTTAACAAACCAAGCAAACCCATAAAGCTAAATGGTGTATTCATAATCAATAACCCTGCACTTACGCCAATAATAGCAAGAGGCACGGTTGCCCAAATTACCAAAGGTTGCTTAACTGAGTTGAATAATAATACAGTTACTGCAAACATAGCTAAGTAACCCAATGGTAAAGAGCCAAATATTGCTTTTTGAGCCTTGCTTGATGACTCAAACTCGCCGCCCCATTCCAGTTGGTAACCACGTGGCAGTTCCATATTCTCTATTGGGCCGCGAATACGCGCAAATAGTTTAGCTGGGGTTTCATCGCCGAGTACATTATGATCGGCCATCACAGTAATAGTACGTTTACGGTCGCGGCGCATTATTAGGCTGTCTTCCCATTGTACAATAAACTCGTCTACTACTTGGGTTACTGGTACAAATACACCAAGTACTGGGCTGTATATTTGAAGGTCGTGAACGCTTTCTACGTTTAAGCGCTCGTTAGCCGGAGATCGTGCAATAATAGGCAGCAACTGCGTACCATCACGATATACACCTACTTGCTTACCTGACAAACTGGTGAGTAATATATCATCCAAGTCTGATTTGCTAATGCCTAAGCGGCGTGCTTTTTGTTCGTTAAACTGTGGGCGAATCATTTTGGTACGTGCGCGCCAGTCATTACGAATATTGTATGCGCCATCATCGTTACCAATCAGTTCTTCGGCTTTAGCGGCCAGTTGCCTTAAAATAACAGGATCAGGGCCCGAAAAACGGGCTTCTATTTTGGCATCGGTAGAAGGGCCTATTTCCATTGGTTTAATTTTAAGTTGTGCAGAAAGCGCATACTGATTTGAATAATCACGGACTTTTTGCATTATAGTGGCAACAGCTTCCCTGTCGGCAACACGAACAATCAATTGGCCATAAGCTGGGTATGACTTTTCTGGCGCGTAGGTAAGCATAAAGCGCGGTGCGCCTTGCCCTGTGGTACTTGTTACTTCTTCAACGAGTTCTTCTTTTTGTAAAAACGCCTCAAGCTGTTTAACTCCCTCAAGGGTTGAGCGAACATCAGAACCTTGTGCTTGCCAGTAATCTACATAAAACATAGGTGTATTTGAGGCAGGAAAGAATGACTGTTTTACAGAGCCAAAACCAACAACCGCAGTACACAGTAAAACAACCATTAATATAAGCGTGGTTTTTCTAAAGTGTAGAGAAAAATCTAATACAGCCTTATAGCCATTAAAAATAAAGCCTTTGTATGGGTCTTCATCTTCTTGGTCATTTTCGCCTTTGAATTGAGTTTCTTTAAACATCAAATTGGCAAAAAATGGCGTTAATGTAATAGCTGTTATCCAACTTAATAAAAGCGAAATAAACAGCACCCAAAATAAGCTACCGGCAAATTCACCACTGGCATCAGAGCTTAAACCTATTGGTGCAAACGCGGTTACCGCGATGACTGTTGCACCTAGTAAAGGCCACTTTGTTTGTTCAACAATATTAACTGCTGCTTTGAGTTTTGTTTGGCCACGTTTAAGGTTTATTAGTATCCCTTCGGTTACTACTATTGCGTTATCAACCAGCATCCCTAGGGCAATAATAAGTGCCCCAAGCGATATGCGCTGTAAATCGATAGCGAACAACTTCATAAATATAAATGTACCTAGTACGGTCAGTAGTAAAATACCACCAATTAAAATGCCGCTTTTTAGCCCCATAAACAAAAGCAAAACCACAATTACAATCGCAATAGCTTCAACCAAGCTGATAATAAATCCATCAACTGACTTTTCAACTTCTTTAGGTTGATTGTATACCGAACTAATATCAATGCCATGTGGTCGTTGATACTCAAGCGATGCCAAGTGTTCATCTATATGCTTGCCTATATCAACCACGTTAACACCAGAGGTAAATGACACACCTATTAATAATGCTTGTTCATTATTGTAGCGAATAATATTACTTGGTACTTCGGCATATTCTCTGTGTACCTTGGCTACATCACCTAAGTAAATTAGCTCACTTGCGCCTGTTTTTGAAATCAGTAGCGTTTCGAGCTCTTTTACATTTTTAAACTCACCCGTTGGATGAAAACGGATTGATTCATCGCCTACGCGAATTTTACCCGCGTTTGATACCGTGTTTTGCGATTGTAAAAGTTGAAATATATGACTAGGAGCTATGCCTAATTGCGCTAATTTACGAGTCGATATCTCTACCATAACCTGTGCTTGCTGCTCTCCAGCAACGGTAACTTTACTAACCCCCTTAACAAGTACCAGCTCGCGCTTTAAATAGTCTACGTAATCTTTAAGTTCATCATACGAATAGCCATCGCCTGTAACCGAATACATCACACCGTATACGTCGGCAAAATCATCTAAAATTATACTTGGGTAGACACCGGTAGGTAATGAGGGGGAGAGATCATTAATTTTACGACGCATTTCATCCCATATTTGTCGCAGTTGTTCTTTACGGTAGGTGCTTTTCATTTCTACTGTAATTTGCGATTTTCCATTTGACGAAATTGACGTTACATAATCGACATAAGGTAATTGCTGAATCGCATTTTCGATAGGGAAGGTTACTTCTTCTTCAACTTGTTGCGGTGAAGCACCTGGGTACATGGTTATAACCATGGCCTTTTTGAGTGTAAATTCAGGGTCTTCTAATTGCCCTAAATCAAAATACGATACGCTACCACCAATTAATAGCAGCAACGTAAACATCCAGCTGATTACTTTTTTTTCTATAGAGAGTTGTGCAAAGCTCATTGTTATAAGCCTCGCTCTTTATTCCACGCGCGTACCTTCATTCCTTCTTTTATTGAGTGTACACCCGCAGCCACAACTATTTGACCTTCTTTAATGCCGCTTAGTACTTCAATGCCGTCGCGATGAAGTTGACCAATTTCTACCGCTTGCTTATGAACCTGACCTGTTTGCTCGTCGTAAAGCCAAACATATGCATTGTTTTTAATGGTTTCTTGAGGATCAGAAAAAACGGATTCTATAGGTAAAATTGTGTAAGCAACTTGTGAGTTAGTTACTTTACTCAAATCAATTAGTACACTGCCTGTCATGCCAGCAAGTAAATTAAAGTCATCGGGTACAGGCAGAGAAAAAACAACTTTATAAGTAAGTGTTGCAGGGTCTGCTTGCGTATCCCATTCTTTTATCGTTAAGGTGTATTCTTTGTCGTCGTAACCGTCAAATTTAACAGTAGGTTGGTAGCTAGTGCCTTTATTAAAGCGTGCAACTATTTTTTCAGGAACTTGTATTTCAACGTCCATTAAATCGCGGGTTTCTAAACGTAATATATTTTGCTTCGCTTGAATATTTTCAAAGTTTTTAACAAATACTTTAGCGACGATGCCGCTAAAAGGAGCACGTAATTCACTGTACTCAAGGTTTGTTTCAGCTATTTTGAATGCTGATTCAGCAACTTGCATATCAGCAGTTGCTTTATCGAGCTCTGATTGGCTAGTAATTCGTTTTTCAAATAATTGTTCTATCCGGTTAAGTTGAGATTTTGCAAGTTCATACCTAGCTTTTCTATCATCATATTGCAATTCAAAATCTTCAGGATCGAGCTTTGCCAATAGTTGGCCTTTCTCTACATGTTCGCCTGCTAAGACAGGAAATTTTACAAGCTCGCCATTTACTCTAAAAGCAAGGTATGACCCTTGGTTTGCAACAACTTCAGCAGGAAAGCTGCGAATGTTAATTTGAGAATCATGACCTATGTTGAATAATTTAACAGGGCGAATGGGCTCTTCTTTAACTTGTTGTTCTGGCTCAGAACAGGCTATTAAGCTAAGTAAGGTCGTTGTTAATAAACATAGACGAAAGAGTTTCATGTCTTCTCCGTTGCAGTGATGGCAAAATAATTAAGTGCAGCATACGCTGCAAACATATAAAATAAAAATCATTAAATTTTAGAAACTCAATAAGTTTTACTTATAATGTTGCAGAGCGGTATATGAAGCTGAATCAATTAATAATTTTAGATGCCATAGTGCAAAGCGCAAGCTTAAGTGGGGCAGCACTAAAGCTACATAAAACGCAGCCCGCGCTTACACTTGCTATTAAAAAACTAGAAGAAAAAATAGGATTTGAGTTACTAGATAGAAGTAAGTACCGATTACAGCTTACTGAAAAAGGGCGTATTTTTCACCGCGAGGCGCAGCAACTCCTGCATGCGAACGGCGAGTTAGCACAGCTTGCTAAAGAATTAGCACTCGGGAATGAGCCCCAATTTAGAATTTGTTACGAACAACTTTGCCATATGCAAAGTTACAACGAGATCATAAGTAATACTTTTAGGTTGTTTACCAGCACGGAATTTAGCTTAACAAGCGGGAAGCGCTTTATTTCGTTAGAGCAAGTAAACAGTGGGCAAGCTGAATTAGGCATTGGCCCGTGGTTTGATTTATTTCACGCGACAGGCGATTTAGAAAGCGTACCTATAGGCAGGCTCGATATTGGCATTGTCAGCGCTAAAGGCGTACTCCCTCAAAAACTCACCTATAGCGAACTACAAACGTATCCGTGCTTAGCCATGTTTGAAAGTGACTTGAGTATCGACAGTGACAGGCTATCGTATTCAAAAGGCTCCGCCATGATGAAAATTGATGATGTATCGACCTTAAAATCGTTTTTACTCTCAGGCGCAGGTTGGGCAATGATGAGCCTAGAACACTGTGCTCCTGAAATAAAAGCAGGCTCACTTCAAGAAATACACATAACTGACCGTGAGCATAAGTTTAGTGCACAAATTAGAGCTTTTAGGCAACATGCAGTGCACCACGGCCCTGTAGCGCGTACTATTTGGGAGCAATTTAAAGTACTTAGTGAGGCGTATTTAAATGAACGCTGATATTGATAAAGAAACACTTATTTATACTGTTATCGCAGGCATACCAATAGGTAAAGTGGCAAGCTACGGGCAAGTTGCAGCTCTTGCGGGCTACCCTCAAAACTCACGATTGGTGGGGCGCTTATTAAAAATGATGCCAAACGATTCGGTTATACCTTGGCACAGGGTAGTGAATAGCCAAGGTAAAATATCATTCCCTGAAGGTAGCGAAAAATACCAAGAACAACGCGAAAAGTTATTATCAGAAGGCGTACTGTTTAAAAGCGACAAAGTAAATATGCGCGAGTGCCGGTGGGAGTGATATGACTATTATTGGCAGGTAAGTTCCATTTCCGGACGTTCGTAACGCCCACTTAAGCGAACAAAAATTGTGGGCTACAATTTTGTTGAGGAACGAAACATAGCCCGCTGTTTTTGTTCCGATTTTAAGTTCTTGTTAGAACTATTCTAGAGTATACTAGCTTGGTGTTTAGCTAACTTAAATTCCATGACTCCTTTAGCTACGCCGTCAACACCAGGAAATAGAGTTGTAGCCGATACGTTGAACTTCATACACCTTAGTAATAACTCACCTGCAGTATTTGCAGGAAGTGTAAACTTATATACTTTTACGTTGTTAGCCAATAAGTCATCAATTAAGCTTTTTTCGGTTTCTGGGCAAAACTCATCGGTGTAGGAAGCGTTACTCGGCTCCTTATATAATAAAAACAAACCTTTTTGTGCTGCCAAGTTCTCACTTACACTGCCTGCAGGTGAAACCGTCTCCAAACCGATATTAGCTAGAGTAGTGTTATCTGCATCTAATACCCAAACAGCTAAGCGTTGTTCAGTTTCAACTTTTGAATTCAATACTTGAGAAGCAGCGAAATACATAGCAACAAGAGAACTACGACTCCAGTCTAATAATCGAGTAGGTATCCCGTGATGTTGTGCCATTGCTAATATGGAATGGAATTCTTTATGTGGCCATCCTGCGGTTGAATCAGCATATCTAGCCATCGCTGTAGAGTAATCCATTGAACTTCTGAAATCATGGCTATCATAAGGAATCGATATTCCTTGCTCATCACAGCCAAATAGGAAATCGTGAAGTAAACTAAACTCGAATTCAATTACCTGTGAGGTTCTCAAATACTCCATTCTTTTGCGATGAAATTTTAAGATAATATCATCTCTAAAAACAGTTGGAGTCAAATTCCATAGGGCGTTTGCATGTCCGCGAAAAAATTGGATTCTTTAGTTTATTAGAAAACACTCCAATAGGTGACAACAGTTCCCAAAGCTCATCAACGCTCGATAGTTCCTCTTCAATGATTGGCACAATTCACCTCACAGTTCTAACGCCTCAAACACTGGCTGAGCATAGCGAAGTCCGAGTGCTTTGATTTGTTAGATTTCATTGCAGTTTACTTCGGAAATAAAGGCACAAAGATCGCGAATGCGATCATTTAAATCGAGAACACTAAGGTCTACATCATTATTTTCAACATAGTGCTTTGCAGCCTTAACTTTGCTAGCGGTCCGCTCTTCTGTACTTCTTGTCTTTTTATATTTCAATAGATTTTCCCATTCACCTTTTGCAAGTAAGTGAGATGCGGAGGGGTGAACTGCTACAACACTTGCTTCTACCTTGTCATAATCTAGGTAATTTTCAACCTCTCGCCCTTTCGTAACCCACGCAAAACCCGGGCCTGAATCAAACTCGGCTTTAAGCCTTTGCTTCGTTGCATTCAATCTAGCTCTAGAATGCTCTTTATCACTATCGAACATAATTACTGTGTTTCTGTTTAACTTTCTAACAGAAATAAAGTCATCTATCCTGCCTTGTACCTCATCACCGTCTAGGGCTGTAAGATGGCTAAAAAGTCTTCCACCATAAAACATAATTGAGTAGTGAACCCCTTCAATCAAATTTGGATTCTTAGCCGCAATCCAATAATTTAGATAAATTCTGTCAGATGGGCCTTCTACCCATATAATACAATTAGCTTGAAGTATATCTGAGGCTTTGTACCCCAAATCATTGCAAATGCTAGATCTTTCTTTGGTACTAGCAATCGCACTAACAGATGACGAGCCATCAAACTGAGTCACGTGAAATATTTCTGATTCAACTGCATCCAGCAAGTGAGCAGAGTGAGTAGTAAAAAAATACTGGTTATTTGTACTATCGGCTAAATACTTTACTAACTTTTTTTGCAGCAATGGATGGAGATGTAATTCAGGTTCCTCAACACAGAGTATAGTATTTTCAAGAAGCGTGGCTGCTGCTGCAAGAATAACAACTTCATGAACCCCTGTACCCAAAGACTCAAGAGGTAGTGTTTTGTTATCCATATGTATCAGGATCATATCCCTTTCGTAGGGGATTTCTATTTCTGCACTTCCATTTTCCAAAACCTCACGGACAAAGTTATTTATAGCGATGAATTTTTCTTTATCAGCCTGATCGACAAGAGGAGGGTTTTGAATTTTTGCTAATCGTTCAATAATTCCTTCACCACTATAATCACCTGCTTCGCTACCGGCAGAACCTATTTTTCTTATAGCAGGGATAACTTCGATATTCGGTATCTGCGATGGAATATAAGATATAGCTTTAATAGTTTCAGGCACCCAATGAGCCTTAATGTCACCTTGGCCTCTATTAGTAAGGGCGCTCCAGAGAGATTGCCACTCACGATGTTCTAATGCAGGCAATATATCGTCAACTTCCACCTCTAATGAAAAATCACCATTGTAGTTGGCTGATTTATATGTAAACCAAACATCACCGTTAACATCTGAAAAATGCTCTGATGTAAGCAGTTTCTTTGCTACCTCCCGGTGTGCTCGGTTGCGCTGATCATTAGGTAATAATTTTCTTATATATTCGTCAATCTCACTTCGGAATACCGGAAATGAAATTCTATGATCTGCTCTTTTCTCAGAAATATGCCTATCGATATCTTTGAAAGGTATATCCTGCTGCTTTCCTATTTGCCTTTGGTTTTTTGCTTTTGATACGAAGTATGAATACTGTTCACTTAAGAAATTAACAATATTAGACTTACCGATATTATTTTTCCCAATGATGAGATTAACTTTACGCAAAGGAGCTATTTTAGTTAATTCATTACCAAAACTTCGATAACCAGAAAATCCAAAACCTTTTAAAAGCACAATACTTTCCTCAAAATCTAACGAGCCTGTAGATTAACTCGTTTTTTATTTATTTTTATTGATGAATCAACCATAGCTGAGTTCCTATTTTGGTTCAATCGATTACTGTATTTTTCATAGAATATAAAAGCTGGTTTGGTATTGTTTTAACTGGCGTTTTGGAAGGATTTACGGATGTTTCAGTGGCTTTATTTTGGCTTAAAAGGGGTTGCCTCTCTTAATGCATCGTGTTTTTCAGCTTTTCTATATTATGAACAAGGCAATACAGTTGCCATTTTTTAATAAACAGCTGTCGTCGCCTTATTGGGCTGTCTATTGTTACTTTCATTTTGTCTACATAGCTCGGCTTTTTGCGTGATTAATTATTTATAAAAATGCACTCTTCATACTGTTTTTGTTGGCTTTTTTCGTAATAATTAGGATGGCTGTCATCCTAATTGTGTGTAGTTTTAACAAATTGCCTAAGGTATTACTATCACTAAGTTTTATAAAACTTTTAGATAGAGTTAAATGAACTAATATGCGCGCGCCGCTCATTTTCATGAATATATGCGCAAAGAGTAGTTTAACCAATCAAGTAACTCTTATATTTACCAATCAGAATAACTGGTTTTCGCTCCAAACAGAACTTGCCATAAGCCGATATTGACTCTACTAGGATATAAAAATTCACTTTAGTTTGTTGTATCTGTTTGGAGTTATTCCTAAAACTTCTTTAAAGTCTCGAATAAGGTGAGATTGATCAACATATTCCAATCGGGTAACAATATCTAAGATACTAACGGTATTGGATTCGAGTTCATCTAAAACCCTGCTAAGCCTGTACTTACGTATAAGCCATTTAGGGCTGAGGCCTACATATTCTGAGAAATATCGCTGAACCGATCGTGAAGAAATGTTTGCATAGTTAGCTACTTGCTTAACCGTACAAATATTTTCGTTATTTTTGACCAACGAGACCATATTTTGAGTGATCTTTTTTGGTCTAGTAATAGATTGAACAAAAGGAACAAGACTATCATGAAGATAGTTAATAACCTCTGCATCGTTTTCATGTTCATATAAAGAGATTAAATTAGTTACGAAGTTCAAGCCAAATATATCTTTGGCAAGTACCTCTCTGTTAACATATTCTTCAATCGGCAGAGGTAAAAGTTCCTTTAAGGCGCCTGTTTCAAATTTCACACCTATTATTCGTCCTTTCCCCTCCATTTTATAAGAGTATATTTTGCTTACAGGCCCTAATAACTTAACTCCATCATTGCTGATAATTAAGTGAAAATTTGGATCTGGTAAGTTTTGTTGAGTATGAGTTCTTTGTTCCTCTAAATTCCAATCAACAAACCAAAATTGTTCAATAAAACCATTAAATAGAACACTTGGAAAATATCTACGTAAGTGATAGTTCTCTTCACTAATCTGACGGTGTAACACCCCTTTTATTTCTTCATTATTTATTTTCAAATGTGATCAATCTTTTGTTTATTGTCGCGTTTTTACTATATCAATCAACTAATATCGTAGTAACATTTTGTTGTTAGGTTGATTAAAAGGAAAAAACTATGGAGTTAAAAGGTACATTTCTAATTACAAAGTGGCAAGAGACCGTTGAACAACAATTTGAAAAGGGTCAGAAATTTAGCACTGCATTAGTACAACAAGCTTACTCAGGCGATATTAATGGTAATAGCGAAGTAAGATATAAACTTTACTACAGTGAAAATGGTGATGCTCTATTCAACGGATTTGAAACCATTACGTGTGATAAAAACGATGAACAAGTTGTACTCACATTAAAGCATGATGGAAAATTTGAGAGTGGAATTGCATCAAGCAAATTTACAATAGTTGATAGTAGCCATGAATGTAGCCTAATAGGTAAAAGTGGCAGCTTCAGCTCCATAGAAGGAGGGAAAGCTATCTACCAAATTTCATAAACTTTTACAAAGCGGACAATACTATTACGTCCGCTTATCGCTCAAACCAGACCATATTAATTAGCTATACCAGCTCAATAAACATAATTACTAATTGAAATATAATGGCAAACACACCCAGCAATAACAAATAAGTGCCAAATTGCGTGGCTAAATTGGGTGCTTTTAGCGCTGTAAAAAAAAGTGCCTAAACTATAAAAAATGCCGCCGGCAAGTAGCCAGTAAAGTGCTTTTACATCAACACTAGAGTAGAGCGGATAAACAATAGCCAGTGCAAACCAACCCATGAGTAAGTAGGTGGCGAGTGATATTTTTTTATTACCGTTTTTTACAAATACTTTGTACGCAACGCCTGCTAGTGCCACAGTCCATATAAATGTAAGTGTTGCCCATGACCAAGCACCGGTTAATGAGATTAATAAAAAGGGAGTGTAGGTGCCGGCAATTAATAAGTATATGGCGCAGTGATCGCACTTTTTATAAAAGGCTCTTAAGCGCGGTTGAATACTGGCGTGGTACAAAGTGGATGACAAAAACAGCACAAATAGGCTACTGCCATAAATTGCAGTACTAATATACGCTTTAGTGCTGGTGGCTTGGCTAAATAAATCCCACATAACAAATGCGGCAAATACAATACCAAGTGCATGACTAATTACGTTTAGTTGTTCTTCTTTTTTAGAATAGGGCGCTTCTAACGACATGACAGATCCTACCACTATTTGAATGAATTTTAGTGTACAAGTGTACGCTGAGTTTTTCAATGTTATAATTTTTATATGAATACAATAATTTATTATTTTTCATAAAGTTGAAACATCAATTTAACCAATGCGTAATTAATAAGACGTAAAAAAGTCGTAATAGTTCGTTAGATTACCGGTAATTCCTAAAAACAATTAACCGGACGAAGAGTGAAAAACATGAAAAATAAATTAACAACACGGCCTTTTCTTAAACTTACTAAATTGTCTGTGGCGATGATTTGCGTTACATCAACAAATAGTTTTGCAGATCAAACCATAAATAAAGAACTTGATGAAATAGTGGTTGTTGCTCAAAAGCGTGCGCAATCAATACAAGATGTGCCTGTAACAATAAGTGCCTACGATGGCGACTTTTTAGAAAGCTTAGGTATTGGCGAACTCGACACTTTATCTGAAATAACACCAGGGCTTGTTATTCAAGAGCAAAGCCCTAACAACCCGGGCTTTGTAATTCGTGGTATTACGTCTGATAGCGGGTCGTCTCAATCATCCCCTCGTGTGTCTATTTATTATAACGGAGCAGATGTATCACGCTCTCGTGGCTCGTACTTTGAGCTTTTTGATGTAGAAGGGATTGAAGTGGTTAAGGGACCACAAGCGACACTGTTTGGAACAGCAGCTTCTGTGGGGGCTATTAGTGTAGCAACACGTAAACCAGAAAAAGATTTTTCGGCTCAATTAAAAGCATCCGTTGGTAATTACTCGGCCAAAGGTGTTAGTGGTTTTGTAACGGGTGGTAATGATTTAATGCAAGGCCGTGTTGCTTTTACTTATCGTGAACGTGATGGGTTTATAAAAAATATTGCAGGAGATAGTAACTCCCAAAATCCGGCTGGGTTTAAGCAAGATGATATGCATGCTATTGAGCGTTTTTCTTATCGTCCGTCTTTACGTATTACACCTAATGACGATGTAACGATTGATTTGGTGTATACGTATGAAAAAAATGATGACTCGGGTACATCTTTTAAAAATGGGCTTTATGCACCAACCGGTGGTGATACAAGTCCATATAGTTTTGTTGAAATGCCAGGTAGTCCGTATGCAGAGTCTGTGTTTGGAAAAAAAGACTTAGGTGTGGAGCGCACAGTTAACGATTTAAATTTGACTGTAAATTGGGATGTAAGTAACGATTTAACAATCACCTCAATTACCGCAGGGCGTAACTTTGATTCTTTAGAAGTGTTTGATGCTGATGGTACGCAGGCATGGTTTTTAGAATTTGCAGAAGCTGCTGAGGGCGATCAATTTAGCCAAGAATTACGCGCTGTTTATACGCAGAATAAGTTTACTAGTATTTTTGGTGTGAGTTACTTTGAAGAAGAGGGTAGCCAGCGTATTCCATTTAGTACAGAGGAGTCTATATTCTTAAATTGCTTAGGCGTATTGGGTTCAGGTGTTCCTTGTATTAATAATGATGGTAGCGTTAATATTTTAACGCCAGCATTAACAGGTGGTGCAATAAACGAGTTGCCATATTCATTAGAGTTTACAAACTATGGTGAAAACAAAGCGTACTCAGCGTTTGCTGATGTAACTTATGCTGCAACTGAGGCACTGGAGTTAACAGCGGGTCTTCGTTATATAAAAGAAGAAAAGCGCAGTGGTTATAGCTCTGCTGCACCCAATAGTGTTTTGACGCAAGCGCCATTGTTTACGGTTGATACTAATGGTGAAACATTCTATGGCGATGCTGATTATGATGATTGGCTGCCACGTTTTAATGCGCTTTATATAATAAACCCTACTACAAATATGTATGCGACTATTTCAAAAGGGCGTCGTTCGGAAGTACTTGAAGTAAGTTCGGCTAACGACGAACAAGGGAATGTTGAAGCCTCAATATCAGAAGTTCCAGCGGAAATTATTTGGAACTACGAAACCGGTATTAAAGGCAAAGCGCTTGACGGGCGTTTAGATTACTCTGTCGCTGTATTTTATCAAGATTACTCTAACTTTCAGGTTACGTTACAGGATGATGAAGGCGTTGCGTTTTCTGCAGATGCGGGCTCTGCCACTAATGTTGGCGCAGAGGTTGAAGTAAGGGCGTTAATTAATAATGAGTTTGAGGTATTTGCCAATACGGCTTACCTTGATGCTGAAATAGATGATGACAGTAATAACGGTAACCTCGCTGGCAATAAATTTAGATTACAACCAGAGTGGACATTTAGTACGGGGCTGTTTTATTCAACAGAATTGTCAAACTCACTTAATTTAACGAGCTCTTTAATATATAGCTACCGCTCTGAAGTGTTTTTTGAGCCAGCAAATGCGCCAATATCAGGCTTAGATATTAGCCAACCAGCGCTTGGATTAGTCAGTGCGCGCTTAGGTATCGCAAATGGTGATGACTGGGCTGTTAGTGTATTTGCTAGTAACTTATTAGATAAAGAGTATTTAGTTGATGCAGGTAATACTGGAGGGGGATTTGGCAACCCAACATTTGTTGCAGGGGCACCTCGCTTTGTTGGTATTGAGTTAACTCTCGGGTTTGGTGGACAATAATACATTTAACTACTTGATATTTTAATTGAGCCACTGCAAAGTGGCTTTTTTATGTGATCACGTTAAAGTGAATTTATATTAGGTAAAAATGAAACAAGATCTAAAAGCTGCTTTACTTACCGCCATTGTTTATCCTGGAGCGGGGCATTTTTCTTTAAAAAAACACCTTATAGGCGCTATTTTTGCGGGTGTTTTTTCTGTTCTTTTAATTTTAACCCTTCAAGATATATTTGCGATTGCACAGTGTACTGCAAATGAAATTGTACACGGAAAAATCCCCATGTCGGTTACGGCTATTTTAAAAGCCGCGCAACAACCATCTAACGCCTGCGCTCAGCTCGCTGAATATAAGTACGTACCTTTAATGATTGTTATTTGGATATTGAGTATTGCAGATGCCTATCGTTTAGGACGTAAGGTGTTGCCCAATATAATTGACTAAAATGTATGCAAGGTGGTGTTTCTTAATCGATGGCTACCTATTTACTCTACTTAAACATTTTATTTTTACCTAATGTAAAAAAAGTGTAAAAAACAATATATCCCCGACAAAATCTTCGAACTTCGTTAAACATGCCTCTTATTCTCCTTTTCCTAATTCACGGCAGTGCTTCGTGAATTTTTTTTGTTCAGTTAATGTTAATAATAAGTTGGTACTTTTAACTTACGTAAAATATAATTGGCAATTACTTTGTATTGCTTTTGCGGTTTTACTTTATTACATCAGCGAAATGACGACTGATAACTTCAATTTAAGGAAATATTATGGATAACAGTTTAATTAATCACAACAAAAGGAACTTTAAAGTGACGAGCTTATCGTTAGCTTTATTATTAGGTTGTTCAACAATGGCTAATGCCGCTGTTGAGAAATTAACGGTTAGTGGTAATCAAATTCTTGCTGGTGGTGAAAATACGAGCTTTGCAGGTACCAGCTTATTCTGGAGTAACACGGGGTGGGGGGCTGAAAAATTTTATACCGCAGAAACAGTAGCACGTGCTAAGTCTGAATTTAATGCAACATTGATTCGCGCGGCAATAGGCCATGGGTCAAGTGCTGGTGGTAGCTTAAATTATGACTGGGATGGCAATATGAGCCGTCTTGATACTGTTGTAAATGCTGCTATTAGCGAAGATATGTACGTTATTATTGACTTTCATAGCCATGAAGCACATACAGATCAGGCAACTGCCGTTCGATTTTTTGAAGACGTAGCTACAAAGTATGGGCAATACGATAATGTTATTTATGAGATTTATAACGAGCCGTTACAAATTTCATGGGCTAACGATATTAAGCCTTACGCCGAAACTGTAATTGATAAAATTAGAGCAATCGATCCTGATAATTTAATTGTGGTTGGTACACCAACATGGTCTCAAGACGTTGATGTGGCATCACAAGATCCGATAGATCGCGCCAATATTGCTTACACTCTGCACTTTTATGCTGGCACGCACGGACAATCATATCGAAATAAAGCGCAAACAGCACTCGACAACGGTATTGCATTGTTTGCTACAGAGTGGGGGACAGTTAATGCTGATGGCAATGGTGGTGTTAATGCTAATGAAACAGATGCATGGATGGCATTTTTTAAAACAAACAATATTAGTCACGCTAACTGGTCTATTAATGATAAAAACGAAGGGGCTTCGTTATTCACCCCTGGCGGCAGTTGGAATTCATTAACCGCTTCAGGCACTAAAGTTAAAGAGATCATTCAAGGTTGGGGTGGCAGTACCGTTGCTTTAGACTCTGATGGCGATGGTATAAGTGACAGCCTTGATCAGTGTGATAATACTCCTGCAGATACAGTGGTTGATAGTATTGGTTGTGCGGTAACTGATGCCGATGCTGATGGTATTAGCGATAGTGTTGATCAATGTCCAAATACCCCTGCAGGGGAAACTGTTAATGATGTGGGTTGTGCTGTTGAAGTAGTTGAACCACAAAGTGATGCGGATAATGATGGAGTGAATGATGATATTGATCAGTGCCCAGATACACCCGCAGGTACAAATGTTGATGCAAATGGATGTAGTGTTGTGAGTTCAACCGATTGTAATGGTATTAATACATACCCTAATTGGGTGAAAAAGGATTATTCGGCCGGTCCATTTACACACAATAACACCGACGACAAAATACAATATCAAGGCAATGCATACAGTGCAAATTGGTATACAAACAGCCTTCCAGGAAGTGATGCTTCGTGGACGCTTCTTTATAGTTGTAATTAAGCGCGTTTAATAAAATAAACGAGAAGGTAAATAATGTGTTTACCTTCTCTTTTTATACAAAATGTTAGCCCTTATAGACACTTTGGTGTTGAGCAGCAATGTTGTAGCTTGGAGAGTTTATGTTATCTATATAGCGCCAATCGGTTGTGATTTGCTCTTTAGTAATAGTCAGTAACATATACCCACGGTGTGATAAGTCACAATAGTTTAAGTCGTTTATTAACAATGAAAGCGAGTCAGCCATCTGCTTTGCTTGTGCTGTATTAAGCGCTAAATAATGCTCCATACCCGGGGATGTAACACCAGGTGTTGCAAATTCTACTCCCACACTTTCGCCTTTTGCATTTTTTAATGTGCCATGCCACGCATTGTGCGTATCACCTGCAACCACGACTAACTTTTTATTTAATGCGGTAACGCTTTTGTATAATGCTTCGCGCTCGCTTGGGTAACCATCCCACGCATCTAAATTATAAGGCATTAAAGTATTTACGCGTGCGAGTTGCGCGGGTGTTACCGCTTTATTAGCTAACACGGCTTTTTTAATGGCAACAAGCTCTTTTAATACCAGCGGGATTTTAGTGCGATCGGATTGCGAGAATATTTCAGTAGGCAGCCACATTTTGCTCATGAGTACTTGCTGCCCTAATACTTGCCACTTTGCATTTGACTCAGTTATTGCACTCGTGAGCCAGTTTAGTTGTGTTTTACCTAGTAACTGCCTTTTTGGATTATTTAAATCACTGACAAAGCGCGCAATATCCATTTGCTTGGTCTCGGGGTTTTTGTAATCGCTGTAGGCGAGTTGTTTATCGCGTGCTATTACGCGCGTATCTAGCATGTGTAAGCTTATTAAATTACCAAAATCAAACGTGCGATATATTTGCGGGCTTTGTTCGCCCATAGGCGGTCTAATTGGCAGCCATTCGTAATAGGCTTGAATAGCCGCTGCGCGACGCTTAAAAAAGTCACCTTCATTAATGTTGTGATTTTCCGCGCCATTTTTGTATGTATCATTAGCAACTTCGTGGTCATCCCATATTGCAATAAAAGGCGCTGCTGCGTGAAGTGCTTGTAGGCCTTTGTCTGTTCTATAAATTGCATAGCGTTTGCGGTAGTCGCTTAAAGTAATAATTTCACCGCTGTTATCGGCGGCTAATTGGCGGCCAATTTTTTCAGCATTATCAGTGGCGTATCCACCCATTGGGTACTCGTAAATATAGTCTCCTAAATGCAGTACTACATCTAAATCCTTTTGCTTGGCGGCATCAGTGTAGGCATTAAAGTACCCAGCAGGGTAGTTTGAGCACGACACAATAGCCATTTTTATTTGTTCAACATTACTTATTGGCAGTGTTTTAGCTCGGCCTATAGGGCTTTGTGTTTGCAAACCCATAAAACGGTAAAAGTATTCGGTATTTGGTGCAAGATCTTGCACGTCTATTTTTATAGTAAAGTCGCGGCTTTTATCTGTTTGTTCGTAACCGCTACGTAATATATTTTTAAAATCAGGATCACTTGCCAGCTCCCATGAAGCAGTCGCAATGGAAGATGGTTGAGAGGTTGTGGCTCGCGTCCAAATTATTAAAGCATTACTGAGCGGATCACCACTGGCAACACCATGCTTAAACTCAATTGCTGATAATGGTCTGTCAGCTAGTGTTTGAGCGCAGCCTGTTATAGCGCTGGAAATAGCAACGGTAAATACACTGGCTACTGATGTTTTTAAAAAACCACGACGAGATAAGATAGACATACTGCACTTTTCAATTATTTATAGTAATGGAACTTTAACGTTTAGATATGACGTTTTTATAAACGCTAAATGTATTTACTGTGACTTTTATTAACGTGGGTAAATTGATCTTAATTATTAACCAAATATTGGTCAAAAAATAAAATTAAGTGGTTAGATTAATAGAGTGTGAATTTTTGAAATTAATTAAATTTATAAAAACCTATTTAATTACAACACTTTAATTTTTGTTTTCATGTTGGCACAACCCTTGATTATATAACTTCGTCTAATCAAACAATATACAAACAAGGAATACCATTATGAAACATTCAATTAAAATCGCTATGGCAAGTTTATTAGTATTAGGTTCTGCGCAAGTACACTCAACAGAAGTGGACCTAGATGTTACTGATATATTAGCTCAAAGTGTAACAAGCTACGTTAAGCAAACAACATTCGAACTTGAAAAGTCATTAAAAGAAACGCTTTATTTTGATGCTAAAACTGTTTTAGTTGGAATATTAGATGAGGCTGTTTTAACCGAGAATACTGCGTCTAAAAATACTGACGCGAGTGTTAAAAACGTTAAATAAACCATTTAAAGGATTAAAACGATGAGCAGTGAATTTGGGTTATTTGCTTTAATGTTAGCGCCAGTAGCCAGTATGATAAGTGCATATTACTCAGTCCAAGTACTAAAAAGCATGGGGAGCTGGTTTAATATTTAACCAATGGTGGAGTAGGTAATTAATTCGATTCATGCAAAGCTGATCGACTTAGCAAAAGCGCACGTAAGTAAAGGCAGAGTGTTTGAAATAAGTAGACTTTATGAAACGTGCGATTTTTCCATTACCCATTTTTATGTTACCTGAAGGTTATACGCGATTACGCATATTTGAGCCTCGCTATTTAAATATGGTTAAAAACGCATTAAAAAATAATACAGGGTTTGTGCTTTGTACATTCGAGCATGACACGCCTTTTAATATAAGTGCGCAAGGTTGTCTTGTTGATATTATCGATTTTGATCAAGACGATAACGATGTATTATTAATTGATGTATATGCATCTAAAAACGTGCAAATTAATGATGCTTACCAAGACGAAGACGAACTGCGACATGGGCTGGTATCGCCTTGTAAGACGCCTTATTGGTACAAGGACATTAACAACCCAATTGGCAAACATTACCTATTACATGATGCGCTTTTAAACGTCTTTGAAAGTAATCCGGAACTTAGTTTACTGTACAAAAAAACTCATTTTGACAAGTTGCCTTGGATTGCAGCACGTTGGCTTGAGCTCCTGCCTATTTCTATCGAGAAAAAACAGCAACTTGCGTTTGAAACGAACTTTGATAACTTACTGAATTTCCTCCATACTGTGATTAATAACGAATTTGCCTAAATTTTATGATCCTAAATTAATTATTGCCCGTATTACTTAATACAAAAGCAATAACGGGATAAATTATTATGGTAAGTCAACAACAGTCACCACGTTGTGAACCTAATACAGGTAAGTACACTGCCATGCCAGAAACGCCGAGTAAAGAGCTCATGCAAGCGCTTATAGACGTTGCGCAATCACGCGACAAAAAAGCGTTTTCCTATTTATTTGAATATTTTGCGCCAAAAATTAAACGCTTTGGAATTAAGCAGTTTGGTGTTGAAGCTCAAGCAATGGAGCTTGTTCAAGAGACGTTAACGTCTGTTTGGCGTAAAGCACATTTGTATCACAGTGATAAAGGTGCAGCGACTACTTGGGTTTATACCGTTATGCGTAATGCTTCATTCGATATGCTTCGCAAAATGAAAAGTAACAAAGAAGAAAACATCAGTGAAGATATTTGGCCGTTATTAAACGAATCACAAGATACACATCACGAATACAGTGATCATTTAGAAGATAAGCAAATTAAGCGCTATTTAGACAAGCTACCAATCGCTCAACGTGAAGTGGTAAGAGGCGTTTATTTTCAAGATATGTCGCAAGAGCAACTTGCACATCAACTTAACATTCCAGTAGGCACGGTAAAATCACGGTTACGTTTGGCCTTGCAAAAATTACGTAATGAAATGGGAGATCAGCATGATTAAACATCACCCGAGTGAAACTCTACTGACACAGTATTGCGATGCATCACTTGCTACATCACTGAGTTTAGCCGTTTCTATACATGTAGATATGTGCCCTGTGTGCCAAGCTAAAGTCGCTAAAATTGAAGCAAGTAATGCAGACGCGTTATTTAGTGAAGAGCCAGTCCAATTTGAGACAGTTCAAACTGAGCAATCTGAGTTATTTGAAGACTTTGAATTGAATGTTCTTGATATGATCACATCTGATGATTCTATCGACGAAGTTTATGAGGTAGAGCCTGTTTCTATTAAAGTAAATGAACATAACTACCAGCTTCCACGTGCTTTAACGCGTATTTCTCATAGTAAATTTACACAAGTTGGTAAGTTAGCGCGATCTCGAGTTTCGCTTGATGATGGTGCGCTACGTTCTAGCCTGTTACACATTGATGCGGGTGGTGAAATACCAGAGCACACGCATACTGGATTTGAAGTTACTCTACTCCTAGATGGTGAGTTTAGTGACGAAGATGGTAGTTACGTACCAGGCGACTTTATATGGCAAGATGGTAGTCATCAGCATACACCTTTAACGAAAGACGGGTGTTTGTGCTTTACAGTTGTCAGTAGTGCGCTACATTTTAATAAGGGCTTCAGCAAGTTACTAAATCCAATAGGTAATTTGATTTACTAAGAGAATATATGCACACAGATATAATAAAAATAGGTATAAGCGCCTGTTTAGCAGGCGAAAAAGTTAGATTTGATACGGGTCATAAAAAATCAAATTTTTGTATGGATGAGCTAGGTAAACACGTTGAATACACACGGTTTTGTCCGGAAGTAGCTGTTGGTTTACCGATACCTCGCCCAACTATTCGCCAAGTTAAAGTGGGCGATACTATTAAAGTATGTCGCCCAGATGGCACTGGCGAAGTAGGTCAGCAACTTACCGAATATGGTAAAAAAGTTGCAACAGAACAAGCTAAAGAGTTGAGTGGATTTGTATTTTGCGCGAAAAGTCCAAGTTGCGGTATGGAACGCATTAAAATATACAATGAAGCAGGCACGGGTAATACCTCAGAAGGCGTTGGTTTTTTTGCTGAGCAAATAATGAAGCACAACCCATTATTGCCATGTGAAGAAAACGGGCGTTTAAACGATATGCATTTACGTGAAAACTTTGTAATGAGAATTTACGTATTTAAAAACTGGCAAAAGTTAGTACAAGAGCCGCTTACGGTTCACAAGCTTACTCAATTTCACTCTCAGTATAAGTATTTGTTGATGGCTCACAATTATCAAGCTTATCGTGATTTGGGTAACCTGCTTGGAACGTTTGTAGGTGACGATATAAATGCAGTTGCTGATGAATATATTTTAGGTTTGATGACAGGTCTTAAAAAGCCAGCTTCTCGCAGAAATAATTGCAACACGCTAATGCACTTACAAGGTTACTTTAAAACAGATTTATCGAAGGTTGAAAAACAAGAACTTCGTGATGCGATAGATGAATACCGCGAAGGATTGGTGCCATTGTATGTACCACTTACCTTGTTAAAACATCATTTGAAAGTTCATCCGAATGAGTACCTCGAAAAACAAGTGTTTTTTAACCCATACCCTCACGATTTAAAACTACGATTTGGTATTTAATGGATACATTATTTTGGTTTAGGCGCGATTTGCGCCTTTTTTCTAACGAAGCGTTAATTCAAGCGCTAAACAATGGCGCTAAACACGCCATTTTTTTTGTGTCTGAAAAGCAGTGGCAACAACACCAAACAGCGCCTATTCAGATTGACTTACTCAAGCGTCGAGTTACTTATCTTCAATCCCAACTTGCTGATTACGGTATTACTTTACATATTATAGAAGCGCCTAGCTTTTGTGATTGTACGCGCGAGCTCATTAACTTTTGTAAAGCAAACGATGTAAAACACGTAATTGCTAATACAGAATATGAGCTTAATGAAGTAAACCGGGATAAAGCAATTTTGCATGAATGCGATGAGCGTTCAATTACTTTTACTTTGTACGAAGGTGATTTAATTGCGCCTGCAGGCTCAGTTAAAAATCAAAGTAATGAAATGTATAAAGTGTTTACTCCATTTAAACGTGCATGGTTAAAGCAGTATCAAGATACACACTTTAGTTTGCCACAATGGCCTTTAACTTCTGACCCTATTGAATTTGACGAGAGTGATTTACTAAAAAGTGATGGGTGCTCAGATAAGTGGCCGGTTGACGACGAAACACTCTCTACCGTAGTTGATAATTTTATATGCGACAAACTTACAAGTTACGACGACCAGCGTGATATTCCTAGTGTAAAAGGCACATCGGGTTTAAGCCCGTATTTAGCACTAGGTATTGTAAGCACAAAGCAACTGCTTATTAATATTCAGCAGCGTTATCCTGATATTTTAACTACGTCAAAAAGTAAAACGTTTACGTGGATTAACGAGCTTGTTTGGCGCGAATTTTACAGGCATTTAATTGCTGAATTTCCGAAGCTTTCGCGCGGTGATAACTTTAACGAAAAGTATAACGCTGTAGTGTGGCGTAAAAGCGGAAATGAATTTACAGCATGGTGTGAAGGGCGTACAGGTTACCCGTTAGTGGATGCTGCAATGCTACAACTAAAGCAAACTGGTTGGATGCACAATCGTTTACGTATGGTTGTTGCGAGCTTTTTAACTAAGCATTTATTAATAGACTGGCGCGAAGGTGAGCGCTTTTTTATGCAGCACCTAATTGATGGCGATTTAGCCTCTAATAATGGTGGTTGGCAGTGGGCTGCAAGTACTGGGTGTGATGCTCAGCCTTACTTTAGAGTTTTTAACCCTATCAGACAAAGCGAGCGCTTTGATCCAACGGGCAAGTTTATCCGTAAGTATTTGCCAGAGCTTGAAAACGTGCCAGATAAACACATTCATTTTCCACACACTTATTTAGCCGCAACAGGCAAAGATAAGGAATGTTACTGGCCAGCAATAGTTGATCATAAAGCGGCACGAGAACGTGCACTTGCTGCATTTAAGGTGTGATATGGATAACCAGTTACCAGTAGATAAATTTGTTGAAATATACCAACAGCTTGATAGCACTAATCTTGATTTATTGAGTGATATTTACTGTGACAACATACAGTTTATAGATCCGATGCATGAAATTAACGGCATTGTAGAATTGCGCAGGTACTTTGCTAATTTATACAGCAATGTTAAGCATTGCCAGTTTGATATTAGTGATTCGTTTAATAGCGGTAACAATGCTTTTATTTATTGGACTATGCATTATGCACATCCAAAGCTTTCATCAGGTAAAACTATTTCGGTAGAAGGTCATAGCAAGCTTATTTTTAAAGATGGTAAAATTATCAAGCACAGAGACTACTTTAATGTGGGCGAGTTGTTATACAAACACATTCCTTTACTTGGTAGCGTTATAAAGCTAATTGATAAAAGGACAGGTTAATTATGATCACACTTATAACGGGTGCTACATCAGGTATTGGCGAGCAGCTAGCAATTAAATATGCGCAGCTAGGAGACACTGTTATAGCTTGCGGACGTAATAGTGAAAAGCTCGCCGAGCTTGCTAAATACGACAATATTCAAGCTTGTAAATTTGATGCAACTAACCTGCAAGATATAAAAGAGTCTACTATTGGCTTTCCTCATTTTGATCGAGTTATCTTAAACGCCGGTAACTGTGAATATATAGATGATGCGCGAAATTTTGATAGTGCATTATTTGCGCGTGTAATAAACGTCAATTTACTTTCTATGGGGTATTGCCTTGAGGCGTTACTCCCTAAAATAAATCCAGGCGGCCAGCTTGTTTTAGTTAGCTCAAGCGTTACTTATCTTGCGCTACCTCGTTCAGAAGCTTATGGTGCATCAAAAGCGGGTGTAAGTTATTTAGCAAAAAGCTTAGCTGTTGATTTAAATGATGTTGATGTGACTTTAGTTCATCCAGGTTTTGTAAAAACCCCGCTCACTAGTAAAAATGATTTCCCGATGCCTATGGCCGTTACTGCTGAAAAAGCCGCTGACTACATGATTAAGGGTATTCAAAAACGCCGCAAAGACGTTCATTTCCCTTATCGTTTTACACTTATATTAAAAGCATTACGTATTTTACCACTCCCACTTTGGCTTAGAATCGCAAAAGGATTAGCCCGTTGAAAAAAATAGCAATAATAGGAACTGGTGTATCTGGTTTAACATGTGGGCATTTGCTTCACAAACATTATGATGTAACCATTTTTGAAAAGAATGATTACATAGGTGGTCACACTGCAACAGTTGATGTTGATGTAAGCGGCCTCAAATACGCAATAGACACAGGCTTTATTGTGTTTAATGACCGAACTTACCCATACTTTGAAAAGCTGCTAAAGCGTATTGGTGTCAATAAACAAAAAACAGAAATGAGCTTTAGTGTTCACAACGAAGCCACTGGTTTTGAATATAATGGCCATACGTTTACAAGTTTGTTTGCACAACGCCGTAATATTTTCAGACCAAAATTTTGGCGTTTATTGTACGACATTGTTAGGTTTAACAAACTGTGCAAAGCAATGCATGAAAAAGGTGACTATCAATCTGAACAATCATTAGGACAATTGCTTAACGATAACCAGTTTAATGACTTTTTTAAATACCATTATATTCTTCCTATGGGCGCGGCTATTTGGTCTACCAGTATTAAAGAAATGGAAAACGTAGGCGTTGAGTTTTTTGTTAAGTTTTTCTTTAATCATGGGCTTTTAGATGTAACCAATAGACCACAGTGGTATGTAGTACCAGGAGGCTCTCGTCAGTACATTAAGCCGCTGATCAGAGGCTTTGCCGATAAAATTAACCTCAATACAAATATTAAATCTGTTACGCGTCAAAATGATGAAGTAACAATAGAGTTTGCCAATGGTGAGCAAAGTAAATTTGATAAAGTAATATTTGCTTGTCATTCAGATCAGGCGCTTGCACTACTTGGTGATGCTACGGAGCAAGAAAAGTCAGTATTGGGTGCAATAGCTTACACTGAGAACTCAGTGGTGCTGCACACCGATACAAACCTTTTACCAGATAGAAAAGCGGCATGGGCAAGCTGGAACTACCTACTTAATAACAACACTGATAAAGCAGCTGTTGTTACTTACCAAATGAATATTTTGCAAGGTATACAATCGGATACACAGTTTTGTGTAACGCTTAATCATCTTGAAGGAATAAGCCAAAGTAAAATTTTGCGCGAGTTTACCTATCATCACCCTGTATTTAACCAAGAATCTATTGCTGCTCAAAAATTAAAACACAGTATTGATGGGAACAATAATAGTTATTTTTGTGGTGCTTATTGGTACAATGGCTTCCATGAAGATGGTGTACACAGTGGTGTAGATGTGGCTAAACAGCTTGGGGTCGAATTTGACTAGTGCAGTTTATTTAGGCGATGTAAAACATCGCCGTTTTGCTGTTAAAGAACATCGTTTTAGCTATCCTTTGTATATGATGTGGGTCGATCTAAACAATCCTCAGCAATTAAATGGTGTACATAAAAACTTAGGTACATCAGGCTTAAAAGCCTTAAAGTTTAACGAGGCAGATTACCTACAAAGTTTATCAGCTTCTGACCAATCTCCCATTATTGAACGTGCTCATAAGCAACTTTCTTCATTAGGTATAAAGGAAACATTTACTCATGTTTATATGCTTGGGCAACTACGCTGTTTAGGGGTTTATTTTAGCCCTGTTAATTTTTACTTTTTTGGTAATAGCGATAATAGCTTTACGTATATGATTGCTGAAGTAAGTAATACACCGTGGAATGAACGCCATTACTATTTAGTCTCCCTAGAAAAAAAAGTGAACTTTAAGAAGGTTTTTTCCGTATCACCTTTTATGAATTTAGATATGAACTATCATTGGCATATTCGACAGTCGCCTGATAAAACATTGATACATATTGAAAATAAACGAGATGAAGTATTATTATTTGATGCAACACTTCGTTTGAAACGTGCAGAGCTTACTAATCAAGAAGTCAGTAAGTTACTAAAACGTTTTCCGGCCATGACGTGGTCGATCTTTAAAGGTATTTACCATCAAGCGCTAAAGTTATTTATAAAGCGAGTGCCTTTTTTAGGTCACTCAGGTAGGCCATAAAACATATACAGATAGTTAGAACAATAAATAGGTATTTTAATGGATAAAGTGTCGAGCTTAAATTGTGAACAAAGCACGAGTTGGTTAACTAACATATATAAAAAATTAGTAACTAAAGCCTTTTCGTCAATTAAAACTGGTCAAATAGTTTTGATTGAAGGAAACGAAAGAACTATTTTTGGGGATTCATCTTCAGAACTAAAAGCAACTGTTACAGTAAATGATAAAGCAATGTATAAAGCATTTGCTCTGTCAGGCAGTGTTGGCGCAGGCGAAGCGTATATTCTTGGGCATTGGTCTTGCGATAACTTAACCTCATTTATAGAAATATTTGCTATAAATGAAAAGCAACTTGATGAGTTTGAAAAAAAATTCGCATTTTTTAGCAATGTCGCACACCGGTTCAATCATATAAAAAATAAAAATTCTGAATCAGGATCTAAAAAGAATATTGTTGCTCATTACGACTTAGGTAATGATTTGTACGAATCATTTTTAAGTAAAGAAATGCTTTACTCAAGTGCTGTATATCCTACAAAAGAAGCGACACTTGAAGAGGCTCAACTATACAAGCTTAAACGCATTTGTGAGCAAGTTGAGCTTCAAAAAAATGACTCAGTTATTGAGATTGGTACAGGGTGGGGGGCTTTTGCTATATATGCAGCCACGCATTATGATTGCCATGTTACAACAACAACCATATCTGACGAACAACACGATTACGTAGCAAATAAAATTATTGAGCTTGGTCTTGAAAATAAAATAACGTTACTCAAGCTCGATTACAGACTATTAAAAGGCAAGTACGACAAGCTTGTTTCTATTGAGATGATAGAAGCGGTGGGCCATGAGTACTTACCTAGCTTTTTCACCCAATGTGGTGAACTGTTGAAAGATGATGGTGCTATGCTCATACAAGCTATAACTATTGGCGATCAGCGTTATAAACACTACTTAAAAAATTCTGACTTTATCCAACAGTATATTTTTCCGGGCGGATGTTTGCCATCACTTAACGAAATGAGTGAGCAGATTAAAAATAATACCGACATGGTAATTCATACTGTTAATGATATTGGCGCTCACTACGCACGAACATTAGCTGATTGGCGAACCCGTTTTATAAAAAGCTGGCCAGATTTGGACCGTTCAAAATTTGATGAACGCTTTTATCGCTTGTGGTTATTTTACTTTGCTTATTGCGAAGGTGCGTTTAGAGCTAGAGCTACAAGCACAGTGCATTTAATGGCACGTAAACCGAGGTTTATGAGCGATAACGATGATATTGCGCTCGGCTATTAATTTTGTTTTATTTCAAGCAGTGTGGTTTTTATCATTGCTGCTTGAGGCTGATTCGCTATTTTTTAGCGGATTAATTATTGTTTTAATGTTTTGTTTGTCAAAGCAGAAAAAACAAGACACCTTATTACTAATTAAAGCCCTACCTCTAGCAATGTTGTTAGAGTTTATAGCGGTAAAGTTAGGCTTGTTAGAATTTAAAGTTTATCCCTTTCCTCTATGGCTCGCCTTTTTATGGGTTGCACTATTACTTTCTTTAAACACCTCAATGATCTTTTTAGGTAGGTTAAAACTTTGGCAGGCCTTTTTAGTATGCATAGCTTTTGCGCCAGCAAGTTATTGGGCTGGGGCGCGCTTTGAAGTAATAAGTTTAGGCTTACCTTTATGGCAGTTTTGGCTCGTGTACGGTGCGCTTTGGTCTACTGTGTTTACTGCTATTCTTTTTATAAACCAAAAAATTAAGTTATTCATCAACCGCTGATCGCCCACAATTCCCATTTCGTAACATTACTCATTGACTCGAGGGAGCTTATTTTGAAACTTATACTAAAGGCAGTTACTTTTTATTTGCTTACAACTTCAATTGTTTTAGCTGACACACAGTTTAATAAAGTAGGCGAAGCACGAATGGAGTATTTATTTTGGGATGTATATGACGCGGTTTTATTTACCCCTTCAGGTAATTACAGCGCAGGAACGCATCCTATTAAATTTAAACTTACCTATTTACGTGACTTTGAAGCTAAAGAAATCGTAAAAGCAACAAATGAGCAGTGGGAGCATATTGGAAAAAAAGAGCTAGCTGATAAATATGACAGTGAATTATTGTCTATTTGGCCTGATATTAGAAAAGGCGATTCGCTAACGCTGATCACTAATGAGCAGGGAATGAGTGTTTTTTATCATAATGATGAACAAATTGGTGAAATAAATGAACTTCAATTTTCAAGTGACTTTTTAGCAATTTGGCTTGACGAAAAAACTTCTGAGCCAAAACTACGAAAGCAATTATTAGGGAATTAATATGAATATATTAAACACGTTAAAAACAGCATTGATCTGCTTATCAGCTCTACTTTTAATTAGCTGTTCAGCGCCAAATGTTGAACATTATAAAAACACATCGCCAAATTTCGATTTTAAAACATTTTTTAGTGGAAATTTAAAAGCCTATGGCGTTGTACAAGACTTTAAGGGCGAATTGACCCGCAAGCTAGTTGTTGATATGAATGCAACGTGGGATGGTAACCAGGGTGTTATTGAGGAAGATTTTGTTTACGATGATGGTGAAACACAAAAACGTATTTGGAAAGTAACGCTTAATAACGATAACAGCCTAACGGGCACTGCTGATGATGTTATTGGTGTAGCTAAAGGGAAAAGTAATGGCAGTGTATTTCATTGGAACTATAATGTTGAACTTGCATATGATGACAGCACTTTAAACGTTAATTTTGACGATTGGATGTACTTGGTTACACAAACGCGCTTGATAAACCGCACATCTATTGTTAAGTTTGGTGTCGAGGTTGGGGAAGTGACCTTAGTTATCGAAAAAATATAGTTTATTATGTTGCCTAAGTTGCACCAAAATTGTACTTAAATTAAGTTGTTGTTAACTCAACATGCTGTATTTTACCGAGAATTATTTAAATTTTATGTGTTTTTGAAGATTTTAAACAAAAAATGCAATTTGCTGTTGCTAACTGTTTAAAAATGCATAAAGATAGGATTTGCGAAGGCAAAATAATAACGAATAGGAATCTAACAATGAATAAAGCTCAATTAGTTGAAAAAATTGCTACTGATGCAGAAATCTCTAAAGCTGCCGCTACTCGTGCTCTTGACGCGTTTACCGGTGCTGTAACTTCTTCTTTAAAAGAAGGTGATTCAGTAGCGTTAGTTGGTTTTGGTACTTTCTCAGTAAAAGAACGTGCGGCACGTACTGGTCGTAACCCGCAAACGGGTGCTGAGATCCAAATCGCAGCAGCAACTATCCCAAGCTTTAAAGCAGGTAAAGGTCTTAAAGACCAAGTAAACCCTTAATAGGTTTAACAAATTAAATAAAAAAAGGGCTAATTAGCCCTTTTTTTTTATCTATTAAAAAGCCAAATTTCAATGGCTTAATTATAGGTAAGTTATGCTTTTAAGGCTTTATCGCCTCTTCCTATGCCTACAGCACCTGAGCGCACAACTTCAATAATGTCAGTTTCATGTCGCAACGTATCTAAAAATGATTCTATCTTATCTGTGCTACTAACAAGTTGTAGGCTGTAACTTTGACGTCCCATATCTAAAATAGCGCCTTGGAAAACATCGACCACACGGGTTACTGCAGCACGGGTTGATTCATCTTGCGCGAATACTTTAACTAATAAAAGCTCGCGTTCGATGTGACTCATCTCGGTTAAATCTATAATCTTTAATACATCAACAAGTTTATTAACTTGCTTTGTTATTTGCTCAACAACACGGTCATCACCCATGGTGGTAATAGTGATACGCGATAATGATTGATCATCAGTTGTACCTACAGTCAGGCTATCAATATTGTATGCACGTTGTGAAAAAAGCCCAACAATACGTGATAGAGCACCGGGTTCATTTTCTAATAATATAGATAAAATACGACGCATTATGCTTTTACTCCTTTACGTAACCACATCTCATCAATGCCACCTAATTTAATTTGCATTGGATATACATGCTCTTTTTCGTCGACAAGAATATCTAAAAAGACTAAGCGGTCGTTTATGCTCATCGCCCTGTCAATTGCAGGTTGTAGTTCATCAAGCGTATTTACTTGAATACCTACATGTCCGTAGCTTTCAACTAACTTAACAAAATCAGGGAGGGAATCCATATAAGATGATGAATGGCGTCCGCCGTAAACCATATCTTGCCATTGACGTACCATACCTAAAGAGCGGTTATTAAGTGATACAACTTTTACCGCAAGGTTGTACTGTAAACAGGTAGATAGTTCTTGGATATTCATCTGAATAGAGCCATCACCTGTAATACATACAGATTCTTTATCCGGAAAGGCTAGCTTTACACCCATTGCAGCAGGTAAACCAAAGCCCATAGTGCCTAGGCCGCCTGAGTTTATCCACTGACGAGGATGTTTAAATGGGTAGTATTGCGCTGCAAACATTTGGTGCTGACCAACGTCAGAACTTACGTAAGCATCGCCATTAGTGGCTTTATAAACAGCTTCTATCACGGCTTGTGGCTTAATTTTGTCGCCATCAGTGTTGTAGCTTAAACATTTTTGTTCGCGCCAGCTGATAATTTGACGCCACCAATCTTCTTGTGCGCTGCGATCGATTTTAATTGGGCTTTTATCGATACCTGCTTGTAGTTGTTCCAGCACCGTTGCTAAGCAACCCACAACGGGAATATGCGCTTTGATTGTTTTAGAAATAGAGGTTGGGTCTACATCTACATGTACAATCGTGGCATTAGGGCAAAACTTTTGAACATTATTAGTTACCCTGTCATCAAATCGGGCACCTAATGCCAAAATAACATCGGCGTTAGCCATTGCTTTGTTTGCTTCTAGTGTACCGTGCATGCCTAACATACCGACAAAGTTAGGGTGCACACCTGAAATACCACCCAATCCCATTAGTGTGTTTGTAATTGGCGCATTTAACGATTCAACTAAGTGTGTTAATTGCTCTGATGTATTTGAAATAACAATGCCGCCACCCGAATAAATAACGAGCTTTTTAGCTTCTAAAATGGCAGTAACCGCTTTTCGAATTTGCTTAGAGTGACCTTTAGTATTAGGGCTGTATGTTCTAAGTTCTGTTGTTTGAGGAAATTTGTATTCAAACTTAATCGCAGGGTTTAGCATGTCTTTAGGGAGTTCAACTACAACTGGGCCTGGACGACCTGTACTGGCTATATAAAAGGCTTTAGCGAGTATTGCAGGGATCTCCTGCGCACTTCTACAATTAAAGCTGTGTTTAACTATAGGACGAGAACAGCCAACAATATCAGTTTCTTGGAATGCATCGTCACCAATTAAATTTGTAGGTACTTGGCCTGATAATACAACCATAGGAATTGAATCCATGTAGGCCGTTGCAATACCTGTAATACAGTTTGTAGCACCAGGGCCTGAGGTTGCAAGCACAACACCCACGTCACCAGTTGCTCGTGCATAGCCGTCGGCCATATGCGTAGCAGCTTGCTCGTGACGCACGAGTATGTGTTCAATATCATCTTGTTGAAAAAGTGCATCGTATAAATCTAATACTGAACCACCGGGGTAGCCAAATATGTATTTAACCTTTAAATCTTTTAATGCCTGAACAACTAGTTCAGAACCATTATATTCTTGTTTGCTCATCCTCATTCCTCTGTGCGCTTTTTATGCATAAAAAAACCCCCGCGTAGTGCGAGGGTTTTTAAAAAGCAGTATCACCTTTTAATACATCCCCGCTGGGCTTATAACTAAGACCAGTACGAGTACGACTAAAAGATTAATGTGTGTGTTCATAGTTTTTACTCTACTTAGCAAAACACTGCTTTTAAATTAAAAATTCTGTATAGGTTTATTTTTAAGGGTTTTGAGCCTTTATGTCAACCTTGAAAGCGATTTTTTGCATTTTAAATTCGTTTTTTGGATTTTTTTAATTCAAATCTGCAGAAACTCTGTGTTTAACTGAGTTTACTAGCAGAAATTATGCACTTTAGGTTGTGGGTTCGATTTTAGATATAAAAATAGTGAGAGACCATTAACTTTTATTGCATATGTTAACTATATGTTTTTATCGCCTGTTTAAATTCCTATTATTAGGTATGATTACTACATAATTATGTTTGAGGAAGACACAGTGAAAAAAGTGATGTTAATTGCGCTTTTAACTACGCTATTAAGCCCAATAGTGGCAGCTAATAATATAAGTCCGCATGATGTTGGTATAACTAACGAAGAACGTATTTTATATTGGCTTAAAAAAAGAGACCAAATATCTTCAAGTGAGTTAGATAGTTCATTTAAGTCATATATGAGTAATAAAGAAGCTGCCAATCACTCAATTAAAAATGGCTTTAGGCAATTTAAATCCTCCTCCAAGGTTTTTTCAAACACAAATAAACAGCAGGTTGCTTTTTCAACGTCACTAGTGCCAGATCAAAGTGTTAATGATGTAAAAGTGTTAGCTATCTTAATTGATTTTCCTGATCTAAAACATGACGACAATCAGCTTGTAGAGCAAGACACCGACATGTTTTACGCTGAATATTCAACTGAGCACTATCAGCAAATGCTTTTTAATACTCAAGGTTATACGGGCCCTGATGGACAAAGCTTAAAAACGGCTGCTGATTATTATAAAGTGGCTTCGGGGAACAGCTTAAACTTTAACGGACAGGTATATGGCTGGGTAACCGCTGATAGCAATGCAAAAATATATGGTGAGCGCCAAGGCAGTACACGGGATATAAATGCACCCGCTTTAATTAAAGAGGCTGTGGAGAAGGCGGTTGCAAAGTTTAATATTAATTTAGCGGATTATGATTTAACCGATTTAGATGATATTGATGGCGACGGTATTGTTAATGAACCTAATGGCATCATTGACCATGTAATGATTTTTCATTCAAGTATTGGTGAGGAAGCGGGTGGCGGTTACCTAAGCACCGATGCTATTTGGTCGCACCGCTACTATGTGTTTGATGAAAATAGCGGGCCGAGCGAGATTGCAGGCAGCAATATTAAGCTCTTTGGTTATACCATTAACCCTATTGATGCAGGGATTGGTGTGGTAGTGCATGAGTTTGGACATGACTTAGGATTATTGGATGAATACGACTTGCAATCTAACACGGTAGGTGAGCCCGTCGCGTCTTGGTCAGTTATGTCGACAGGAAGTTGGGCTGGTTCGCCAAGAGGCTCAGAGCCGGTTATGTTTAGTCCTTATGCGCTTGAGTATTTACAAAAACGATACCGGGGTAACTGGGTTAACCAGCTTACGCTTGATATGGATGAGATAGAGGCTAACTCACAGCAAACATTAATTAATACTGCGAGTACTTCACAACTGCAAAATCAAATAAAAATAACACTGCCACCAAGGCTCGAAAAATTTAGGGCTCCAGTAGAAGGTGATTTTCAATACTATTCAAATACGGGCGACAATATTAGCAACAGCTTAG
Source organism: Pseudoalteromonas sp. 20-92 (assembly GCF_030847595.1). Classification (NCBI taxonomy): domain Bacteria; kingdom Pseudomonadati; phylum Pseudomonadota; class Gammaproteobacteria; order Alteromonadales; family Pseudoalteromonadaceae; genus Pseudoalteromonas; species Pseudoalteromonas sp. 20-92. Next base: position 116,610 of record NZ_JANJGQ010000002.1, read on the forward strand.
CGAATACAATAGCGCTACCAAGCACAACTGAGACACTTACTTTAAGCTTTATTGCTTATTACAGTATTGAGCGCGATTACGATTTAGTTCAAGTAAAAGTAAATGGTGAGCCAATTGCGAGTAATTATACGCAAGCGCTGAATCCATACTACGGTGATATTGGTCCGTATATCTCAGGTGATTCATTTCTTAATAGTGATGCTAAGCAACCTAACGGCTATTTAACCCATAAGTTTGATTTATCAGCTTATGCTGGGCAAACAATTGATTTAAAAATTGAATACATAACAGATGCGAACACACATTATTATGGTTTTGTTGTTGATGATATGCGCATTGAGCAAAGTGATACTTTAATTTGGCAAAATAATGCACAAGATCAAGTTAACACTGAGTTTAATGGCTTTGAAAAAATTGGTAATTACACATATGCATCACCATCACATTACTATTTACAATTGCGTTCATACACAGACGTTGACAGTAGCTTACAAGCAGAGCAGTACTCACCGGGGTTATTATTGTGGTACAGCAATGAATCTCAAGCAGATAATAACACTACCGAGCATCCAGGCAGTGGTTTTGCATTAGTGGTAGATGCCGATCAGCGCTCAATAAATAAAGGCAGTACGCAAACTCCGGCTGCTTCAGCAATTCAAATACGTGATGCTGCTTTTAGTCTATACCAACAAAGGGCAGGGTTAGGTGATGATGATTTATCAGCTATCACCCAGTTCACTGATAAAAACGATTATAGCTTTTCAGCGCAAAAACCATCGGGTGTTATGCTTCCACAGGTTGGTTTTGGGTTTAATATTATAAATCAGTCAGCTGATAGTGAAGACATAGAAGTAGAGCTTAATTACGATGTCACTAAGAGTATTAATTTTACCAAAACAGGTTTAACCGTTAATTTTAATGTAGAAGGTTTTGCACTCACGCCTTCGGATACATTTACGTGGAATTTTGATGATGGTAGCTCAAGCATAGAGTTAACCCCTACTCATGAATACCAAGACTATGGCACTTACAACGTTGAGTTTATGGCAAGTAATGGTACTTCAGATCAAGTAGCTGTAGTTCAAGTTACACTAGCTGAACCATTATCTGTAAATGAAATTGAATATGAAATAAACCAAGGAACTTTAACAGCTGAGGCTTCGCTTACAGGTGGGGCCGCACCGTATACTTATAATTGGCAGCTAGGGGATGGAAGTACTTTAACGACGCAATCGCTTACTTATAATTATTTATACTCTGGTGATTACCAAGTAACGCTTACAGTGACGGATAACGAAGGCACGGAGCAAACTAAAGCGATTGATGTAACTGCAACTGTTCCGCTTAGCATAAACGCAAACGCTACCGTTAGTGATTTAAGCGCACAATTTAATGCCCAAGTAACCGGCGGCTTTAATAGTTATACTTACAGTTGGGATTTTGGTGATGGCAGTGCGTTATCAAATTTACAAAACCCAATACATACTTATCAAACTGACGGGACATATAACGTAACGTTGAATGTTACTGATACTCAAACCAATGATACTTTTACTAAAGAGTTATCTGCTACTGTGCAAAAACAACAAAGTAGTTCGGGTTCAAGTGGCGGATCACTTTCAGGTTTATTAGGATTACTACTTTTGGGCTTATTTAGGTTTAATACTAACTTGCATAAATACACTAGGTTAGTATAAACGTAGTTAGCAAACATAAAAAAGCCCGCTAAATTAGCGGGCTTTTTAAATTAATAACAAATATTAATTATAAACGGTCAATTACTGATTGAGTGAAATCAGTTGTACCGTGGCTGCCACCTAAATCGCGAGTTGTACGGTCGCCTGATTTAATTACATCAGCAACAGCACTACGAATACGCTCTGCCGTATCGCCCATATTTAAATGCTCAAGCATTTGAATAGATGCTAAAATTACAGATGTTGGGTTAGCTAGATTTTTGCCTGCAATATCAGGCGCACTACCATGTACAGCTTCAAAAATTGCTGCATCTTCACCAATATTAGCACCTGGTGCCATGCCTAAACCGCCAACTAAACCAGCACAAAGGTCAGATAAAATATCACCAAATAAGTTAGTCGTAACAATTACGTCAAACTCTTCAGGTGTCATTACCAGTTTCATACATGTTGCATCAACAATCATTTCATTTGATTCAATTTGTGGGTAGCGCTCAGCTACTTCACGTGCTACTTTTAAAAACAAACCAGATGTTGATTTTAAAATGTTAGCTTTATGAACGGCAGTTACTTTTTTACGGCCTTCGCGTACCGCTAGCTCGTATGCAAAAGTTACGATTTTTTCTGCGCCTTCACGCGTAATTATCGATTTTGCTTGTGCTTCATTTCCGTCTTCACTTACTACTTGGCCAGCACCTGAGTACATACCTTGGGTGTTTTCACGAATAGTAATGATATCAATATCGTCGTAACGCGCTTTAGTACCAACAAATGATTTAACTGGGCGTACGTTAGCGTATAAACCAAATTGCTTACGAAGCGTTACGTTAATAGACGTAAAACCTTCACCTACAGGCGTAGTTAAAGGACCTTTTAATGTGATTTTGTTTCTAGCAATGGTATCAACCGTTTCTTGCGGAAGTAACTCACCTGTTTTTTCAAGTGCAGCAAGGCCTGCATCAACAAATTCATAATCAAAGTCGCAACCTGCGGCTTTTAATATTTCAAGTGCTGAGTCGATAATGCTCGGACCGATGCCGTCGCCTTTGATCACTGTGATGGTTTGTTTGGCCATTGACTTTTCCTTTAAAGATTTTGATTTGCACATAAATTATTACTCTGAGAGAGTAACAGCTTGTTAGGTCATTTATGTGAATGGGATTGAAAATTGTAAGGGCGCATTTATACCAACTTATCGCCCATTTTGCCAGTTTATACTACAAATACTGGGTATAAATTGTATTTATAATGGAAATAAAAAGACTAAATAACCTGAACACAGATATAAGATATTTACTAACATATTGAACCATAATGATATTTAAAATTATTTTTCTAGCCAGAGATTTTCAATGAAAAAAGGCGAATTTGCGCGTCATTAGCTTGCTTATTGCAAGTAGATTAAACGCAGTTAGCGTCAGGTTTAATCCCTCAAATTGATTAAGTATTATTACGGATTGGTATTAAATAGTATTAGATAAGGCAAGCTCTTGGAGCTGTTCATTAAATAAGTGATGGTTTTCCCATTTTTGAGTAGTTAATTGCTGATCTAATATTTGCTGTTGCCAAGTGCTTAGCTTTAGCTGCGGTTTAAATACGGTTTGTGTAAGCGCCTTTATTGCTACCCATAGTTTACTGCGTTCGTTGAGCTGCTTTTTTGGAAGATGTTCAGCTTCCAATAATGCGATTGCCCAAGGGTTATCACTTAATAGTAATGTAAGTTGTGCTTTTAGCTGCTCAGTGTCTAATGAACTAACACCAAAAAAGGCACTAATAGGCGTATTCAATGTGGTGTTAGGTGTTTCATCAATCATTATTTTTCTAGATATATGTGTACTGCATTGTGTTAATAAAAAATAAGCATAGCCATAGAGAGGAAGTGCGATATGTTCAAATTGAATCATTTTATTTTTACTAACCAATAGAGCAATAATTTCTACTATGCACTCTAGTCGCGTTAAAACAAATTGTTGTAAAGGGTGAGGAGTTACCTTAACCAGTTGCTCAAATATAACTCGCTGAATAATTGCAGGGGCATTAAAATAACCAACCATAGATAGACTATGTTTCAAATTTTTAGCCGCTTGATGTTCATTGTTATAAGGTTTTACAGCCTCACATAGATTTTCTATTACATTAGGATAAGGCGCCATAATTTGGCTTAACGCTTTGTAGCTGTATTCATGCTGCAACTTAAAACGACTAATTAACTCTATCAAAGCTAGCGACCCATTATTTAGTATATTGGCAGTGGAAGTTATATGCTCACTGTCCCATACACTAATTTGGATACGTGAATCATTTGATTGCCACTGGATAGCGTTGCTGTTTAGCAATGTCTTGACTCTATACCACGCTATTTTATTTTTATTCTCGACGTTTATTAGTATATGACGCTGCTGATTGTCGCTGGCCAAATACACCATTAATTGATCATTATATATAACTCGGCTACCCGGTAATAATGGGCCTATATGTGCGATTAAAAATTTTATTAGCTGTTGCGCAAATAGGTTAGGTGTACGTATATATAAATCGCCAAGAGCTTTAAAAAGACTAATATGTTGTTTAGAAGGGCTATAAGTAATGTTCATTGCAATTATATTAGCGATAGCAACAAGCGTAATGCCACCATCATAAAGCATTATTTTTGGTGTAGTGACTAATGCTTGCTTGTACTTACTTAGTTTTGCAAGAACTTGCGTTATTGGTTTTGCTGAATCACCACCAGTTAAGATTATTTTAGCGGTGAGCTGGTGGCGTAGTTGCCATATTTTTTTATCACTATCACTAAACTTTAATTGTTTGGAAAGCTTGTTTAGTTGCTCACCCACACATAAGTGATCAACAAGTGCAGCACAGATATATAATTCACTAAGTTGATTATTGTATTGCTGGCTTTTACACAAAGCAGCGGTTAAAACACATTGATTGATAACCAAATTAACAGAGGAACTATATTTAGGGTTAAATACAGCACACCTAGCTTGTAAAGCTACAGGGTATTGCTCATATAATTCTCTGTATTGCTCAGAAAGTTTACATACTGCAGGGTAGACTGTCTGCCATTGTTTTTTTACATTATATAAAGTTAAAAATAGTTTTGTATTTTCAAGTAATTGGTTTAGTTTGACAGAAATAGGCTCATTCATTATGCCTTCACCTAGTTTTAATCCTGATATTTTTTATAAGCACTAGGCCCCCACAAAATAAGTTGACCATTTTTAAATAACAGTCCGGTACATTCATCTATGGTTGTTATGCCATCGGACGTTTTATGTTGCGTGCGATAAAAAATGATTTGAAGTACTTCATCACTATTGCGTTTTGCAAAAGTAAGATCTGGGCTGCCTAAGTAGTCAAGTACACTATTAATAGTAGTAGGCTGCTCTAGTGAAAGCTTTTCGATATAACGTTTATTAAATGCTTCGCGGTCTTGCCAAATCATCGCTTGGGGGTCATCTTTATAAAAAGTGATCACCAATGTTGCTATTAGCGCATATAGCCCTAAACCTAGAATTAAATACCTAAAAAACTTTTTCAACATTATTTACTCTGGTCACAGAATCTAATAATAGTATACGTATTGTAATTAGCACACGCTATAAACATGCGACTAACTAAGCCTTAATTGCTTTAAACTAAAACCCAAGTTTATATCCGTGCGTAAACTAACCAGTTGTTTTGAGATTACATACATATCCATATTTGCTTCTAGCTTTTTATGAATACTTGGGCTTAGTAATTTATCTTCTAGCGCTTGCTCAACAGTATTATAATTATTAATAAGTTGTTGAGCCGACTTTATCCCTATGCCTTTTACGCCTGGAATATCATTGGCTTTATCACCAGCGAGTGCCCAAAAGTCTACTAACCTACTTTGTTGAACTCCAAAACGTTCTTTTATACTGTGCTCATCAAGATATTGCTTTTTAAAGTAATCATAAATAGTTATGTATTGACCTAAATGAGGTAAGAAACCTTTGTCAGTAGATACAATTGTGTTGCTTACATTATTCGTTGCAGCTTTGCACGCAAGGGTGGTAATAATGTCGTCAGCTTCGTCATTAATAGGTTCAAATACTACAATACCTGTTTCTTCAATGGCTGTTTTGAAATGTATTAATGCATCTTTCAAAATTTGTGGCATTGGCGAGCGTGAATGTTTGTAATTTTTATAGAAATGGTAACGCCAACTTCTGTCACCATCAAACACAGCAATAGCATGGGTGGCGTTGGTAGTGTTTAGTAGTTTTTTGCATGCATGAGCTACTCTAGCACAACATGCTTCGACCATTTGATCATCACTGTGGTGTTTTTGGTTTACGTCAACCGCGTAAATGCGCCTAATTAGATTAAGCGCATCTATAAGAAGTAAATGTGGTTTCAAATTATAAAACTCATGCTTTTATTTCATAACATGGAGTGTACTTACTACCAGGGAGTTTCATACGTCCTTGGTCAACAAATGCCTGAAGCAGTTTATCCATATCTTTCATCAAAGCGGGCTCACCGCTTAAAATATAACGGCCATTTTGTTTAATCGCTTTTATACCTTCGTCTTTTACATTGCCGGCAACAATTCCTGAAAATGCTCGTCGTAAATTAGCTGCTAATAACTGTTTTGGTTGATTAAGGTGTAAATCAAGACCAGCCATATTTTCATGGGTTGGTGCAAAAGGTTGCTGAAAATCGTTATCAATCTTTAGCGTCCAGTTAAAGTAATACGCATCACCTTCGCTTTTACGATAATTGCGTACATCAGTCATTGCTGACTTTAATGTTTGTCCAACTAATTTAGGGTCATCAATAATTACTTCAAATTTGTTGAGCGCTTCTTTACCTAATGTCATTTCAACAAATTCGCACAGTTCTTTAAAATAAGCTTCGCTTTCTTTTGGGCCCGTTAAAATCACAGGCATGCATTGTTTGGCGTTGTCAGGATGTAACAATATACCTAATAAATACAAAAGCTCTTCTGCGGTGCCAGCTCCACCAGGAAAAATAATTATAGCGTGAGCGGTGCGTATAAATGCCTCTAAACGCTTTTCTATATCAGGTAAAATTACCAGCTCATTTACAATTGGGTTCGGTGGTTCAGCAGCAATAATACTTGGTTCAGTCAAGCCTAAGTAACGATTATCTTTAATGCGTTGTTTCGCGTGGCCAATGGTGGCTCCTTTCATAGGGCCTTTCATTGCGCCAGGTCCACAGCCTGTGCAAATATTTAAACCGCGTAAGCCTAATTCGTATCCCACTTGCTTAGTATATTTGTATTCAACTTCATTAATAGAATGTCCGCCCCAACAAACTACCATGCTAGGTTCGCTATTTACGCGCAATGCATCGGCATTTCTTAGCATGTCAAACACCATATGAGTAATGGCTTTTTGTTCTTTAAGATTTTTTTCGTATTTTTGACATATAAATAAAATATCGCGGATAACAGAGAAAATATGTTCGTGAATACCGGTGATGATCTCACCATCTACAAAAGCAGTTAAGGGTGGATTTTCAAGCTCAATTTTAATCCCGCGTTCACGGCTCAATAGGCGTATATCAAAATCTTGATATTTATCATAAATTTCGTTGCTGGCGTCCGTATGACTCCCCACGTTTAGCACAGCAAGTGCACAATTTCTAAATAGTTTATAGCGCTCGCTAGTGGATGATTGTTCTAATAAATCAACTTCTAGTTGTGACAATAAATCTAAAACCCCAGTTGGGTTTAATTGTATTAGCATCGGCGTTCTCCTTGCTATTCTTTTATGTAAATTACCACTTCGTGATATCTTTTATTTAAAATAAAAAATATGACATTATTTACTTATACAAAGACGATCCCGACCTGTATTTTTCGCTTCATAAAGAGCATCATCTGCTCGGTCAAAAGCGATTATAGGTGTATCGCCTTTCTTTAACTGAGTAACACCTAGAGAAATAGTTATTTCAATTTGTTTATCTTTAAATTTAAAAGGAATACTTTTAATTATCTTCCTCAGTTTATCAAGAGGGGCCGTAGCATTTATGAGCGAAGTACTAGGCATAAGTAAAACAAACTCTTCACCGCCATAACGGGCAATAAAATCTGATTTTCTAACAGATTTTTGTAGTGCTTTGGCTATAACTTGTAGTGTTATATCCCCAGCAGTATGACCAAATCTATCATTAATGGATTTAAAATGGTCAACATCAATCACCGCAAGAGTGACATCCGATGACTGAACATTAAATAGGTGTATTTCATGGTTGTAACGTTCATCAAATGCAGCACGATTAGGCAGTTTTGTTAAACTATCCAATAGACTTTTAAAACGTTGTTCATTTAAGCGTTTTTTATATTTTGTTAGTTTGCTTTCAAGGCTACCAATACGACCATTAATTTCATCAAAGCTAGAAACCAGCATTTCTCTGTCAGTGCGTTCGAGTTTTTCTTTTGCAATAAAGTCTTCACTAAGCGATTTTAATTCGTTATCAACCAACTCTTTTAAAGATGATATAGAAGTTGCATTTTGCGTTTGCACATTAAGATTCTTAATTTTACTTTCAATGCTTTTATTTAAAACATCAAACTCAATTCCCATCGATTTTGAGTGTTTACTTGTTGATACAATCGAATGGTGTAAATCTTCAAGTGTTTGGTTTAAAGAAGATAAAAAGCTTTGTGCCGATTTACGCTCTTTATTAATATTCTTTACAATAACACTAATTATATTAATAGAAGCCTTTAACAGTGCATCTAACGTGTCGCTTTCTGTAATACAATTTTTTATGTATTTAATTTCTTCAGTTGCTTCGTCTTCCAACACTAATTCGTTAGCTAATTTTAGTAATTTTTGTGCAAGTTCAGGTGTTGCAGTACATTCATCATCAGACGCGGCTTCTAGTTTGAGACTTAATGTTTGATGATAAAAAGAAATTAGTTGGTCAAGTAAAGGTATAAAATCATGGGTAGAGTGCACTTGATTAATTTCGTGATCTAATAAATGGCGAAGTGTTCTACGTGTATCCTCTGGTAACCCTTTTGTTTTTTGCAGTTGTTTACCAGCACTCTGTACGCTGTTATACAAATCTCGTTGTTGGGAGAGTTGTACTGATTCTTGGTTTTTTAATAAAACAATTGTTTCACTTATCAATGGCGATAGATCTTCAAAGCTGACACCTTTAATGAGTGCAGCCCTGAACTTAGCAAGCCTATTGTCTAATTCAGTATCAAGTCCTTTACAACTCAATGATAATTTAGCTGAGAAATCAGAAAGAGTGTCCACCTGATATTTACGCGCGTCTTCAACAGCCATTCGGGCGTCAATTGCTTGTTTTAGTTTCTTATCTGTAGCGTTAGATTTATCAGACACCTAAGCTTACCGCCATCGTATTAGTTATATTATCTTCAGTTTACAACAAATTTTTGTTATGTGTAGTTATCTAACTAAAAACTTAGTAATTTTAGTAAGCTAATGCGTATAAACTCATGTACAAGACTCTTTATCGTATTTAATTCACATTTAAATCCGAGCTTGTTAATCTAGCTAGTAATTAAGTTTCTATTAAGAGTTTTTATGAAAAAGTTATTAGCTTTATCGATTGTAGCTGCATGTTCTACTTCAGCTTTTGCTGATGTAAATTACGAATTAAAAATATCTGAACCACAGCATCATTTGGGTAATGTAAGTGTTGAATTTCCAAAATCAGCACAATCTCATATCGATGTAAAACTTCCTGCTTGGCGTACAGGCCGATACGAAATTTTAAACTTAGCCAATGGCGTACGTTACTTCAATGCAAAAGATGAAGATGGCAAAGAGTTAACGTGGGAAAAAGTTGACCATAGTACATGGCGTGTACATCTTAATAAGCCAACAGAAGTTAATGTTGATTATCAAGTGTATGCAAATGAACTAGGCAAACGCGCCCGTCATATTGACGACAGCCATGCATTTATTGATGCATCAGGTTTTTTTATGTTTAGCGAGTCGTTTCGTCAAGAGCCAGTAACAGTCAATTTAGATATACCTAAAAAATGGCGTTCTGTATCAGGTATGGATAATTTAGAAGGTAAAAATTCATTCAAAGCAGCTAACTACGATGTGCTTGTTGATTCGCCAATCGAAACAGGTATAAATCAATTACACACATTTGAAGTAGATGACCGGGAATATGGCTTAGTTGTATGGGGCGATGGTAACTACGATGTAGATTTAATGCTTACAGATCTGAAAAAGCTAGTAGCGACAGGTAATGTAATTTGGGATGGCTATCCGTATGAGCGTTATGTATTTATGGTACATGCAACGTCGGGAGCGGGTGGTGCAACTGAGCATTTAAACTCTACTATTATACAACGCCCACGCGATCGATTTGGTAGCCGAGAAGATTACTTAGGTTTTATAAGCACAGCCGCACACGAATTTATTCATACATGGAATGTAAAAGCATACCGCCCACAGGGTTTAGTGCCGTACGATTACACGAATATGAATTACTCTAAACTACTTTGGATCGCAGAAGGTTCAACAAGTTACTTTGAAGATCATTTATTAGTGCGCTCAGGCATTCAAACAACAGATGAATTTTTTAAAGTAATGAGTAAAACAATTAATCGTCATTTACAAACACCGGGCCGTGAAGTGCAAAGCGCAAGCGAAACAAGTTTTGATAAATGGATTAATCAAGGTGGCGATCACGCACGTAATTACAGTACCAATATTTATTCAGAAGGTTCGTTACTTTCACTCGCTTTAGATATCGACTTACTAGAAAAAAGCCAAGGTACAATAAGCTACCGCGATGTGCACAAAGCACTTTATAACAATCATAAAATGCCAGCAGGGTTTACAGACGTAGATGTGCTTAACATTTTAAAAGATTTAACAGGGCGTGATTACTCAAGCTGGTGGCAAGAAAATGTAGAATCGCCTGCAAGTATCAACTTTGATGAGTTACTTGCTAAAGTGGGCTTAAAATATGAACGACCAGAAAAAGCAAAAGCGCTTGCGAGTATTGACGCCACCGCTAAAAATACCGGTGAGTTACTAACACTAAGTTACGTTCGTCGTGGCGGAAGTGCATGGGAAGCGGGTTTAACTACCAATGATAAAATTGTTGCTATAAATAAGCATCATGTAGGTAAAGATTTAAAAACGAGCCTAGAAACATTTAAAGCAGGCGAGAAAGTAACCGTTGACTATATTCGTCGCGATGCTCTTGATAGCTTAACATTAGTATTATCAGAAGATTTTGATAAACCTAAAAAAGTAGTTGCTAATAAAGACGCTACGCTTGAACAAAAAACGCTATTTAAAGCGTGGATCGGTGTAGAACACCCTGCAGATGTAAAAAAAGACTAAAAGTGATTTATACCAACCTGCATAAATACTTGAACAATTTAACGAATTAAATTTCACTATAACGTCGTTAAAAATTTTTTATTTAGAACAACTAGATACAAAAATTTTTGCCTAGTTCTAGCGTGATTTTCTTAACGTTAAATAGATTTCATATATAAGCAGATTGGTATTAAATCTAGTTTAAATACATTAATTTAAAGTAAGGGAGTGTGTGCTCCCTTTACTTTGTCATTTATCCATCTTAGTAATGGCTCAATTATTTAATAAGTAAATCGGTTACTATCGAACAAACAATAAAAAGGATTCTATAATGCGTTTAAAACCTCTTGTAGCTACATTAGCAGCCACATTTTCTTTATCACTTTCAAGTAGTGCCATAGCCGACGAAGGCATGTGGCAACCACACCAACTTCCAGAGTTAGAATCAATTTTAAAAGCCAAAGGGCTTGAAATTGATGTTGAATCTATTTCTAAATTGACCGAATTCCCAATGAATGCAGTAATTAGCCTGGGCGGTTGTACAGCATCGTTTGTATCGCCAAAAGGCTTAGTGGTTACAAATCATCACTGTGTTTATGGCTCTGTTCAGTACAATTCAACGCCTGAGAACAATATTTTAGAAAATGGCTTTTTAGCTAAAAGTCCTGCTGAGGATTTACCAGCAGCCCCAGGGTCACGTGTATACGTCACAGAAACAGTTACTAATGTGACTGGCAAAGTTAATAAAGGTATCGAAAAACTAAGCGCTAAAGCACGCTACGACGCAATAGTAAAAAACGAAAAAGCCCTAGTAGCCCAGTGTGAAGCGGACGAAAGCTATCGTTGTAACGTGTATTCGTTTCATGGTGGTTTAGAGTTTTACCTAATTAAGTCACTTGAAATTAAAGACGTACGTTTATCTTACGCACCAGCTATGGGCGTAGGTAAATACGGTGGCGATATAGATAACTGGATGTGGCCGCGCCACACAGGCGACTTTGGTTTTTACCGCGCTTATGTAGGCAAAGATGGAAAACCTGCAGAGTACAGTGAAGATAACGTACCTTACGTACCTGACTCTTACCTAAAAGTAAGTGCCAAAGGCGTGCAAGAAGGCGACTTTGTAATGGTTACAGGCTACCCAGGGCGTACTAACCGATACCGCATTGCAACAGAGGTAGATAACGTATTTAACGACAGCTACCCTAAAGCACGTGTTCATAATTCAAAATACGTGTCGCTTATTGAAGAAAACTCAGAAGACGGCAGTAAAGCTCGTATTGCTTACGAAAGCACCATTGCAGGTTATAACAACTATATTAAAAACTATGGTTCGATGATCGAAAGCTTTAAAAAAGGCACTATGCTTGAGCGCAAAAAACAGTTTGAACAAGACTTAACACAATGGATCAATAGTGATGGTGAGCGTAAAGAACAATACGGAAGCGTATTAGGTGAGCTATCTGAGCTAATTGCGCAATCACAAGAGCACAGTGAACGCGACCGAATGTTAGGTTATGTACATCGCTCACAAATGATCAGCACAGCACGACGTTTATACCGCTTAGCTTACGAAAAACAACAGCCAAATAGCGAACGTGAATCTGGTTATCAAGAACGTGACTTACCTCGCATTAAAGCAGGGCTTGAGCGTATGACGCGCCGTTATGATAGCAAAGTAGACAAAGCTATTTTACTGCACTTTTTAGAACTGTATGCAGCACTTCCAAAAGAAGAGCGTTTTAGCGACGTTGATAACGTATTTAAAGTACAAAATGGGTTTGATAAAGCAACCCAAAGCGCGTTACTTGATAGTATGTATGAACAGTCAAGACTCGATAATGCCACTGTTCGTAATTCATTATTTGAGCAATCGTTTAGCCAACTAAATCAAAGCCAAGACCCATTTGTGCAGTACGCTAAAGCAATCTTTAAAGTAATGAAAGCACAGGAAGATAAATCAAAAGCACTTGCAGGTAAATTACAAGCAGCTCGCCCAGAGCTAATGAGCGCAATAATTGCGTTTAACAAAGCTAAAAACAAACCTGTATACGCCGATGCCAACAGCACACTACGTGTAACCTATGGCACCGTAGGCGGCTATTCACCTCAAGATGGCTTGGTAGCAACGCCGTTTACATCGCTTGAAGGGTTACTCGCTAAAAACACCGATGTTGACCCATTTAATGCACCTAAAAAGTTACAAGAGCAAATTAAAGCCAAGCTTTATGGTGATTACACGGGTGGCATGAATACAGTACCCGTTAACTTTTTATCAAATGTAGACACTACCGGTGGTAACTCAGGTTCGCCAACGCTTAACGGTAAAGCAGAGCTTGTAGGCTTACTGTTCGACGGTGTTTACGAAAGTATTATTGGTGACTGGGATTACAACCCTGAGCTTAATCGCTCAATCCATGTTGATTCACGCTACATGCTGTGGGTAATGGATAAAGTAGATAATGCACAAAACTTGTTAGACGAAATGACAATCGTAAAATAAGTAATTGGTGAGATAAGAGAAGGGCGCTTACCGTAAAGGAAGCGCCTTTTTTATTGATGTTGGATTCGCTTATTTATGACTGCTAAGTGCCAGAAGCGGACGGTCATAGCCTTAGTCAGTTGTTAAGTGCAATTAGTAAGTTTGAATATTTAAATGCATATTACAATATTGGCTAGCTCCACTTAAGTCAGGGAACAGTGTTGAATGATTTATATTCATCCTGTTTAAGTACTTGAGACAATCGTGGATGTTTTTATTCGGAATTATAAATTTTGCTAGTTCAATAAAATTGCCTGAATCTTTAGTTTCATACGTTTTAATCCATCTTTCTATATCCATATTATTAGGAGAACGTGTGAATAGTCCTCGTTGGCTTACTAGCCTCTCATTTTCATCACTAAAAGGTCTGATTATTTTAGTTGTTGGCTTTCGCTTGTTAATGAAGTCAATAGACTCATCATTTTTAATTACTTTACTTCTTTTTTCAATGGCAGAAGATGCTAATGCATAAACAGCAAAAGCATCCGAAGTGCTATTTAAAGCGGTATGAGCAGCAAAGTATAAAGCTACAAATGGCGATTCTGTCCAGTCTAATAATGGAGTAGCTAATCCATGGTGCTGTCCTAGTGCCCACCAATCATTTTCACTAATTAATTTCGAAGGATTTTTCCCTCTTCGCCCTCTAGTTTCAAATTTAAACTTATTTAAGAGTAGTTCCCTTTTGATTGATTCAGGTTCTTTAATGATGCGATCAAGTGTAGGTTCTAATTTCCATTTACTATCTCCATGACCACGAAAGAAGTAGTTTGTAGCATTTAACAATTCTTGGTTGATAAAGTCAGAAAAATATTTCCAAGATGTAAGCTGAAATTCAACAATAGTGGAAGATATATTTTTTCTTACCCACCTAGGTTTCCTACCCATTTAATTACTCCATAGTTATATTGGAATTACAATTTGTACAGCTTGTTAGCCATCATTTTCAGAAAGCCAATTTTCAAAAGTCTCTTTAGAAACATTGGTCAAGAATGAAGAATATTTTTCTTTATTATTAAGGTACAAGCAGTGTCTGATAATGGTAAAAGGGTTTAGGCTTTCTTTAGAATCACCTTGGCTCTCAAAATATGCCTGATACTGCTTAACTTTCGCTATTGTTGCTTTCATATATTCATTGAAATCAGTTCGAGTGATCTCAGGTTCTATAGACACAATTTCTTCAGTAAATCCATCGACTTTAAAATCTTCGAATTCATAATCGTTAAAGAAGTGTTTTGCTATTTTCAAGAAACCGAAAGCATTTAAATGACCATTTTTAGGTCGTTTCGTTGGCCCAACTTGACCTTCGCTAAGCATATGCGTATCTTCAGACTCTTCACTTTCGGCTTTTTCAATTTCAGCTACTGTAGCAAGCCTTATCTCTTTAAATTCTCTGTCTGCAAGTTCGAACAATGCAGCAAGCGTATTTATTCTTCTTTTTAAGAAGTTTGGAATACTCTTTTTGTACTTTATTTTATGATCCAGAACACTCCATGAGTCTTGAATAATAGTTCTTATTTGTATTTCAAAGTTAAAGCCTACGAAAGCTTTGTATTCAGGCATTTCAGTTCTAGTTTCACCAAGTTTTAAATCTAAGTGTAAACCTTTATAACCAAATGAATCTTCAGTGCTTTCGACTTGTGAAATTTTATTAGTTTCATCAATTACTGAAAAGTGTTGAGAAAGGACTTCTTTAATTTTATCAATATCATCTTCATACAAGCAGACAACTCTTAGACCTATTAGATCAGTAATATGATCTTTTATTTCATACTCCGTCTTTGACTCCTCTAATTTTTTGCGGTATTTGATATTGAATTTTTTGACACATTCTTCTTTATCTTTAACTCGACCTTCGAAATATAAATATTTTCAGAATGCGTTAGCAATGCATCTATTAATGTCCTAAATGAGTCAGTAGCACCTTCAAGAAGCTTGATATTGTTTGAATAATACTCTCTAAATTGATTCTTTTCTTTTTCAAAATCCAAAGATGCCATTTGTACTCCTTGATGGCTAACAACTTTATCAGAGGACACCTTCCCCTTTTAGTGTGAAAAGTCCTTTTTTGTGAACTTACATTAATAGCAAACAGTTTAGGTTATTGCTAGCTATAAATATTATCCTTTCTGATATTAATATGAAAATGTAAAAAATGGGCAGGTGTCTTTTTATTCTTAATAAATTAATGACTACTCACCTCAATGACCGCTTATCGCTCTTATCCGCCTTTAACTTAAATCAAACCTCCTCAACACCCTTAAATATATTTCATGTGCATTTTATAACCAAGAAGTGCTAGGTTAGTGGTAAATTAATTGAAGGAAATAATTATGAAATTAGAGTCATTAGCACTGCACCACGGTTACGAATCTGAGCCTACGAGCAAATCGGCAGCCGTGCCTATCTATCACACTTCTTCTTATACATTTGATAACACGCAGCATGGCGCTGATTTATTCGATTTAAAAGTACCTGGAAATATTTACACCCGCATAATGAACCCAACCAATGCCGTACTTGAACAACGTATTGCTGCGATGGAAGGGGGTATTGGTGGGCTGGCTGTTGCCTCTGGGATGGCTGCTATTACGTATGCTATTCAATGTTTGTGTGAAGTCGGTACTAATATTGTAAGCACCAGCCAAGTATATGGTGGCACGTATAACTTATTTGCACATACCTTACCTAGGCAAGGTATTGAAGCACGCATGATTAAAGCCGATGACTTTACCGCGTTCGAGAATGCAATTGACGAGAACACCCGCGCTGTTTTTTGTGAATCTATTGGTAATCCGGCAGGTAATATTGTTGATATTGAACGTTTAGCACGTATTGCACACAGCAAAGGTGTGCCGCTTATTGTTGATAATACCGTGGCTACGCCGTATTTATGCCGCCCATTTGAGCTGGGCGCTGATATAGTGGTTCACTCACTGACAAAGTATATAAACGGGCACGGTACTGCCATTGGCGGCATGATTGTCGACTCAGGTAAATTTGATTGGAAAGCAAATGCCACGCGTTTTGCAATGATGAACGAGCCCGATCCGTCGTATCACAATGTGGTTTATACCGAAGCTTTTGCTGAAGCTGCATTTATTGGTCGCTGCAGAGTAGTGCCACTTAGAAATACCGGTGCAGCGCTTGCCCCTAAAAACGCATCTGACATTTTAATCGGCCTTGAAACCTTAGGCTTAAGAATGGATCGCCACTGCGAAAATGCACAGCACTTGGCTGAGTATTTAGAAAATCATCCAAAAGTGCTTTGGGTTAATTACGCAGGGCTTAAATCAAGCCCGTATAACGAAATGAGTCAAAAAATTACTAGTGGTAAAGCATCGGGTATTTTAAGCTTTGGTATTGCTGGTGGCCTAGAAGTAGGTACTCGTTTTATTGATGCGCTAAACATGATTTTACGCTTAGTTAATATTGGCGATGCCAAGTCGCTTGCGTGCCATCCTGCATCAACCACACACCGCCAATTAAATGATGAAGAGCTTGCTAATGCGGGCGTAAGTCGCGATTTAATTCGTTTGTCAGTCGGTATTGAAAACATTGCTGACATAATTGCCGATGTGAGCCAAGCGCTCGATAAAGCTTAACGTTAATTTATAGCCTCGGGATATAGAGGCTTTTAGCTTCATTACGCTTTTGAGATATCGGCTCGTGGTGTTTCTAAAATCGCTTTTTTTTCATCTTCAGATAATATTATCCAATCAAAAATTTCTTCGTTGGTACGTCCGCATCCGGTGCAGTAACCGCTGCGCCTTTCGCATATTCCTAGGCAATCAGTTTTAAATTTAGACGGTTTTTTGTTTTGATTTAATTGGCGCATATTAAAGTCCTAACGGTGGTGCAATTTCAAAGCGAGTAGTAAATCCTCTACCTTCTTGATTAGTTGAAAGTGTAATCACTGGGGTCTTAGTATCAAGTACAAAGGTGCTGTAAATTGAACTTGCTGTTTCTTTTTGGCTTTCAAACCAACCTGTTTTGGTTAAGCATAGGCGTAATTGCTTAGCCAGTTTTTGATGAGACTTTACGGTTTGCGTTTGTGTATTAACAGGTGTTTGGCATTGGTAGCTTGCTTGCTCTGACTTATTTAAAGTAACTGTACAGTTTGCTCCAATCATATGAGAATTAGTACGCCATTGATTAGTAAACTGGTTATTTACTTTATCTGTTTTTATTGAATTAAAACCAGACTAAAAACCATTTATTAGGTTATTAATGGTGCTGCATTCATCGGGTATTACTGTGGTTTTTACAGACTGCTTCGTTGTAGTAGTGGTTGCTGTAGTTGTAGTCTGATTAGTTTTGCTGGTACAGCCCGCTAAAATAAATGCGACAACTAAAACAAATGCGACGAAGGAAGGAGTAATATAGTTTTTCATAGTTCACAGTAACCGATTAATTGAGCCTCGCACTATACCATACATAATTTACTCAACTAAAAGCGAAAAACAAAAAGGCCCATAAAATATGGGCCTTTTGTAATTTGCTTTAGCAAGTGCTATTTATGGCGACCTTGCAAGCATTTAACTACATCTTCAAGGGCTAAGCCTTGGCGTTGTAGCAATACAGTCAGGTGATAAATTAAATCAGCAGACTCGTTTGTTAGCTCATCGTTATCGTGTTTCATAGCAGCAAGTGCCACTTCTACGCCTTCTTCACCTACTTTTTGACAACTACGGCTTAAGTCTTTTGCAAACAAAGAAGCTGTGTAGCTTTTTGATGGGTCGTCGTTTTTACGCTCAACAATCACATCTTCTAATTGCGCTAAAAAGCTCAGGCTAGGTTTAGCATTATCGCCAAAGCAACTTTGTGTGCCTAAGTGGCACGTTGGGCCTTCTGGGTTGGCAAGGACTAAAATTGAATCGTAGTCACAATCTGTATGCACAGATACTACGTTTAAGTAGTTTTCTGATGACTCACCTTTAGTCCATAAACGCGATTTTGAACGCGAGTAAAACGTTACCTTATTGGTATCAAGCGTAACAGCGAGTGCTTCGCTGTTCATAAAGCCTTGCATTAAAATAACACCCGAGCGGGCATCTTGAATAATAGCAGGGATCATGTCACTTTTAGCGAAATCGACTTGAGCTTGGTTTTGTTGTGTTACTTGCATAATCTTGCTGCCACTTGGTTATCTGTTAAAAATTGTTTTAGTTCGCCAATGTTAATCACATTTTTATGAAAAACGCTGGCGGCTAGTGCACCATCTACTTTGCTTTGTTTAAATACATCAACAAAATCTTGCATACTACCTGCACCGCCAGAGGCGATTAAAGGAATGTCACACAGCTCGCGAATTTTACTTAGTTGCTCGTTGTCGTAACCGTTACGAACGCCATCTTGGTTCATACAGTTTAATACAATTTCGCCTGCGCCTAGGTCTTGTACGCGTTTAACCCATTCTTGTGTTTTATAACGTGTACGGCTAGATGCATTAGGATCGCCGGTTAATTGATACACTAAGTACTCACCGGTAATTTCATCAAAAAAGCTGTCAATGCCGACTACAACACATTGCTTACCAAACTCATCGTGTAATTCTTTAATAAGTTCAGGACGCGCAATAGCAGGGCTGTTAATACTTATTTTGTCTGCGCCGCGCTCAAGTACCCGTGCTGCATCAGCCACTGATTTAATACCGCCCGCTACACAAAATGGAATATCGATATTTCGTGCAATACTTTCTACCCAATTTACATCAAGTAGGCGTTTTTCAACGCTTGCACTGATTTCGTAAAAAACCAGTTCATCGGCGCCAGCTTCGCTGTAGGCTTTAGCCATTGTTAAAATATCGCCAACAACTTCATGGCCTTTAAACTTAACGCCTTTAACTACTTGGCCGTCTTTAACGTCTAAACACGGGATTATGCGTTTTGATAACATGCCAGTGCCTCCTCAACGCTAAATGCGCCATCAAGCAATGATTTACCTAAAATAACGCCGCCAACACCTAGCTCTTTAAGCTTTTTAATGTCATCTAGTGAGCTTACGCCCCCTGAGGCTTGTACTTTAATTGTGCTGTTATGGCGAGTTAGATCTTCATATAATTCAAACGATGGGCCCGCCATAGTGCCATCTTTACTGATGTCCGTGCATAAAAAATCGATAACACCTAAGCTTACATAAAAATCTACCAGCTCAAGTAAACCAAATTCAGATTCACTTAACCAACCGTGTGTTGCTGGTGCCCAGCCCGTAGCTGTTTTATTTACATCTAGGGCAATTACAAAGTGCTCTGCGCCAAATTGCTCAATCCAGGCTTTTACTTGTTCGCGTTTTTCTACTGCCATTGAACCAATAACAACTTGGTTTGCACCGGCTTTTAGCCAATCACTTACATCTTGCTCTGAGCGAATACCGCCGCCCACTTGGTAAGGTACGTTAAGTGCTTTGGTTGCAGCTTGAATATGTTTCCACTGTTTTTTACTTGGATCGCGTGCACCTTCTAAATCTACAAGGTGTAGTTTACCTGCGCCACTGTCGGCGTATTCTTTTAAACGCGCGCCAAGTTCGAAAGGGTAAAACTGTGCTGTGTCGTATTTACCTTGGTACAAGCGCACAATTTGATTTTGTAATACGTCTAATGCTGGAATAATCACAAATAATCTCTTTTTTGTTAGTTAATGGGCAGCTTATAACTGCCAATCAACAAAATTTTGTAATAAACGTGCGCCAACTTTTGCGCTGCGCTCTGGGTGAAATTGCATGCCTGCGTAATTGTCTTTAGCAACAATGGCTGAAAAGGTTTGACCATATTCGCCGCTCACTAGTGTGGCGTCGTTTACGGTGTGCGCAAAGCTATGAACAAAATACACTTGCTCATCAAGCGTTAGCCCTTTAGTTAATGCATGCTCTTTGTTAACGCTTAAGTTATTCCAACCCATATGCGGCGACGTTAAATTGCCTACATCAAGCGCTTTTACTTGCCCTGGTATTTTACCCAAGCACTGTACGTTACCTTCTTCGGTGCTTTCGCACAGTAACTGCATGCCTAAGCAAATACCCATAAGCGGGCGCTGGTATTCATTTATTGCTTGTTGCCAGCCGTTATCGACTAGGCGTTTCATGGCAACCGACGCGTGACCTACACCTGGCAATATAGCGCGCTCAAAACCCGCTAATTGCTCTGGTGAAGTAATTACTGTTGGCGTTTGGCCTAGGCGTTCAAACGCAAAGCGTACTGAATTTATATTGGCACAACCAGTATTAATTATGGCAATCATAAACATCCCTTAGAGCTGGCTGTTTGTTGGGTCGTGTCTTGTGCTACTGCCATACGAAGAGCACGTGAAAACGCTTTAAATAAACCTTCAACTTGGTGATGACAGTTACCATCGCTTACCGATAAAATAAGGCTAATGGCGGCGTTATCACTTAAGCTTTTGAAAAAGTGCTCAACCATTTGTACGTCTAAATCGCCTGCTTTTTCGCGGCTAAAGTTAGCGTTTAATACAAATGATGCACGGCCCGATAAATCAATTTGTGCTTCAGCTTTACATTCATCCATCGGCAGCGCAAAACCATAGCGCGCAATTTGCGATTTAGTACCGAGGGCTTGTTTTAGTGCAACACCGAGTGCAATACCAATGTCTTCAACAAGGTGGTGCTCATCTATGTGTAAATCGCCTTTGGCTTTAATATTTAAACCAATGTTTGCGTGAGTACGGATTTGATCAAGCATGTGATCAAAAAAGCCAAGGCCGGTGTCTATGCTGCCATTTTTAGTTTGATCTAAGTTTATGGCTACATCAATTTGGGTTTCTTTGGTGTTGCGTGTAACACGACCTTCGCGGTTTGCGGTGGTCAATTTAGTTACTATGGCACTCCAATCGCCGTCGTATAAAATACCTTCACAACATAAGTTTTGAGCAAGGCCAATATCGGTCTGGCGATCGCCAATAACAAAAGAGCGCGCTAAGTCTACTTTGCCAGAGCGCATAAGCTCGGTAAGTAAGCCCGTTTTAGGTTTACGGCAGTCACAATTTTGCTCGTCAAAGTGTGGGCAAATTAATACCTCGTCAAAGCTAATGCCTTGGCTTTGCATTATGTCTATCATTTTATCTTGTGCTATATCAAAGTCAGCAGTAGGAAAGCTGTCTGTGCCTAAGCCATCTTGGTTAGATACCATTACTAAACGGTAACCTGCGGCTTGTAATTGTAATAACGCAGGGATAACACCAGGTAAAAATGCTAGCTTTTCAAGGCTATCCACCTGTTTGTCGGTAATTGGCTCTTCAATAATAGTGCCGTCGCGGTCTATAAATAAATAGGGGTTACTCATGATACTTCGTTTCCTGCTAAAGATGCTGCGGTAGTCGGCGTTTGTAAGCCATCTAACCAAATTTTTACTTGTTCAAGTTCTTGTTCACTGCCAATTGAAATTCGTAGCCAGTCGTCTTCACCGTATAGTGTAAAAGCGCGCATAACCAAACCTTGCTCAAGTGCAACTTTAAAGTAGTTTTTATCGGCTAATTTTAAAGTAACAAAGTTACCTTCACCAGTGAGAATTTTTAATGCAGCAGGAGAGGCGTTTAGCCAATCTACCAACTTAGCTTTTAAGCTATTTAAAATAGTAACTTGGCGGCGCATTGATGTAATTGCATCGGGTGCAATTGCTTGCGCTGCAATACTAGCTACAACGCCCGATACCGGATACGGCGCAATGACTTTACGAATTGGCGCTAGTACGCTCTCTTGTGCAAGGGTAAAGCCCGTTCTGAGCCCTGCCAGCGCAAAGGCTTTAGAAAGCGTACGCAAAACCACTACATTACTAAACTCATTAATAAGTTTAGTGGCACTTTGCTCTGGGCAAAACTCTATATAGGCTTCATCAACAATAACCAGTGCAGAACCTGTAAGGGCTGTTGCAATTGCTTTTACTTTATCAAGAGGCGTTAAGCTACCCGTTGGATTATTTGGGTTACAAATAAATACTAATTTTGAGCTGCCAACAGCTGCAACTATTTCATCTACACTACCATCAAGTAATAGCGCTTGCGTTAGGCTATTAATAGCAACGTTATGAGTATCAGCCGTTACTTTGTACATACCGTAGGTTGGTAAAAATAACGCAATGCTGTCTTTTGCAGGTTCGCAATAAGTGCGTACTAAAAGCTCAATGCCTTCATCTGCACCGCGTGTCATTAATACATTTTCGCTTTTAAGCTCTGTATAAGCTGCGTAGCGGTCAATCACCAGTTGCGGTTGTGGATCAGGGTAGCGATTTAAATCCTCAATACTCAGTTCAAGGTTTTTAGCATACGGGCTTTCGTTAGCATTTAGCCACGTAGTACCGGTTAGCTTTTCACTTTTTGCAGAGCTGTATGCAGCAAGGGCTGCAATATTCTTAGGTAATAAGCTAGACGCTTGTGCGCTCTCATTGCTCATTTTTAATTGCCTCTAAACGAATTGAAACCGCATTAGCGTGGGCATCAAGGCCTTCTGCATCTGCAAGTGGTAAAATTGCTTTTGAAAGCTGCGTTAAACCACTTTTAGTAATTGTTTGCACTGTGTATGTACGAAAAAAATCAAGCAAGTTTAAACTCGAGTAAGTTGCACTGTAACCATATGTTGGTAACACGTGGTTAGTACCCGATGCGTAATCGCCTGCAGATTCTGGTGTGTAGTCACCTACAAATACTGAGCCTGCATTTTTAACTTTATCTAGGTAAGGTGTTGCATCGCCTAGTTGTAAAATTAAGTGCTCTGGGCCGTATTGCGCCGATACGTCAAATGCTTGCTCAACTGAATCAACCAAAATAAGTGAAGAATTAGCGAGCGCTTGCTCGGCTGTTTCTTTGCGGCTCAAATTAGCTAACTGGCGTGTAAGTGCCTGCTGAGTTTGTTCTATAATACTTTCGCTGTTACATAATAAAATAACTTGCGAGTCTGCGCCGTGCTCTGCTTGTGAGAGTAAATCGGCGGCTATAAATTCTGGGTTTGCACGTTCATCTGCAATAACTAATACTTCAGAAGGACCTGCTGGCATATCAATTGCCATACCTGGAATAGTTTGCGCAACGAGCTGTTTAGCCATTGTTACGAAGCTATTACCTGGGCCAAAAATTTTGTTTACTTTAGGGACCGATTCGGTGCCATAAGCCATTGCTGCAATTGCGCCTGCGCCACCACTTTCTATCAAAGTAGTAATGCCACATAACTTAGCTGCATATAAAATAGCAGGGTTAATCGCTTTATCACCTTGTACCGGTGTAGCAAGTACAACGGTTTTTGCGCCACTTAACTGCGCTAATACACCCTGCATAATAACCGACGATGGCAGTGGAGCACTGCCACCGGGTACATAAATACCGACTGCTTCGATGGCTTGATATTTCAGTTCACATACAACGCCTGGTTGGGTTGATAATTTAATATCTTTTGGCAACTGCGCTTCGTGAAAACGTTTAACATTTGCATAAGCGGTGTCAATTGCGTATTTAAGCTCAGCACTTAGTGCTTGCTCAGATGCGTTAATTTCATCTAGCGGTACGCGCAAACGTGGGTTAGCTCTATTATCAAACTCTTTGGCCATGCTAAGTAAGGCCTCATCGCCTTGCTCTTTTACGTTAGCTAAAATAGTTTTGCATATTGCTTCAACCTTTGCGCTTACAGAAACTGCAGGGCGCATTAGCGCCGCTGCTTGTACTTGTGAAGATTCCTCATTCCAACGAAGCATGGTACTTACTCCATCATTTTTTCAATTGGCATAACTAAAATAGAGTTAGCGCCTAGGGCTTTTAACTGCTCCATTGTTTCCCAAAATAATGTTTCGCTGCTTACCATGTGCAGTGCTACGTATTCTTCATTACCCGCAAGGGCAAGTAGAGTCGGTTGACCAGAACCAGGTAAAATTTCACAAATTTCATCAAGTTTGTTTTTTGGTGCGTGTAGCATGATGTATTTGCTTTCTTTAGCTTGTCTAACACCACGTAGGCGCGGCATAAGCTTATTGATTAGTGCTAGTTTGTCAGCATCTTGAAGATCTTTATTTTGAATTAAACATGCGTTTGATTCTAAAATTGTATCACCTTGAATTAAGCCGTTAGCTTCAAGTGTTGCGCCAGTAGATACTAAATCACAAATTGCATCAGATAAACCCGCACGTGGTGCTACTTCAACAGAGCCAGTAAGCATTACTGTACTTGCGTTAATGCCTTCGCGCTTTAACCACTGAGTTAAAATTTCTGGGTAGGTAGTTGCAATACGTTTGCCTTCAAACCAGCTCTTATCGCGAGCGCCTAGCTCTTGTGGCCATGCAAGTGCAAGACGACAATAACCAAAATCTAGTTTTGAAAGTTTGTTTACTTCGCTGGGAACACCTTGACGTTCACGTTCTGCTTGAACTTCTACTAGTACGTTTTCGCCAACAATACCTAAGTCACATACACCGTCCATTACTAAACCCGGAATATCGTCATCGCGCACACGTAGTACGTCAATTGGCATATTAGTTGAGTGTGCAATTAAGCGTTGTTCACGAAGGTTAAGTTTAACACCTAACTGTTTTAGTAGATCTTGACAATCTTTAGATAGGCGGCCGCCTTTTTGGATGGCGATACGTAGACGATTACTGTTGTTCATTATTCATTTTCCTTTAATTTAAAAACTAAAAACCCCGAGGGGAACCTCAGGGCGAAAATGAATCAATGTTATTTGAATCGCCAGAGGTTCCTTTTAGGAATAACCTCTCAGCGAAAGACCTGACAGGTTATTCCGGTGAATGGTGGTGATGATGTACTGTTGTCAGGTTTAAGCGCATTTTTTATCCTATATAACTGCCCGTTGCTTTGTTAACGTGCAGTTGTTATCTGTTTAAATAAATTTCGCATTCATAAAAACATAAACAGCTATATTATGGCAAGTTTTTTTTAGCTTAATTAAAGCATATGTTATAACTGTCGATAATATTAAGATAATAAGCGCAATTTTAGCGAATAATTGTTTGTTTATCATTCAAATTTAGCATTTTGATAATCAAACAGTTAAATAAGGAAGTACGTATGGATATCATGATCCCTTATTTAGGAAGAATCACCAGGCTAGAAGTTGAGTCAAAAGGCGCTTTCCATATTGCGGGTGTGCAAAGTGGATCGGCTACTGAAAAAGTTGAACTAGAGAATAAAAAAAGGCGTGAGTTACAAAAAAAGAAAAAGCTCAATATGCTTGATGATCAAAATAGTAAAAAAAAGTCTAACGTAGACGATGACGAAAACCCCCATTTAGATACATGGGCTTGATAATACCAACTTTACTAAATACATAAGCAATTAACTCAAAAAGGCCCTTGCGGGCCTTTTTACTATGTATTTTGCTTATGCCAATTAGCTTAAACTCTTAAGCAGATAGGCATTACTCTTGGTTTTTGCTTTTAAATATATAAAAGCTAAATATAGCGAACACACATACCTGAGCTATAATACCTTGCCATGTTGACTTAATACCAAGCCATGCTATATCAAAGCTTATTGGTAGCGACGCAATACCTATTATATCGGCCTCTTGTAATGCAATAACAGCTTTGCCCATAAGCACAAACGAGAGTGCAAATAATAGGTAAGTGGTAATGGCAAAAAACTTAGCCACCGGTAATTTAATTGAGTATTTAATTAATACCCACGTAATAATAGCCAGTATTGCTATAGCTATCGCAAAACCCGATGCAATAGATGAATATTGAGCAGGTGAGCTTTGCGTTAATAGTGACTGATAAAACAATACGGTTTCGAATACTTCTCGGTATACGGCAATAAAAGAAAGCCCCGCTAATCCCCATAATGTACCCGACTCAAGGCGCTTATCTATATTGTCTTTTATGTATTTTTGCCATTGCTGCGCACTTGTTTTACTGTGCATCCATACGCCAACATACAGTAAAATTACAGCGGCAAACAATGCGCCAACACCTTCCATTACTTCGCGGCTCGCACCACTTATTTCTATTAATGTTTGCGCAGCAGCCCACGTTAAACCACCAGCAATAAGTGCTGTTATCCAACCAATATGTACATATTTTAGCGCATCTTTGCGTTTAGTTTTAATAAGCACAGTCATAAGGGCAATAATAACTAAGAGTGCTTCTAAGCCTTCTCGCAGTAATATAACTAAACTTGCTGAGAGTAGCGCGCCGTCAGTTAGCTTAGTTTCGTTTAGCATGCTATCTGCTTTAGCGAGTTGAGTTAGTGCGGCACTTACTTTTTCGGCAACAACAGCCGTATCTTTTTCGTTTTTGAATGTTTGGCGCAGGTTCATCAGTTGTACTTCGATGTTTTTACGCAGTGTTTCATCGTAGGCATTTAAGTTGTTTTCAACAAGCTCAAAGCCATCTAAGTATGCGCTAATTGCTAAATCACTTGCTTGTGAGTAATTGCCTTTAGCATGCGCTGCTTGCGCTGCAAGTAACTGCGTGCGAGTAACTGTTATCGGATTTTTGTTAGCGCTAAATAATTGCTCTGGATTACCACGAAGCCATTTAACGTAATGTGCTTGTGCTTCACTTTGACCTGCCGATAATTGTGCGGGGTTTAGGTTTACAATCTGCGAAGCGGTAATGTTTTGTTCTACAGTTTGTGGTTTTTGAACATCTTTAAATGCCAAGCTACCTACATAAAAAGCTAAAGACCATCGTTGTTGTTCATTAAATTGGGTAAAAGCAACCATAGGTGTGTCGTCAATGCCGTTACTTATAGCGTCAAACAACCCCATTAAAGAGCGGTTTGTTGCGCGTTCTTCATCGGTAAAGTTGGTAGGCTCTGGCGATAAGTTTTTTGCAAGCGGGCCGTCGCCTTGACCATTTGGGCCGTGGCACATTGAACAGTTAGCAGCAAAAAGCGCTTTGGTTTGCTCAACGGGAAGTAGTGATGTAGGTAACGATAATTGCGGCATAAAGGTAAGTAGTGACTCACGAAGTGCTGAGCTTGCTGCACGTACATCTACAACACTCGCTTTATTAGCAATCGCTGTATGCAGTGCTTTAGCTTGTGCCTTTACTGTATCAAACTCATTGGTTTGGCTTGATAGCTGTCCAGCTTGCTCAATAATGACGTGCGAAAATTCAGTCATTTCTTGATATTCGTCAGGGTCTAGTATTTCACCATTTCCAACAGCTGCCACGTAATCTACACCTACATACTCTGCAAGCTGTGCAATTTGTTTTATTTTTGTTTGCTCATTAGGTGAGGCCGACACATTAAAGCTTGCCATAGCCATTATAAAAAACACAAAAAAACAATGAAATTGATGTTTGCCTAGAGATACAAAATTAAAAAACACGTGAGAATTATTTTTGGACATTGAAAAGCCCTACAGAGGAAAAGCCAAAATTATAATTGTTTTCATTTGTATTTCAAGCGGATTAATTTAAACAAAGCAGATAAATAAAAAGGATAACAATTTATAGAACTTTAAAGTGTTTTTGTAACACGAGAGTAACAGTAACCAAGTGATTTATATAATAACTTGGTTACTGATTTGATTGCTCACAAAGCATTTATTACTTTGCTTGCTCAGCTGACTTAATGCTGCTTTGAATAAGCGGCGAGATAGTTAAACCTTGTACAATAATAGAAAATATAACCACAACGTAAGTAACAATAACAATAAGGTTGTGTAAGTCAGAGCCGCCTACAAAAACTTGCTCGCGAGGGATTGCTGCCGCCATTGCAAGTGCAAGTCCGCCACGTAAACCACCCCAAGTTAATATTTTAACACTGTGCTTGTCGTAAGTTCTAAAGCGTTTAAAGATAATAAACGGTGCTCCAACACTTATAAAACGCGCTAGTAATACAGCCGGTACCATTAACAACCCTAAGCCAATTTCCCCGATTGTAATAGGCATAGTCACAATTAGCATACCTATTATTAAAAACAGTAGGGCATTTAAAAAGCTATCGGTTGCATGCCAAAAATCTTTTACGTAACGAGTATCTTCAGGCCCCGTGCGCTCGGTTGCTTTAGTACGAGTAATGTTACCCATTAATATGCCGCTCGTTACCATGGCAAGTGCGCCTGATATTTCCCAAATATTTGCAGCAGCAAAACCTGCAGTAGGAATAGTTAAGGTTATCAATAAACGAATATTTACATCGCGGCTGTTAATAATTAAAAAGTGGCCAACCAAAGCGATAACCAAACCAAACGCAATACCGCCTAGGGCGTCTACAAAAAAGAGTTCTGCTATATCGCCAAATTGTGCATCGGTGCCATAAAAAGCAACCGAAAAAATGGTCGTAAATATTACTAAACCAATACCGTCGTTAAATAGCGACTCACCTTCTACTTGAACTGAGATTCCTTCTGGCGCTCGCATTTGTTTAATAATAGCAAGTACAGCAATAGGGTCGGTTGGGCTAATAAGCGCACCAAATAATAAACAATAAATAAAAGGCACTGGCCAGCCAAGAAAAGCAAATAAGTAAAAGCTTAAGTAGCCAACAATAAAAGTAGAAACAAGAGTGGAAAACAGTACCAACACCGTTATTTCCCAGCGTTGTTTTCTAAGTGCTAACAGGTTTATTTCCAGTGCACCTGCATAAAGCAAGAAACCTAACATACCTTTGAGGAGTAATTCGTTAAAGTTAATACTCGAGACGATTTTTGTCATTTCAAGTGCGTTCTGATCGCCTAATAATTTTACTGCAACAATCAAAAGTAAAGAAATAACAACCGAGCCTGTAGTTATTGCAATAGTAGTTTGCATTTTGAGGATGTATTGATTTGCAAAAGCAATAAAAATAGCAAGTGCAGAGAGAAAACAAATGAGGTACCAAGCATTCATTTAATAACCTTAATTAACGAGAAAAACATATGGTTAAGCGGGATCTAAACATGCCTATGTTACTCCCGAGATATAGCTATGTCACAGTGTTTGTTAGACAATTTGTATTTTTATTTTTAATAAAAATAGTTTTGGTAAATAAGAAATTAAAGATGTTAAAGCTTCAGCCGCGCCTTTAAAAATAGGTTTGTTTTTTTAGGCCTTTTGTTAAATTTAATAGTGTTTGTATTGTAAAAATCACTTTATTAAATTTATACACTTAATTGTATTATTTTTATTTCAATATGTTACTCAAAGTAAATAAATGTTTACATTGTGTTAATTAAATGTTTTTAATATTTAGTGGGTTTTTATTAAGTTGTTGAATTAAAGTCTTTTAATTTATTTTTTAATACTTTAATTGTAAATTTTTTGTTTCATTTTCAATTGTGTGATTTGTAGCCTAGGATTGCTTTAATCGGGAACAAGATGTACCGATTAATAAAAGTATATTCAAACAAATAAACAAATGGAGCGTAAACGTGAATTTATCAAAAATCACAATAGCAACACTTGCTGCTTTTACTTTGGTACAAGCAACAAGCGCAGTAGCTGCAAATAAAAAATATTTAAATCAACAAGCAAATATAAATAATTCAGCACAAAATGGTGTGTCTTCTGTATTGATGGTTAGCCCTGATCAGTTAGTAGGTTTAGAGGCAGGAAATGAGCTGGTTGTATTAAAAGAAATAAAAAGTAATAACGGTGATACAACTCGTCGTTATCAACAAGTATATAATGGATTACCGGTAATTGGAGATACGGTGAGCTTGACGTTTAACAATAATGGGCAACTTAAACGTGCTCATGGTGCTGCTGTATATGATATATCAAGCGATATTGACACAGTTACTCCAAAGTTAAATCAAAAATTGGCAGTAGCTAAGGGATTGCAAAAATCATCTGCAGCGATAAAGTCTGTTGGCTTAGAAAAACATAATGAAAAATCACAATTAGCCATTTGGGTTGATGAGCAAGGTGAAGCGCATTTGGTTTATGAAGTGTCTTATGTTACTTACGGAAGTAACCCATCACGTCCATATCAAATCATAGATGCAAATTCTGGAGATGTACTTTTTAGCTTTGATAACCTTCAACATGCTGATGCGACAGGCCCAGGTGGTAATCTAAAAACCGGGAAATACATTTATGGCACTGATTTTGACAGCTTAAATGTAAGTCAGACGGGCAATAACTGTTCAATGAATACCACAAATGTAAAAACCATTAACCTAAATGGTGGTACTAGTGGCTCAAGTGCATATTCATTTACATGTCCTGAAAATACCTTTAAAGAAATTAATGGTGCCTATTCGCCACTTAATGATGCACATTATTTTGGTAACGTAATTTTTAATATGTATAACGATTGGATTGGTACGCCGCCGCTTTCATTCCAACTGCAAATGCGAGTTCACTATAGTAGTAACTATGAAAATGCATTTTGGGATGGCAGTGCGATGACCTTTGGTGATGGCCAAAATACGTTTTATCCACTTGTTAGCCTAGACGTATCAGCTCATGAAGTAAGCCACGGCTTTACTGAGCAAAACTCAGGTTTAGTTTACAGTGGAAAGTCAGGTGGTTTAAACGAAGCATTCTCTGATATGGCTGGTGAAGCGGCTGAATTTTACATGAAAGGCACAAACGATTGGTTAGTTGGTAAAGATATATTTAAAGGCAACGGTGCTCTTCGTTACATGAATAATCCAACACAAGATGGTAGATCAATTGATAATCAATCAAGCTACTCTTCAGGAATGGATGTTCATTATAGTTCTGGGGTGTTTAATAAAGCATTTTATAACTTAGCAACTACATCTGGTTGGGATACTGAAAAGGCATTTAAAGTGATGGCACGTGCAAACCAATTATATTGGACTGCAAGCACTAACTGGGATCTTGCTGGTAACGGCGTTATGGATGCAGCTTGTGATTTAAATTACGATCCAAGTGCTGTTAAAGCAGCTCTAAGTGCTGTTGGCGTAAACTCTAATTTAAGTTCGGGTAGTTCATGTGGCACAACCACTCCGCCAGCGGAAGATGAAGCGTTATCTAATGGCGTTACTCGTACTGGTATAAGTGGCTCAGCTAAAGAGCAGTTGTTTTTTACACTTGATGTACCAGCGGGTGCTAGCAATTTAGTATTTAATACTAATGGCGGCTCTGGTGATGCAGATTTATACGTACGATTTGGAAGCAAACCGACACTTAGCACTTATGATTGCAACAGTACAACTTCTACAAGTACTGAAAGCTGCTCTATAGGTAGTGCTCAAGCGGGTACATACTACGTTATGGTAGAGGCATGGAATGCTATTTCAGGGGTTTCATTAACAGGTAGTTATGACGGGTCTACTGGCGGAGGTGTTTCGCCAATTAACCGTACAGAAAGCAATGTGAGCGTTGCTTCAGGTGGTTGGACACGCTTTACGCAAAATTTAGATGCAGGGTATTCTTCACTCGATATTTCAATGGCCGGTGGTTCTGGTGATGCTGATTTATATGTAAATTTTGGTTCAGCATCTAGTACTAGCTCTTATGAGTGCCGCCCATATAAAAATGGAAACGTTGAAACGTGTACGATAGA
Source organism: Pseudoalteromonas sp. 20-92 (assembly GCF_030847595.1). NCBI lineage: Bacteria > Pseudomonadati > Pseudomonadota > Gammaproteobacteria > Alteromonadales > Pseudoalteromonadaceae > Pseudoalteromonas > Pseudoalteromonas sp. 20-92. The sequence goes on from NZ_JANJGQ010000002.1 coordinate 148,591, forward strand.
AAATCCTCAAGCAGGTACATGGTATATAGACTTACAAGGTTATAGCGCGGCAAGCGGTATAACATTAAGTATTTCAGCCAATTAAGTTAATTTCTAGGGAGCATTCGCTCCCTTTTTTATTTTTCAAAACTTCCTCGTCTCAAAGGCATTACTCGACTTAAAAGGTATCAATTAATGAAACACGCGATAAAAATTATGCTATTCAGTGCTAGTACTTTATTACTTACCCAACCCTCATACGCACAAGATACTGAAAGTGTTTGGGTAACGATAGATCCCGTTGCAGCCAAACATTATAAACAGGTTCAAAACTCGCTTAAACCAAATGATGAATTATTGAGTATACAAGATACAACATTACAAACAGTGAATTTGTTAAAAATAAGGCCTGCAAATATTGCTCATTTAAGTGAGTTTATGCATGATAATTATCATCGCTGTGGAGGGTTTGTTGCTCATGATTCGTTAATCGAGGCTAATGAATACACTCAGCAGTTAGCTGCCGTTCAAAATCAAAATCTAAGTGCGTTAGCTGCTACATATAGCATTGACAATCCGCAAACAACTCAGCAATTAATAAATAGTATTAGTCCAAATAATTTGACGAACACAGTTAATTCGATGAGTAGCTTTTATAATCGCTATTACACGGCTCAAACTGGGGTAGATGCCTCACAATGGCTAAAAGATTACTGGCAACAGTTAGCAGCTACACGTAATGATATAAATGTTGATTACTTTACTCATAGCTGGGCGCAGTCGTCGGTCATTGTTACTATTGCAGGAGATGAAGAGGCTGATGAAATTGTCATTATTGGTGGGCATTTAGACTCAATTAATCAATCAAATCCAAGCAACGGTCGCTCACCAGGGGCTGATGATAATGCATCGGGGATTGCTGTATTATCTGAAGTGTTAAGATCGATTGTTGAAAATGATTATAAACCGCAAAAAACAATTCATATAATGGCTTTTGCTGCAGAGGAAGTTGGTTTAAGAGGTTCAAAAGATATTGCTTCATCTTATAAATCACAAGGAAAAAATGTGATCGGCATGGTGCAATTTGATATGACTGGAAACAATGGCAGTAGCGAAGATATTGTAATGATGACTGATTACACTACAAATGCTCAAAACCAATTTTTAGGTCAGTTAATTGATACCTACTTACCTAGCATTACCTATGGTTTTGACCAATGTGGGTATGGGTGTTCTGATCATGCATCATGGTATCAACAAGGCTTTGCAGCATCAATGCCATTTGAATCTAGGATGGCTGATATTAATCCGTTAATTCATACACAGAATGACGCTAATTTTGATGCTGACCACGCTAGTAAATTTGCAAAACTTGCTGTGAGTTATTTAGCTGAAATGGCAAAAAATGCTGGTGATATAGTGCCACCAGCTAATAATGAGTTACAAAATGGTGTTGCAGTTTCTGGCCTTGCAGGTGATGCTAAAGCGCAGCTTATCTATACGCTACAGGTACCTGATAATGCAAGTAACTTAAACTTTACTACCTCAGGGGGCAGTGGTGATGCAGACCTATATGTTAAATTTAATACAGCGCCTACATTAGAAAATTTTGATTGTAAAAGTACAACATCATCGAGCAATGAAAGTTGTGATATTGCGAGTGCCCAAAACGGTATTTATTACGTTATGGTAGAAGCATGGAACGCTATTGCTAATGTTTCTCTTATTGCCAGTTATAGTGAAACAACAGCGATTGAACCCATTAATCGAACAGAAACTGATATTAGTGTTGCTACGGGAGATTGGGGGCGGTTTACACAAGACTTAGAAGCTGGGTATTCCTCTTTAAATATAACTATGGCTGGTGGCTCAGGCGATGCCGATTTATATGTGAATTTTGCCAGTCAATCAACTGAATCTGTATATCAATGTAGACCGTATAAAAATGGTAATGCTGAAACGTGTAGTATTACCAGCCCGCAAGCGGGCAAGTGGTATATTGACTTAAAGGGGTACAGCGCAGCTAGTGGAATAACCTTAACTATAAATGCGCAATAATAACTAATGGGAGCTCTGCTCCCTTATTTATATACTCAAACCGATTACTTAATTACTTGCCCTTGATGTTTAGCTTACGTAAAATCCCGCTATTATTTATTGTAAAGTGATTGGTATTATCAAACAACTGTTTAGCGCAACCGGGCCTTTGGCGTTGTCTTTAGATGGATACACTCCTCGCCAACCTCAAATAGATATGGCTGTCGCCGTTGCTGATGCATTAAAAAACAGTTCGCAATTGGTCGTTGAAGCCGGTACTGGTACGGGTAAAACGTTTGCATATTTAGCCCCAGCACTTAAATCAAAAGGCCGAACGATAATATCGACAGGCTCTAAAGCCCTACAAGAGCAGCTGTACCATCGCGATTTACCTCAATTAGTTAAAGCGCTCAGCGCCTCTAAAAAAACGGCCCTATTAAAAGGTCGTGCAAACTATCTATGTACATACAGGCTTAATCAGCATGTTGCACATGTACCTACGGACGACTCTGATGTTATGCATCAACTAGCCATGGTTGCTAAATTTGCCAGCGAAACGCAATCAGGCGATTTAGCTGATTGTATTGGTATAGAGGATGATGCCAAAGTACTGCCTTATGTAAATTCAACAGCCGATAATTGTTTAGGTAAAGAATGCCCAGACTTTCAAAGTTGTTATATACGCAAAGCACGTTTAACTGCGGCCGATGCCGATGTTGTCGTGATTAACCATCATTTGTTTTTTGCCGATATGGCCGTAAAAGAAAGCGGCTTCGCTGAGCTTATGCCAAAAGCAGATGATTACATATTTGATGAAGCCCATCAGTTAAGCGAAATTGCCAGCGATTACTTTGGTGAAAGTGTTAGCACTAAAAAGCTGGTGGACTTAATTAATGACTTACGTGCTATTTATAGAGCCGAAATTCCCGATATGCTGCAGCTCGGTAAAAGCTTAAATAAGCTTGAGACAAGCGTTGCTGATTTACGATTACAGTTTGGCGTTGATGGCAGCCGTGGCGATTGGCGTGAAAAGCTCAGTGATAAACAAATATGCGCAGCACTTCATCGTGTGATCAGTGATTTAGATTTTGTTTACCAAGTACTTAAGCTTTGCCTAGATAGAAGCGACAAAATTGAGCATCCATTTGAACGTGCACTTGCGTTTAAAGGGCAGTTAGAGCGGGTTTTTGATACAGCCCAAACCGGCTTTAGTTATTGGTATGAAACAACGCGCCGTTATTTAACAATTAATATAACGCCATTAAATGTATCAGCTAAGTTTGCTCAAATGATGCAAGACACGGGCGCAGGTTTTGTATTCACTTCAGCAACACTCTCGGTTGACAACAAACTAGCGCATTTTAATGCAAGCCTAGGTTTAAAACCAAAACAAAGCATGATGGTAGATAGCCCATTTGATTACCCTAATCAGGCGCTGCTGTGTTTACCTCGCTACTTACCCGAATCACACGCTGATAATATGCCCCATGCAATTGTAAAATTAACGCTTGAGCTTATAAAATCAGCACAAGGGCGTTGTTTTGTATTATTTACTAGCTATCGAATGATGCATTTGGTAGCCGAAGGGCTAACTACACAAATAGACTACCCAGTTTATATGCAAGGGCAAATGTCTAAGCGTATTATTTTAGAGAAATTTACCCGCCATGGTAATGCGGTATTACTCGGCACTGCTTCTTTTTGGGAAGGTGTTGATGTACGCGGCAGTACGTTAAGTTGTGTTATTATTGATAAATTGCCATTTGCAGCACCCGATGACCCATTATTACAAGCTAAAATGCAAGATTGCCAAATGCAGGGCAAAGACCCTTTTGCGCATATACAATTGCCACAAGCTGTTATTGCACTTAAACAAGGTGTTGGGCGTTTAATACGCGATAGCAAAGATAAAGGTGTACTTGTCATATGTGATAATCGCTTAGTTACACGACAATATGGCCAAGTATTTTTAAAAAGCTTACCGCCAATGCGCCGAACACGAAGTTTAGAAGATGCCAATAAATTTTTACAACAAATTAATTAGAGTAATAAAATGATAAAAAGTAACATTCTAGCCCTTGATGCTTCTACTGAGGCGCTTTCAATTGTTTTACATTTTCAGGGCCAAACATTTCATCATTTTGAAGAGTGTCCGCAGCAGCACAGCCAAAAAATACTTCCACTCGTGGATGAGCTGTTAACTAAAGCAAACTGCAAATTAAAAGATTTAGATGTAATCGGTTTTGGCCAAGGGCCAGGTAGTTTCACTGGTGTACGTATTAGTGTAGCAATAGCGCAGGGTTTAGCGTACTCAACTAACTTACCGCTTGTTGGTGTTTCGACACTGGCTATTATGGCGCAACAAGCGTTTGAACAAAACGGCAGTCTTAGTGTTTACCCAAGTATAGATGCGCGTATGGGTGAAATATATTTTGCCCATTACCAAGCGCAAAATAATTTAATGCTTTTAGTTAACCAAGAATGCGTTATAAAACCTGATTTACTAAATAATGATTATATAGCAACCACTGAGCCATCTGTAGCGGTGGGCACGGGTTTTAAAACCTATCCTGATGCGCTTAATGACTTTGAAAATGTGACAATTAATAGTGAAATTACATTACCCGATGCACGTTATATGCTAGCGCATGTTGAAGCCGCGTTTTTAGCGGGTGATGTTGTAAAAGCGAGCGACGCTCAACCTAAATATGTGCGCGATACGGTGACTTGGAAAAAGCTACCAGGACGTGAGTAATCATATTATTTGCAAATTGGTTGTTTTTAAATCATAATTTTATGCATTATTAAGGTTGGAGACGCGTAATGACGCTGCCTATTGGTTCAGGTTTTTTTACCGGAGATATTCCGGGTAGGGTTAGCTCTACCAAAGTTGTTACTAATAAACCACAGAGCTTATTAGACCAACCGGCTGCTAAAAAAACGAATACCGATTATGTAAAAAGCAGTGTCGAGGGTGTTGAACTGGCTAATCAGCTGTTTAAAAGCAGTGCTAAAAGCAATGAGTACAGGCAAACAATTTACGACCAACCGACAGCTCAAGTAAGCAAAGCGATTTCTACTTATACTGAATTTGCTAATTTAGAACGCAGAGCAGAAGTACAAAATTTAATAGGCGTTGATATATACGCTTAAAGTGCATTACCGCGCTTTACTTGAATATAGCTATAAGATTTAATAAAAAGCCCGAACATGTGTTCGGGCTTTTTGTCATTCAAAATGAAATACAATTTTTATTTTTCAATAAAGCCGATTAGTTTATCAGCAATATCGGTATTGTTTTGCGATCCAATAAATTGTTCACTGCCTTTACCATAAGCAAATACCTGCACGTCTACAGCGGTGTGTCCGCCGGTTGTCCAGCCAGTAAAGCTTGCATCGCTAATAATGCTTTTAACAGCTAAATTAAGCGCTTTTTCACCCATTTTTTTAGCTTGCTCAAGTTTTATTTGATTTTCAGTTGTAAATTCAATATTGGTGTTAGCAGTCCATACTGGCTTTAAATCATCAGAATCCAGTAAAAGTTGAGTTAGTTTACCAGCAGTTGCTTTAACACCTTTTACTACATCAGTTTCCCATTTGTATTGACCATGTGCGCCAAGGGTTAAACCGCCTGTTGAATGATCGGCCGTTATGACTAATATAGTGTCTTTGTTTTTATCAACATACGCTTTTGCTTGTTCTATTGATTTAGCAAAATCATCCATCTCAGCCATTGCACAGGCTATATCGTTTGCGTGACCACACCAATCAATTTGGCTGCCTTCAATCATTACAAAAAAACCATTCTTGTTTTGGTCATCTAGCAATTTGAGCGCTTTAGATGTGAGTTGAGTTAGGCGAGTTGGATTTTCATCAAGTGCGAAAGGCAGTCCTTTAGGTGCGTATAAGCCAATGGCTGGTATTTTTGTTATCTGGCCAAGGTTTTTAATATCGTCACCGTATTGATAACCAGCAGCTTTAAACTCATCAACTAAATTACGATCGTCTCTAATAAAGTATTGAGTACCACCACCGAGCATTAAATCGACAGGTAATTTACCTACAATTTTATTATCAATGTAATCGTTGGCGATATCGTCGTAGTTATTACGCGATTCATTATGTGCAGCAAAGCTTGCTGGAGTGGCATGATTTATTTGTGATGTTGCTACAAGCGCTGTTGTCATACCGCGCTCTTTTGCTATTTCAAGCATGGTTTTAACTGATTTTTTGTCTGTATCTACTGCAATTGCGCCATTGTAACTTTTATGACCGCTACTCAGTGCTGTTGCACCTGCTGCGCTGTCGGTTACATAAGTATGATCGTCAGGATAAGTATGTGCCATACCTTTCAAAATTGTATCGAAAACAGTTCCTTCAATCTCTTTAGTCGCAGGGTCATCTTTAAAATAGCGATAAGCAGTGGTGTAAGCTGGACCCATGCCGTCACCAATCATATAAATTACATTTTTAGGTGCTGATTCTGCGTAAACACCTGATGTGGCGCATAAAAGTGCCAATAAGCTGATCTGTTTTTTCATGGTTGTACCTTATGAGTGTACCTTATTTAATAGCCGCTTTTATTGTATAGACTTAGTATGATAAATAAATGAATATTTGTAAGAAACCATTTCGGTAGGTGGATTATTTAAGCCGATAGGTTATAAATAGTAATTAAAGCTGTCATTCACAGTATTTATACTCGTTATTATTTATAAAAACATGCAATAGATTAAAACGCTGTTTAGTTTTTAGAAAGTTGATCTTTTCTTAAATTTAGGGTTTATTTAACTTATTGAAAATTAATGGTTACTTTGTTTTTTATTTATTGAGTGAAAGTCTCATCAAGGCTGAACAAATAGGGAGATGTTAGTGGTCTGACAACTTGTATGCTATAAGTGACAATGCATTAAAAACAACAAGAGGTTTGGTGTGCAGCCATTTAATATTCAAACCAACAATTTAAATATTCATGGTCAAAAGAAAGGGTCGGGCGCTGATGTTGTAATTGCACTGCACGGTTGGCTCGATAATAGTAATAGCTTTGCTCCTATGCTTGATGGCGTTGAACCTGAGCATACTTGGTACTGTATTGACTTTGCAGGCCACGGTTTGTCATCTTGGCGAAGTCAAGATGCTCACTATTATTTTGTTGATTATATTGATGATTTATACCAGTTTATAAATGCGCTTGGTGTAAAAAAAGTACATTTAGTTGGTCACTCGATGGGAGCCATGGTGGCAGGACTTTTTGCTAGCTGTTTTAACGATTATGTTAAGTCGGTTACCTTTATTGAAGGCATTGGCTGCGTTACAACCCCTAGCCAAGATGTATGCGAACAGTTAAAAAACGCGGTATTAAATAGAACAAGATTAAAAAATAAGAAATCGAGAATTTATAAATCGAAAACGCTAATTTATGAAGCACGCTCACAAACTACCGATTTGAATAATGAACTAATTATGCTTTTAATGAATCGAAACATAAAAGCAATCGATGGAGGGTTTGAATTAACGACTGACCCAAAGCTTAAAAATCATTCAGGTTTTAGGTTTGATGAAGCGCAATGTATTGGTGCAATAAAAGATTTAATTGCACCATGTCAATTAATTATAGGTAATGAAGGTTATACGTTTGTAAAACAGAATTTAGCTAAGTATATTAGTTATTACAGTGACTTAAGTGTAATTAATGTTGGTGGTGGACATCATTGTCATATGCAAAGTAGTAACGAATGTTTTGAATATATTCAAGCATTTATGGTGCAAAGTGGTGTACGTTAATTGTATATTGTCGATAAATGTGGGATTATTCCCGCATTAGAGTATTTGCTCAATTGTTAAAGTGCCTTACTTAGATTAAGGTTAATAAAAATATAATTATAAACAGGGGCTAAGAGTGGAAAAAATCTGGCTTAAGCGCTACCCAGAGGGTATGCCTGAAACAATCGATCCTGAGCATTACAACTCGTTACTCGAAGTGTTCGAAAAAAGTTTTAGTGACTACAAAGATTTACCTGCATTTACTAATATGGGTAAAACACTGTCTTATGACGAAATTGATACAGCAACCAAAAAAGTTGCTTCTTACATTCAAAATAATTTAGGTCTCAAAAAAGGCGACAAAGTCGCTGTTATGATGCCCAATTTATTGCAAACGCCGATATCAATTTTAGGTATTTTACGTGCGGGTTGTGTGGTTGTTAACGTTAATCCACTTTATACCGTGCGTGAGTTAGAGCATCAATTAAAAGACTCTGATACCACCGCAATTTTTATTCTTGCAAACTTTGCAGATACGCTTGAAAAATCACTTGCACATACTGATGTTAAACATATCGTAGTTACGCAAGTAGGCGATTTGGTTGGTGGCCTTAAAAAACACATAGTAAACTTTGTTGTTAAGCACGTTAAAAAAATGGTGCCTACATACAATTTACCTAATACGATTAAGTTTTCTGACTTGTTAGAAGCAGATGCAGATGCATATAAACGCCCGGAAATGAACTTAAGCGATTTAGCTTTTTTACAATACACTGGTGGTACAACGGGTGTATCTAAAGGAGCAATGTTGAGCCACGGTAATATGGTGGGGAATCTTGAGCAAGTATCGGGCTGTTTAGATAAAGTATTGGAACGAGGTAAAGAAGTTGTTGTTACCGCATTGCCGCTTTATCATATTTTTGCATTAACGGCTAACTGCTTAACCTTTATGAAATATGGTGGTTTAAACTTATTAATTACTAATCCGCGCGATATGCCCGGGTTTGTTAAAGAATTAGGACAAACAAAATTTACTGCCATTACGGGTGTTAATACGTTATTTAATGGCTTGTTAAATACTCCAGGTTTTGCTGAACTTGATTTTAGCCATTTGAAAATGTCATTAGGCGGCGGTATGGCCGTTCAACGTCCAGTCGCTGAAAAATGGCAAAAAGTAACTGGCTCAAAATTAATGGAAGGCTACGGCCTTACTGAATGTGCTCCTTTAGTGACTATCAGTCCTTACGATTTGAAAGCGTACAACGGCTCTATTGGCTTACCAGCGCCAAATACTGATATAAAGTTAATTCTTGATAATGGTGAAGAGGCTGCACAAGGTGAGCCTGGTGAGCTATGCGTTAAGGGACCTCAGGTAATGCTTGGTTACTACAAGCGACCAGATGCAACCGCTGAATGTTTAAAAGATGGTTGGTTTGCAACAGGTGATATTGCAACCTATGATGAGGAAGGTTTCTTTTTTATTGTCGATCGTAAAAAAGACATGATTATTGTTTCTGGTTTCAATGTTTTCCCAAATGAAATTGAAGAAGTTATCGCTATGCACGAAGGTGTGCTTGAAGTAGCAGCTATTGGTATTCCACATGATGCAAGCGGTGAACAAGTTAAAGTTTTTGTTGTAAAAAAAGACCCTTCTTTGACTGAAAAAGATATAATAAATCACTGTCGTGATAATTTAACTAATTATAAGGTTCCCAAGCTCGTTGAGTTTAGGGATGAATTACCTAAAACTAATGTAGGTAAAATACTCAGAAGAGCCTTGAAAGATTAGCAACCTATAAAAAAGCCGGCAATAGCCGGCTTTTTTATTGTAGGAGACTAAGTGCAATATCAATTAATCGAAACACAAAATCAACTGAACACTTTTGTTGAACAAATAAAAAACAAGCCTATTTTAGCTATTGATACCGAGTTTATGCGTCGTCGCACTTTGTATCCAGAAGTTGCACTTATCCAAGTATTTGATGGCGAGCATTTAGCTTTGATTGATCCACTGGCTGAACTTTCTTTGTTTGATTTTTGGCAAATATTAAAAGACCCCACCGTACTAAAAGTATTACATTCACCTTCAGAGGATATTGAAGTATTTCAAAAATACGCAGGCTTTGTCCCTGCGCCGTTATTTGATACACAATTTGCACTGCAATTGCTAGGTGAAGGCAACTGTATGGGTTTTGCGCTTATGGTAAAAGAGCTGCTGGGTATTGAAATAGATAAAAGTGAATCGCGTACTAATTGGTTGCAACGTCCGTTAACGACTAAACAACTTGATTATGCAGCAGCTGACACATTTCATTTGCTGCCGTGTTTTAAATTAATTATTGAGCGTATTAAAGCAGCTGATTTATTTGATATTGTTATTAATGAAAGCGAATTAATTGCTAATAAACGTGCGTTTCAAACACCCGATGAGCTTTTATATAAAGATATTAAAAATGCATGGCAACTTAAACCACATGAGCTGGCTGTATTAAAAGAGCTTGCTGTATGGCGACGAAATAAAGCAATTAGAAAAAATTTAGCGCTTAATTTTGTTTTAAAAGAACATAACATGACTGAAATTGCAAAACGTGGCCCTTCTAGTCTAAATGCTCTTCGTCAAATTCCTGGTGTTGAAGCTATAGAAGTTAATCGTTCTGGTGTTGAGGTACTAAAATGTATTGAAGCAGCTAAAGCAATACCTGAGAACGAGCACCCCGAAGTACTTAAGCGCTTAATTGATTTTCCTACTTACAAAAAAGTTGCTAAAGATATAAAGCAAAAAATCACCAAAGTAGCTAAAGAGCACAATATACCAGAAGACGTTATGGCTTCTAAAAAGCAAATTAATCAATTGATCAGTTGGAATTGGAAGCTTACTAATGAGCAAAAAAAGAGTCATATAAAGCCTGACTTACTTAGCTCTTGGCGTTATTCATATGTTCAAGATGCGCTAAAAGAGTGGGATACTTAAGATTAAATATACCCTTTAATTGTGTGACATTTATCTGTTGATTTGCATGGTGAAAAACTTTTAGTTCAGCGCAGAGGATCAAAGCATAGGTATTTAGAGCCGCTATTACAAAGCAGATATAAATAAAATGGGCGCTTTAAGCGCCCATTTTATATTTACTTCTTTTCTTCATCAGGTAACGTAACGTTTAGCTCAAGAACAGCTAGATCATCTTCGTTTTGATCGAATTGAACTTGTACCGCATCGCTACTTACGTTCACGTATTTACGGATCACATCTAAAATATCTTGTTTTAATTGTGGTAAGTAATCCGGCGTTCCTCGTTGAGAACGCTCGTGCGCGACAATGATCTGCAATCGCTCTTTTGCTAATGACGCACTGTTTTTCTTTTCTGAGCGGAAGTAGTCAAGTAAAGACACGTTAACCTCCAAAAATCCGTTTAAATAAGCCTTTTTTCTCTACATCTAAGAAGCGAAAATCGACGGTTTCACCGAGTAAGCGGTTAATAGCATCAGCATAAGCTTGCCCAGCGTCAGACTCACTGTCTAATATAACGGGCTGACCTGAGTTAGATGCACTTAGTACCGCTTGAGATTCTGGAATAACACCTAATAAATCAATAGCTAAAATGTCTTGTACGTCTTCGACTGATAACATTTCACCTTTAGCAACTCGATCAGGATTGTAGCGTGTTAATAGTAAGTGTTCTTTAATGTTTTCTAGGCCTTCTTCAGCACGTTTCGATTTGCTGTGTAAAATACCTAAAATACGATCTGAATCTCGAACTGACGACACTTCTGGATTAGTTGTTACAATTGCTTCGTCAGCAAAATACATTGCCATCATCGCACCAGCTTCAATACCAGCTGGCGAGTCACAAACAATGTAATCAAAGTCTTCTTTTAATTCGTTTAGTACGCGTTCAACACCTTCACGTGTTAATGCGTCTTTATCACGCGTTTGCGATGCAGGGAGTAAAAACAATTTATCAACACGCTTGTCTTTAATAAGCGCCTGATTAAGTTTTGCTTCACCGTTGATTACGTTTACAAAGTCATAAACCACACGGCGTTCACAACCCATAATTAAGTCTAGGTTACGTAAACCAATATCAAAATCGATAATAACAGTTTTATAGCCTTTTAGTGCTAAGCCTGTGCCGATTGCAGCACTTGATGTTGTTTTTCCAACACCGCCTTTACCTGAGGTAACGACAATTACTTTTGCCATGAGATTTATCCTTTAACCAAAGCTGAAATTTCTAATGATTCATTTTTTTGTTGTATTTGCACGGCGTTTCCCCAATGCTCACCTTGGAGTGAATCACTGATCCAATAATTACCATTAATGGAAACAAGCTCTGCCTCTAATTTTTGGCAGAATATATGTGCATTTTTTAATCCTTTTGCACCGGCGATAGCCCGCCCGCGTAGCGTGCCATAAATATGCACGTTACCATCGGCAATAACTTCGGCGCCATGACTTACAGCACCTAACACAATTAGGTCTCTGTCTTTTGCATAAACTTGCTGTCCCGAACGTACAGCACCATTGATAATTTGTGCTGGTAAAATTACATTTTTTTCAATGATAGACGTATTAGTTTCCTGTTTAACAGGTTCACTCTTAACGTCTTGTGAATAATTTAAAACAGAGAGCCCAGCAGCTTTCGCATCTATGTGTTGTTCATCAGAACCATTACACACACCAACAGCATTAAAACTCATCCGCTCGATTAATGATTTTAAGTGAACAAAATCGAGTGAACTATTTTTTATCTCAATTAAGTTAACAACAATAGGTGCACCCTCAAAAAACTTAGGTGCTTGGGCTATTTTTATATACAGTTGTTCTGCTAAAAGATTTATATCAGTAGTATAGAGATGCAAAACTGATAACGTAAAAAGATTCCCTTTTAACTCAAAAATTTGGTCCGACATACACGCTCAATTGAATTGTCTGATCAGAAATTAATCTTAGATAAACATAGGCTGAATAAGGCCTTTAATGAAATTTCTAATCTAATTTTTCTAACTTATTATTACTCTCATGTTATAGTGTGCGGCATTGTTAAGCAAGAATTTATAGGGCCATAATGCTCACTGCAGTATATAAAAGTAAGAAAAAAGCGGATACGTTCTTATTTGTTGAAAAAAGAGATGATTTTAGTAAAGTTCCGGAACCTTTGATGACTATGTTTGGTCAACCTGTTTATGTGATGATCATCAATTTAGCAAAACGTGAGCATTTAGGTGGGGCAGATTTAGAAACTGTAAAAGCAGCGTTATCAAACCCTGATAAAGGCTACTACTTACAAATTCCACCACCTGAGCAAAATTTGCTAAGCCAATTACAAAAAGACAATGGAGTCGATAGTGATTAAAAAACTTATCGTTATATTATGTGGTGTATGTTTAAGCTCACCTGTGATTGCAAAAACTCAGGCTGATTTTCAAGATTACTTAGCTAATTTAAAGCAAGAAGCTATTGCAAAAGGTTATGAGGCCAAACTTATTGACGATGCGTTTGCAACAGCAACGTATAAAGAAAAAGTGGTTTCGGCTGACAAAAACCAGCCTGAAGTAAAAGAAACCCTTGAAACGTATTTACCAAAACGTGTACCACAATGGAAAATTGACCGCGCACGTAAGCTTTACGCAGAAAACAAAGAGGTACTTGAAAAAGTAGCGAAAGAGTTTGGCGTACAAGCACGCTTTATAGTCGCGCTTTGGGGACTTGAAAGTAACTTTGGCACTATACAAGGTGGTCATAACGTTATTTCATCATTAGTGACGCTTGCTTTTGATGGACGCCGAGAAGCACTTTATAAACGCCAGCTTTGGGCTGCACTGGATATTTTAAAATCAGGTCATATAACGCTTGATAAATTTAAAGGCTCATGGGCAGGCGCAATGGGGCAAACGCAATTTATGCCTACCTCTTTTAATGCTTACGCGGTTGATTACAATAACGATGGTCGTAAAGATATTTGGACTACAAAGGAAGATGCATTTGCTTCAATCGCTAATTATTTAAAGCAAGAGGGTTGGAATGACTCACTTACTTGGGGTCGCCAAGTTCAGTTACCTGAAAATTTTGATAGTAAATTTGTTTTAGTTCGTGGAACAAAAACACGCAAGCAGTGGTTAGAATATTGGAATGACTCAGAGCGCTCATTAGCTGATTGGCAAGCACTGGGTGTTCGTAAAGCTGATGGTTCTGATTTACCTAATGTAGACGTACGTGCTGCGCTGGTTATGCCTGATGACATAAATGGTCGTATGTATTTAGCCTACGATAACTACAAAGTGTTTATGCATTGGAATCGCTCGTATTACTTTGCTACTAGCGTAGGTTACTTGTCGGATAGAATTGGTTATCCAAAAATCTAATTTTTGAAATATACCTATAAATAAAGCCGCAATTGCGGCTTTATTCTTTTTTGAATATCTTATCTTTTAGGTCAATAACTTTACCAATTCCAGAACCTAGCTTCATCAGTTTATTAAGTTGCTCTGGCGTTAAACGTTGCAGCTCTGATGACCATTTAGTGACGGTTTCAAGTAGGTTGTGAATTTCCCCCATTTGTTTTTGCGCGTAAAGTTCATCGTCATTACTGGCTTCGTCTAATAAGTTATCGCGTAGAAGCGTAAGCGTTGGCTCTATTTCTCGTTTTTTTCGTTCTTCGAAAACACGATTAGCCATATCCCAAATCTCACCTGCAGGGGCGTAGTATTCTTTTCGATCTCCAGGTATATGTTGCACCTTAATTAACTGCCACGATTGCAGCTCTTTAATACCCATACTTACATTACCGCGAGAAATACTAAGCGCATCTGCAATCTCATTGGCTGTCATTGGGTTTTTAGTAATAATCAGCAAACCACACATTTGTCCGATGGTACGATTGAATCCCCAGCGGCTGCCCATCTCACCACAATGCATTACAAAGGCAAAATTCTTTTCGGATAAACTCATAGCTTATTAACTTTCAATAATTTCAGAAAGTAAATGCTAGCACGCTGATTTTGGATAGCAAGATCTTACGCAGTGTAAAATTTGTTTTTCGCTACTAAAGTTTGATTTAGATTAACTTGTATCCGCCTATATTAGGTTATGTTATTTAAATAACCTGACGAAAATACTTTTTTTAACTTACGACTTCTTACATACGATGGAATGATTATGAAAGCTGCAATAAATAATGAATATAAAGGTAAATTAGAAATTACTGACCTGCCAATTCCTGAAGTTGGAACTAACGATGTACTAGTAAAAATAGCAGCCTGTGGTGTTTGCCATACTGATTTACATGCCTGTCATGGTGATTGGCCTGTAAAACCCAAAATGCCACTAGTACCAGGGCATGAAGGGGTTGGTGTTATTGAAAAACTAGGCAGTAACATAAAACACCTTAAAGTTGGCGATAGAGTGGGTATTCCTTGGTTATATAGTGCATGTGGGCATTGTGAGTTTTGTTTAGATGGTAAAGAAACACTGTGTTTATCGCAGCACAATACTGGTTATTCTATTGATGGTAGTTATGCAGAGTATTGCTTGGCCCATGGCGATTTCGTTGTAAAAATACCAGAGGGGTTAGGATTTTCTGAGGCCGCTCCATTATTTTGTGCAGGCGTTACAACCTATAAAGCATTAAAAGTATCCGGTGCTAAACCAGGGCAGTGGGTTGCTATTGTTGGCGTCGGTGGTCTTGGGCACCTAGCGGTTCAATACGCCAAAGCAATGGGTTTTAATGTAATAGCTGTTGATACAGGCAAAGAAAAACTCGCGCTTGCTAAGGAGCTTGGCGCAGATATAACACTCGATTTTAAAGACGTGGTTTCGAGTGAAGCTATTTTCGAACAAGTAGGTGGCGCGCATGGTGTTGTGTGTACTGCGGTCTCTAAAGCAGGGTTTGAACAAGCTTATAAAAGTGTACGCCGTGGCGGTAAATGTGTATTAGTGGGATTACCTCCAGAGGATATGCCACTTCCTATTTTTGATACAGTGCTCAATGGCGTGTCAGTAGTGGGCTCTATTGTTGGTACACGTAAAGATTTGCAAGAATGTTTAGAATTTGCTGCTCAAGGTAAAGTAAAAGCAATTATTGAAGAAAAGCGCTTAGAGGACATTAACGAAATTTTTGACGATATGCTCAAAGGTGAAATTAACGGTCGCATAGTGGTTACTATCTAACTTAAATTAAACGCTCATCAAACAAAAAAGCACGGTTTCTAAAAAACCGTGCTTTTTAAGTATTTAACTAACCTGAGCGCTGAAAATAGCTGCTTGAGATAGATTTATTATCCAGAGTTCAGGTTAACTAGTTAAAGTGTGTAACTAAAACTTAGTTTTGCATTACGCTCTTCCCCTGGCATACCACCTAAAAACATCGCTTTTGAGTAATACTTTTTGTTGAACAAGTTATTTAAGTTTAACTGCATATGCCATTTATCAGTTGTATACGATACCGCTGTATCGTAAATCGTGTAGCTTGGTACATAACCATCAGGAATCGAGAACGAACTTGAATTAGTACTGCGGTTATCTACAAACGTAATACCACCACTTATGTTCACAGCTTCAGGTAAGTTAAACATATCTGCGTAGTAGGTTACCCACGTACTTGCTGTTACGTAAGGCACACCTTTTTGGCGTGTGTCGTAACTGCTGCTGTTAGGATTACTTTTGTCACGTGCATCTTGATAAATACCGTTTACGTTTACTTTCCATTTATCGTTCAAGTAAGCGTTTAAATCAAGCTCAACACCTTTTGTTTGCTCTTTACCATCATAATAGCTTTCAGGTACATTTGAGCCTGATGTTAAAGCGTCATAAAGCGGATTTGCATATTCTAAATTAGTACGAGCGCTTTCAAATACAACAACAGAAGCCAGTAGTTGATCATCAAACGCTTTAAATCTAAAGCCTAGGTCGTTACTTATAGACTCTGAATCTTCTCGGTCAGCTTCATTACCTGCCACTGAGCCTAATACACTATACGCTGTACGGCCTTTTGAATGATTTACAAATACAGATAAATCTTCAGATGGCTGATAAGTTGCACCAAGGTTATATGTTAAGCCAGAATCTGATGTACTCGCTTCAGGAGTTGGCTCTGCACGGCTAGAGCTGTAACGCTCATCAACACCAAAGTGCTCATAAGTTTGTTCAATTCGGTTATATGCCACACCAATACGCGTTGTAAGCTCTTCAGTTATGTAGCCTACATGTTGAATACCTAAGCCCCATGCTTGTACTTTTTTATTGTAGTCACTTGTTTTAAGTGGATCGTAATCTTCAAAGTTACCGGTTGGCCAATTTGGTTCTCTGATGTCGTAAATATATGGCAATGAACCTTGGTACGTTACATCACCATCATTGTTTGTGAGTACGTAATCTTGATCCCATATTGAGAATTGTTTAAAACGAATATCCCTATCTTCGTAGTTGGCGTTAACAAGCAATTCGTTATCTACGTCGCCTAACATAAAGTCATAACGTAAATCTAAAAAGTACTGCCACGATTTTTCATCGGCTTCTACTTGGCGGTATTCTTGACGGCGTGCTGCAAACGGGTAAAGTACGCCGTCTTCAACTAAAGGTGCACGAGGGTCATTATTAATAATGCCACTGCGCGTTGAATAGACGTAGTTATATGCACCTGTTTGGCGTGCAAAACTAGATGTGTAGTTGCGGTACTGTAGCTGCTGGTTTAAAAATAAATCGTCAGTAATGTAGTAGTTATGCGTTAATTTAAAACGCAGCTCTTCACCTTCGTTGGCATCAGCCATTGGTGAAATAATACCATTTGTGCCAAAGCTATAAGGTGTTAAGCCATCAGATGCAGATAGCGAATTAGCAAGTTGGTCGCGTTGTGCATCACTTAACTGTACGCCGCTTCCTGTAGGATCGTTTACTAAATCGGCACCAGTTACTTCACCCGCGCTTAAGCCGTTTGCAGTTTCTGCATTGTAAATACGAATAGGGTGACCAATAGAATCAACCGCTATTTCATCTTTTATATAGGCTGCAGAAAGTATGATGTTTTGTCTGTCATTAAGCACGTATTTAAGTGAGGTATAAATTTCATCGCGATCTTCTTTTAAATCACGAAAGCCGTCACTTGACGCTGTTTTAGCCATTACACGATAAGCTAAATCATCTGTTATAGCGTTAGTACTATCAAATGATAATGAATAGCTATCCCACTGGCCAAGCTCAGCCGCTACTTTGTGTTTTTCTTCAAACTCCGGCTTTTTTTCAATTAGGTTAATTACGCCACCTGCACTACCAATGCCATATAAACCTGTTGCAGGGCCTTTTAAAACCTCAACAGATTCAACATTTGTAAGTGAACGAGTTGGGTTAAATGTATTGCCTAAACCTGCGCCACCGTACATGCCATCGTAGGTGTAGTTTGCGTCTAAACCACGAATTACTAAATTATCACCAATACCATAGTTATTGCCAGCCTGCGTTAAGCCACTTACGTTCCTTACTAAATCTTGAAGGCTATCAACGCCCTGAGATTCAATTAATTCACGGTCAATAACAACAACCGGTGCGGGTGTTTGCATTAAAGACATGTCTGACTTAGTAGCAAGACCAGAGCTCATTACAACGCGGTTTTGTTTTTCGTATACGCTGATGCGTTCAATATCGTCTTCAACAGAGGTTGTCGCTGCGATTGCTGCGTGCGCGTTCAAGCAAGCTAAGGTAAGTAATGAGTATTTAAATTTTTTCATAATGTGATAAGCATTCGTATTTAACTATTTGCGCGAATGATAATGGTTATTGTTTTTAAAGTGAATAAAAAATTCAATAATTTTTATTTAATAGAGTTGATTGCTTTATATTTGAGCTTTAAGTGATTTTTTATAAACATTAATGCAAATTTGTTAACATTTAGTTTGGGAGCAGTTTGGTAAAATAGAAAATGTATATGTTAAAAAATAATTAAGGCTGAGTTTTAATTATTCAGCCTTTTATTAGGTTTTGTGGCCTATGGTAAGTAAGTTCAACACAGTTAGCGCTGAAAATAGCGGCTTTACCCAAAGCTCGGTATTATTTTTTAGCTCTATACACAACACCTGCTTTCATAACAAAAGGGATTTGCTCTAAAAGGGATATGTTTGTTAATGGGTTGCCTTTAACGGCAATTATATCTGCGGCAAAGCCTGCTTTAATTTGTCCTAACTGATCATCCATTTTTAATAGTTTCGCGCTATTAATCGTTGATGCTTGGATTGCTTGCAGTTCTGTCATGCCAAGCTCAACCATGCGGCTAAACTGTTTAGCATTATCTCCGTGCGGGTAAATTGCTGCATCAGTACCGAACACCATTTTCACACCCGCTTTTACAGCACGGCTAAAACTATCACGCTGCCTTTTAGACACTTGGCGCTCTTTATTTAGGTTTTCTTCGTCTACGCCGTTTTGCTCGCCATAAGTTAGCGTGTATTCGGTATTATAAATATCCATAGAAAGCCACGTACCATGCTTTTTGGCAAGCGCTATGGCCTCGTCATCTAAAAAGCTGGCATGCTCTACGCTATCAACACCTGCTTTAATGGCTGTTTTAATCCCGCTTGTACCGTGTGCATGGGCTGCAACTGGTAAATCTCGCATATGGGCTTCATCAACAATGGCTTTCATTTCTTCAAAAGAATATTGCTGTACACCTACTTTAGTCCCTTTTGAAAATACTCCACCTGTGGCGCAAAACTTAATAGCGTTTGCCCCGTATTTAATGTTTTCGCGTACTTTTATACGCGCAGCCCATGGACCGTCTGCGACGCCACTTGAAGTATATTTAAGCTCAGGAGGTAATCGGTTGTTATCACAGTGCCCGCCAGTAATGCCGAGTGATGGGCCTGCAGCCCAAATACGAGGGCCAACTATGTCACCCGCATTTATGCCGTCACGCACGGCTATAACGCTGTAACCTTCTGCGCCAACATTACGTACTGTTGTAAATCCAGCTTCTAAGGTTTCTTTGGCAAAATGAGCTGCTTTAATCGCCATTCTAGGAACTGACTGGCCTAAACGTTCACTGCGCGGCACCGTAGGATCGCTCGTTAAATGCACATGCATATCCATTAAACCTGGAAGCAGCGTTAGCGCTGGTAAATCAATTAACTTATCTGTTTTGGTGAGCGTTGGTTTTTTATTGCGTTCTATGGATATGATCATGCCATTATCAATGGTAATTAATGGCGATTGTATTAACGTACCGTTTTCTACATCTAGCATGGCTTTTGCCGATACATAAGTTACGGCGTGCACATTTAAACTCGTTAAACACAATAATGTGATAGAAGCTGACAGCAGGTGTTTTTTCATTTTATTCTTCTTATAGAGAAAGTAGGAACTTCCTTGACTGTACCAAGCTTAATTAAAAGAGCAAATAAATAGCGATGAACGTAATCTGTCGTAATTTCTTTATTTAGTCACTATTAATGCTCATAATCAGCGGGTAAATTTTAAAAGGATTATCATGAAATTAATTAAATTAGCTTTAGTAGCCAGCGGTGTAATGTTTACATTAAGTGGCTGCATTAATACAGAGCTTAACGCAAGTGCTAGCAACAGTACTGAGCCAACCACAACAAACGATCCAGCAAGTATTATTTCAGAACTTTCTGCCCAGCAACAACTTGATGTGCTTGTTGCACAATATTACGATGAGTCTCTTACATTTAGCCCAATCAGCGCAACCTATAATGGTCGTAGTGAATTTAACGATAAATTTACGGCTGAAATCTCACAACACAATCGTGATAAAAAAGCGGCTTTTTATAAAAAATATCAACAACGATTAGCATATATTGATCAAACTCAGCTAAGCGGGCAAGCATTATTAAGTTACGAAATACTAAATCGTGATTTAGCATTGAAGCTAGAAGGTATGCAATTCCCTGATTATTTATTGCCTATTAATCAAATGTCGGGCGCACATAATACCTATGCGGGCTTTGGCTCAGGGCAAAGTGCACAGCCATTTAAAACGCTAGATGACTATCGTCATTTTCTAACCCGTAGCGATGGTTTTATTAAGTGGCTAGCAAGTGTTGAGAAATCAATGGCTCAAGGCATTGAGTTAGGGGTGGTGTTGCCTAAACCCCTTGCACAAAAACTTGCCCCACAGTTTAAAGCGCATGTTACGACAAAAGCCGAGGATTCGTTATTTTGGGGGCCAATTAAAAACCTACCCGAATCGTTCAGTGCACAGCAAAAAGAAGACATTACCGCACAATATCGTGAGCTAATTATGCAGCGTTTAGTACCTGCCTACAACAGCATGAGTGAGTTTTTAGTTGAGCAATATATTCCTAATAGCCGAGAAACAGTAGGCTATAGCGATTTACCAAATGGTAAGGCATGGTACGAATACAAAATTAAAAAAAATACCACACTGAGCTTATCTGCTGACGAAATCCATGAAATTGGTTTGAGTGAAGTGTCGCGTATTTTAAGTGAAATGAAAAAAGTAAAAGAGACAGTCGGCTTTAAAGATGACTTAGCTGCATTTTTTATTCACTTACGAGATTCAGATGAGTTTTACTTTGATACAGCGGATGAACTTGTTGCAGCGTACGAAAACGTTAAAAAAAAGATAGATGCACGTGTACCTTTATTATTCGATGTCGCCCCAAAAGCACCTTATATAGTGAAGCCGGTTGAAGCATACCGAGCACAGTCGGCTGCAGGGGCATCTTACTCATCTCCCGCACCAGATGGCTCTCGCCCTGGTATTTTTTATATCAATACCTTTAACTTAAAAGCACAACCTAAATTTTTACTCGAAACTTTATCGATTCATGAAGCTGCCCCAGGGCACCACTTTCAAATTGCGCTACAGCAAGAAATAGAAGGTTTACCTAATTTTAGAAAATTTGGTGGTTACACCGTATTTGCTGAAGGCTGGGCTCTGTACGCTGAAAGTCTTGGTAAAGAGCTTGGTTTATTTACCGACCCTTATATGTGGTATGGCCGTTTATCTGATGAGCAATTACGTGCTATGCGTTTAGTGCTTGATACCGGTTTTCATGCAAAAGGGTGGACGCGTCAGCAGGGGATTGACTACATGCTTGCTAATTCGTCTATGGCAAAAAGCGACGTCGTTGCTGAAGTGGAACGTTATATCGCATGGCCTGGGCAAGCACTTTCTTATAAGTTAGGGCAGTTTAAAATTCAAGATCTGCGTGAATACTGTAAAAAAGAGCTCGGTGATCAGTTTGATATTAAAGCGTTTCATACACAAATATTAATCGATGGGGCATTGCCGATGCCAATTTTAGAAGAAAAAATTAAGCGTTGGGTTAAATACCAACGCTAATTTGTAGCGCAAAGACAGTATTTTTAAAGGGTATTGGCTTTGCGCCATTTACAGCAATACGGTAGAATGCGCGCTCTTTAGGGGGCACGAGTAAACTATGTTTGATCAACAATTAGCAAATACACAATTTTGGCTTAAAGAAAGCTTAAGCGACATGAGTCAAAACGAATGGGAAGCCATTTGTGATGGATGCGGAAAATGTTGTTTAAATACCTTTATTGATAGTGAAGATGAAGACGAATTTACTGCAACCGATCAACTACGTGAAGGCGAGCAATTAATATTTACTAATATTGTGTGCCAGTACCTGGATAACAACACGTGTGGTTGTAGCGAGTACGAAAACCGCCAAACCCTTGTACCTTCTTGTGTAAAACTTACCAAAGAAAACCTTAAAGACATCTTTTTTATGCCACAAAGCTGCAGTTACCGTCGTTTACACGAAGGTCGTGGTTTGGCTTCTTGGCACCCGTTATTAAATAATGGCGATAAAACGAGTATGCATGAGTTAGGTATTTCTGTAAAAGACAAAACAGTAAAAGATTGTGATGTTAAGCTCGACGACTTTGATTTGTACATTGCAGAGTGGCCAACAAAGGACGTAAATTAATGAGTAAGCAACAAGCCGTAATTGGTTTAATCAATCCTAAAAGCCCGACTAATGTTGGCGGTGTATTGCGTGCAGCAGGTTGTTACGATGCTAAACAAGTTTTTTTTACCGGTAATCGCTACTTAAACGCTAAAAAATTTCATACAGATACAAAAAATGTGGTTGAACGTATCCCTTTAACTGAAACCGACAGTTTAGAGATGGTAAAACCAGAGGGCGCTACCGTTGTTGTTATTGAGCTTATTGAAGGTGCAACACCTTTACCTGAGTTTAAACATCCTGAAAATGCATTTTATGTATTTGGCCCCGAAGATGGCTCTGTATCAAAAGACGTTCTAAAGTGGTGTGATGAAGTTGTGTATATTCCAACTATTGGCTGTATGAACCTAGCGGCTACTTGTAATGTGGTTTTGTACGACCGCTTGGCTAAATTAGGCGGTGTTGAGAGCAGCGATACAACAATTATAAGCTCACGTGATACCAACAATAAAATGAAATGGGTGAAATGTTAGCTCATCTTTCCTCTTGCGCAAATCACTATAAGTTATTGAGTTTATTGACGAGTTAAGCTTTTCTCATCTAAATAGGTTGGTGTTGTTTTTGCCTATTTAAAAATGATAACCCTAATTCAGCATTCCGCAGTTATTATATTTGTGCTTAAAAGATTCGGACATAGAGTAAACGAATTACACTTGCTTGATCTCACTTGCGTAGAAGTTGGCTTCGATGATTTAAGTAAGCTGGTAAGTATTAAGTAAAGTCGTGTTTAACATTATTAACTCTTTAATTAGGCTAATTAAAGAGAATATAAACACACAAGGTTAAATTTTCTCCTACACTTATTGCTATTAATACTATTTTTTAATAGGTATGCCATGCGATTTTTGTTTATTCTCCTTTTGATCTTTACTGCGGAGACGGCTGCTGAAATACCGATTACTTATCAAAGTAGCGGTAATAATATTATGCTGCACGGTGAACCTTATAAATCAGGGACGCTCTATAAAGCAAATAACAGTAAACAAACGCTTCATATTGCGACATTAGATTGGCCCCCATACATTGGTGATAAATTATGCAATAAAGGGTGGGTGTACCAATTTGCAGTTTCACTACTTAATAGTCAAGGTTATAGCGTCCATATTGAATTTTTACCTTGGGCACGAGCGGTAAGAAATGTTGAGTTAGGCAAAGCAGATATTTTAATGCCTGAATATTTTATTGAAGACACAGCACCTTCTGATTATGTATTAGGAAAAACTCGCAGCGACTTATTAGGTTTATCAAATTCATTTAAAGGCGGCGAAATTGCGTTTCTAAAAAGAAAGCATGAGGCTGACCGCTTTTCTGGCAATTTGAAATCACTCAAAGGTCAACGGATTGGTGTGGTCCGTGGCTATCAAAATACGCCTGAGTTTGATGCAATGATGGACAATAATGAATTTCAAATAATGCATTCAGTTGATGACTTACAGCTTGTTCAGCTATTAGTGGCGAAAAGAGTTGATTTAATTATTGGCGATCCGACAGTGTTAAAGTTTTCAGTTCAATACTCATCGTTAAGTCATTCACAAAAACAATTTTTATTAAATTCAATCGAAGAAGAAAGTATCCCACTACAAAATAACCCTCTGTATTTTGCAATAAGTAAATTGAGTCATAATTGGCTTGGTGTTTTGGAGGATATTAATAAGGGATTATATAAATTTAATAATAGCGGCGAAACTCAACGTTTAATTGATAGCCTTAATTCTGAGTGTGGATACTAGTTAACCTAAACTGTGAATAACAAATCTATCTCGAGCAGCTATTTTCAGCGCTGTCTGCGTTGGGTTACTGCAATAGGTCAGCTATTGACGCCTAAATTCGCCTTGTTTCCACTGAAAATCTCCGGTTAGAGAAAATAAATTTAATCATGATTCAATACATTAGTAAATCTCTTGACCAGAGTTTAGGTTAGTTACAATAAACGTTGTAGTGGAACGTTCCTAGTGGGTGGCGTATTATTCACAAATAAACATGTAAAATCGTTTTCAATTTGTTAATGGAGTGAAAACGACGTGAGTGAAATAAATACAAAACAATCATTTTCGGTCAACGGACAGCAAAAGAAAAATTATCTGTTTCCGCTGACTGCAATGACAACCCTATTTTTTTTATGGGGTTTTATAACGGTATTAAATGATGTACTAATACCCCGCTTAAAGAGCGTATTTGATTTAAGCTACTTTGAAGCAATGCTTGTGCAATTTTGCTTTTTTGGTGCTTATTTTATTGTATCGTTACCCGCTGGAATTTTAGTTAAACAACTAGGCTATAAAAAAGGTATTTTAACAGGCTTAGTTGTGGCATCGATTGGGTGCATGTTATTTTATCCTGCTGTGGTTGTGCATGAATATTGGCTTTTTTTAAGTGCGCTATTTGTCCTTGCTTCAGGTATTACAGTTTTACAGGTATCTGCAAACCCTTATGTGGCCGCTCTTGGTCCTGAAAAAACAGCCTCGTCGCGCTTAAACTTAGCACAAGCTCTTAATGCATTAGGTACCACCGTTGGTCCTTATGTTGGTGGGTTATTGTTTTTTGGCGCTGCAGGTAGCCTTGCTGTCTCAGCAGTTTCTGCAGAATCAGTGAAAATTCCTTACTTACTGCTAGCAGTAGCTCTGTTGTCAATTGCTATTATTTTTGCCTTTATTAAATTACCAGAAATAGAAGCGCATAAAGACAATAACGATCAACAAACTCAAACTCGCTCATTAACTCAAGCGCCTCATTTAACAATGGGTGTGTTAGCTATATTTTGTTATGTAGGAGGAGAGGTTGCTATAGGAAGCTTCTTAGTTAATTACTTTGGCGAGGCACATATTGCAGGTCTTGAAGAACACTCAGCAGCTAAACTCATTAGTTATTACTGGGGAGGTGCCATGGTCGGTCGCTTTATTGGTTCTGCACTTTTACAAAAAATTGCACCATCTAAAGCTATTGCTTTTAATGCATGCAGTGTCATTGTTTTATTATTGATAACAATATTTAGCGACGGCGACGTTGCATTATATTCAGTATTAGCAGTTGGTTTATTTAATTCTATTATGTTTCCAACCATCTTTTCTGTTGCAATAGAACGATTAGGCTCATTAACGAGTAAAGGATCTGGTTGGTTATGCCTTGCAATTGTCGGTGGTGCGTTGATCCCTCTGATACAAGGGTACTTTGCTGACACGGTTAATATACAAGCTAGTTTCTTTGTCCCAATGTTGTGTTATGTATTTATTGCTTGGTACGGTTTGAACGTAGTTAAACTAGCAAAAAAATGGTGATTGAGCCGTTGTACTTAATCTTTTTAATTTCATAAGTTTAAGTTTTTATCATATTTGGTTTAAATAATACCAATCTGCTTAGATATGAGGTAATTTAATTTGTTAAGTTGTCCAAATACCTATACAGATTGGTACAAGTAAACTAGATCAGCTTGTTGCCTTTATAAAATGCGATTGAAGATTTTATTAGGGCTTACTAACTTTTACAATTCGAAAGTTGCTCTAACGAGTAAATTTAATTACCGCGCTGCGCATGTTTGACGTCTACACTGTATTCTCGGTTATTTACGGGAAATAACGACACCGCATAGGTCTGCCTGAAAATAAGCCGACCATAGTAAATACTCCTCTGCAATGATTAAGCCTTATTTAGTTAGCGTACATTCATCCCTTAATGCACAATGTTTTTAGTGATTGAATACGTATTCAATTACTAATCAAGCCGTCACTTTGTAGAACGTTCCAATTTTATGTTTAACTCATCACACAGATAATCCACGTTCTGTCAGTTAGTCCTTTACTCTTATTTTCAACGAAATCGCAGCTTGCAGGGGTTATTAAGTAAGAAAACTTTCTAAATTTTGCTAAAATTAACAGGCTAACGAATATAAGAATAATGCATTTATGTCCGCTAAGCCTGAACTTTATAGCAAGGTGACTATTGCAGCGTTATGCATTTAAGCTTTCGTATTTTAGCCGTATTCGATTAATTACATGTATGTGAATAAATTTAGTCAGTTATTTTTACTAAATGATGAAGCGGTTTTATTTTTGATAGGCTATACGTATAAATAAGTGAAGAAAAGTTAAAAATGCCTTTCGCTTTACTTTATACCAGTATGATGACGAGTGAAAACCCTCCTTGTCGACGTATTCTTATTGAAATACAAGGCATTTAACAACTCTCATAAAGTATTTAAAGCAATAAAATAATGGTGAATAAAATTTCTAACAAACAAAGCTGGCTAAACTTAATTAACATTGACAGTGTTTATAGTTCTGACAAACAACGTCAAGCGTTTTCTTTATTCACTATGATTGCTATATCTATTGTTGTTATTAGCATTCTAATTTTTTTGAATTATGATGTTTACTCACCAATATTAACAAGTGCATTAATTGCAGTTAATGTAACCATTATTTGTAGTATGTTTTACTTTATAAAAACTGGGAAATTAGAAACTGTCGCATTAATTTGTATGAGTATTGTTTTTATATTGTGTATTGTCCTTACTTATACTGGAGGAAAGGAAAATACTGCATTGTATTGGCTCATGTTCTACCCTGTTGTTACCTTTTCTTCTTTAGGTGTAAGACTGGGCACATGGCTAGGTTTAACTTTATTACTGTGTTGTATCGCCATTTTATATGGTCCAAATTTCGGTCAAGTTGTGTATGGTGATATTGAAAAAACACGATTTATAGCATCGTTTACCTTAGTGTACATATTCTCATTTATTGGTGAGTTTTTTAGGTATCGAAGTCATATGGCAATTGCTGATATTACACTGGAACAAAAACAAGATGCTTATACCGATCAACTTACAGGGATTGCTAATAGACGCTTTATTACTTCTCATTTTTTAAAGCTTGTTGATAGTCGACCGAATGAATACCTTCCATTTTCATTATTATTACTGGATTTAGATCATTTTAAACGACTTAACGATACTTACGGCCATGATTTTGGTGATATTGTGTTAATTGAATTTACCAAAATACTCGAATCACAATTTCCTACATCAGCAGTAAAAGCACGGTACGGCGGTGAAGAATTTGTTGTTATTTTACCAAAAGAAACAAGTACGAATGCTGTTGATATTGCTAACCGTTTTCGTGAACACGTAGCAGCACAAGTGTTATTAGCTGAAGATAACCTACAAATATCACTTACCTGTAGTATTGGTGTGGTACAAGTTGATAAAGTAGGCGATTATAATAGTGCGCTAAAACAAGCTGATGAGTATCTTTATAACGCCAAAGCGCTTGGTCGTAACAAGGTTGTTTCTACAAAAGATTAAGGATTAATATGAATCAATGTAAACTTATTTATATCCATGACCCAATGTGCAGCTGGTGTTGGGGCTACACACCAACCTGGCTTAAATTAAAAGCTGAGCTTGAAAATAAACTGACGGTTGAATATAAAGTAGGTGGTTTAGCCCCTGATAGCCAAACTGCAATGACGCAAAATATGAAAGAGCGGCTTGAAAGTATATGGCATAAAATAGAGAGCGAATTAGGTACACAATTTAATTTCGAATTTTGGCAGAAAAACCAACCAAGACGTTCAACATACCCAGCATGTAGAGCTGCATTAATTGCACGAAAAAAAAATAAAGAAAGTGAAATGATCGAAGCAATTCAACATGCTTATTATTTAAATGCACAAAACCCGTCAGATGATAGCGTTTTAATTTGTTTAGCTGAACAAATAGGTTTAAATAAAAATGAATTTACCGTCGCTTTCCTATCAGATGAAGTTAATAATGAACTCAAAGCTGAATTACAATATACACGGAGTTTACCTATTCATGGATTCCCATCTTTAGTATTTCTTCGTGAGGATAAGCTGTATTCAATTGAGATTAATTATAAAGACTGGCGCCACACGTATAATCAAATTATTAAACTGTTAGATTAATTTATCTCTTTATTGTGAGTGTTTGCTCAACAAATACTCACTCCTTCCTTTTAAGTCTTAATTGTTTCAGTTGTCATAAAATAGACTTTTTTGCGCAACATCCCTGTCATGTTTTATCTATAAACTTCTGCTCATTGGAAATCTCAAGCCATAAATTATTTGTCTAACAAAGTTTTTGGCCTTGAAAAATAAACTAGCAAATCTGCTAATTAACGAGTGAAGGTGTATGCGATGAAAGGCGTTAAACCATTAATCTTAGCTGGTATTGTGGCCGCAAGTGCAGCAGTACAGGCAAACGATTTAAATAAGATTATTGATAAAAGCAGTGAAATTAATATATCCGCTGCGCAATCACAAACAAAAATAGACAAGATTGCAGATTCAATGCAGGGACGTTTACAGCAATTTAAAACCCTAAATAAAGAAATTGACGGCTTAGCTGTTTACAACTCTCAGCTAACTAAGCAATTAAATAATCAAATCGAAGAAATGGAATCATTGAATTTATCAATGGATCAGGTTTCGATTATTGAACGTCAAATAACACCTTTAATGATGCGCATGATCACTGGTCTTGAACAGTTCATATCTCTTGATGTGCCATTTTTACAAGATGAACGTGCAAAACGTTTAACGTCTTTAAAAACGATGATGGATCGTGCTGATATTACTTCAAGCGAAAAGTTTCGTCGTGTTCTCGAAGCGTACCAAGTAGAAGTTGATTACGGCCGTACAATCGAAGCGTACACCGCTTTGTTAGAAGTTAGTGGCAAAGAACGTGAAGTTGATTTCTTACGCATAGGCCGTTTAGAACTTATTTACTTAACACGTGATGGCAAACAAGCAGGTAGCTGGAATATAGAAACGAAATCGTTTGCAGCACTGCCTGATTCGACAATAAGTCAAATTAACAAAGGTTTGCGCATAGCGCGTAAACAACTTGCCCCAGATATGCTAACTCTGCCAGTACATGCAGCAGAATAAGAGGTTGAAAATGAAATTGTTTACTCAAATGACAAAAATGGCTTTATTCGTTGCAAGCCTTAGCTTTACCGGTTCGAGTTTAGCCGCTGAGCCAATGAACCTTGATTCATTACTTAAAACGTTAGAAGAGGGGAAATCAGCCCAAAGCGTACAAAACCAACAACGAGAGCAAGCGTTTGCAACGCGTCAAAATGAACAAGTGCAGATGTTAAAAAACACACAAGCAAAACGTAATCAAATGCTTGTTGAGTCAGAGCGACTGGAAACGCAGTTTGAAGAAAATGAAGTTAAATTAGCCAATTTAACGGATACCTTATCAAAGCGTATGGGCTCACTTAAAGAACTATTTGGTGTATTACAGCAGGTTGCTGGTGATTCGAGTAATAAATTTGCGACATCTGTCGTATCGGCGCAAATCCCTGGTCGCAGCGCATTTATGGATGAGTTAGCCCAAAAAATGGGGTCGACGTCTAAACTTGCATCAATCGAAGATATTGAAAAAGTATGGTACGAATTACAACGTGAAATGACTGAGCAGGGCAAAGTAAGTCGCTTTAATACCACCGTCATAGTCGAAGGTGGTAACAAGGCTGAGCAAGAAGTACTTCGTGTTGGTGCATTTAATTTAATCTCAAATGGTAAATACTTAGAGTACAATCCAGGTACAAACACGTTAAGTGAACTTACTCGTCAGCCTGTTTCACGTTTTACCGCAACAGCGAGTGATCTACAAAATGCTAAAAGTGGTGCAGTTCAGTTTGCACTTGACCCAACAGGCGGTTCAATTTTAGGTTTATTAGTACAAGCCCCAGATACTGCCGAGCAAGTACACCAAGGTGGTGCGGTTGGGTATGTTATTTTAGGTGTAGGTTTACTTGCACTGTTGATTGCGATAGAACGCTTTGTATCTTTATTACTTGTTGGTGGCAAAATTCGTCGTCAGCTAAAAGATAATGTAGCGCGAGATGACAATCCTCTGGGTCGTGTTATGAAAGTAAAAGACGACTATCCAAATGTGGCCTACGACACGCTTGAACTAAAATTAAGCGAAGCTATTCTACGTGAAATGCCAAAAATAACACGTAACCTTACTCTCATTAAAATCATCTCTGTTGTTGCACCGTTATTGGGTTTATTAGGTACGGTAACCGGTATGATTAATACTTTCCAAGCAATTACTTTATTTGGCACAGGCGACCCAAAACTCATGGCGGGTGGTATTTCACAAGCACTAGTAACAACGGTCCTAGGTTTAGTTGTCGCGATTCCTACTGTGTTCATATATACGCTGCTTAATACACGTTCAAAAGGGTTACTGCTTATTTTACAAGAGCAGAGCGCAGGTATTATCGCAGAGCGAAGCGAGAAGGGAGCATAAACCATGGTGCTATTGATTGATTCAATCAATGCTATCCGTGATTTTCTCGACACCGGTGGCCAAGTTTTGTTGGTCATCGGGGTGTTAATCTTCGTGATGTGGTTATTGATACTCGAGCGATTTATTTACTTTTTCAATGGTTTTCGCAGTTATAAAAAAGGTGTTAAAAGCACATGGACTATTCGTGATGAGCGTAATAGCTGGAATGCTGAACAAATACGTCAAGCTATGATCTCGCGAGCAAGTATGCGCCTTAATACCAATTTGCCTTTAATTAATGTGATGGTGGCGTTATGCCCGCTACTCGGTTTATTAGGAACGGTAACCGGAATGATAGAAGTATTTGATGTTATGGCAATTACAGGTACCGGTAGTGCTCGCTCAATGGCGTCAGGTGTATCTAAAGCAACTATTCCAACAATGGCAGGTATGGTAGGTGCGTTATCAGGAGTGTTTGCCTCAACGTACTTACAACGTAAAGCTAAGCGCGAAGTAGAGCTTCTTGAAGACAGCATGGTGTTAGACCATTAAATAAATTTTGATAAGCGCCTTACAAGTTCGCTTACCCTAGGAGAATAAAAAATGAGAGCCCCTTTAGGTAATTTAATGCAAGAAGATGAAGCAGAAGAAATAAACATGACACCTATGTTAGATGTTGTTTTTATAATGCTTATTTTCTTTATTGTGACAGCATCGTTTGTTAAAGAAGCTGGTATTGATGTAAATCGTCCAGAAGCTGCAACAGCTGTAAAAAAGGAACGTGCAAACATACTAGTGGCTATTTCAGACAAAGGTGAAATTTGGATCAATAAACGTCAAATTGATATACGAGCTGTTCAAGCAAACATTGAGCGTTTAAAAGCTGAAAACCCTCAAGGCAGTGTTGTAATTCAGGCAGACAAAAAATCTACAACAGATACATTGATAAAGGTAATGGATGCAGCACGTGCCGCAGGTGTGTTTGATGTGTCGATTGCAGCTCAAGAAGCATAAGGGTTAGCAATGCGTTATTTAGTAGCATTAATTATAGCTGGTGTAGTGACTTTCATGCTTTTTTTAGGCATGCAAGCACTTATAACTGGCGGTGATGGAGCGATGAGTGAACCCGCTAAAGGGAACGTACTTGATTTTGTAAGGCTTAAAAAAGAAGAAAGCGTACAAAAAAAAGAACGTAAACCACAAAAGCCACCCACACCAAAAGAACCGCCTCCACCAATGGAGTCACCGCAAATGCAAAGTAGTGAAGCTAATGCAAATGCTAACAACTTTGACTTTGGTGCCAATGTTGATGCGGATGTCAATTTATCAGGTGGCTTATCGCTGGACTCAAGTGATGGCGAATATTTACCGATAGTAAAAGTGGCTCCAGTTTACCCGCGCCGTGCATTGTCACGTGGTATTGAGGGTTACGTTATTGTTGAATTCACTGTAACTAAACAAGGTACTGTGCGTGAGCCCCACGTTTTAAAAGCAGAGCCTGAGTCACTATTTGATAAAGCTGCAATGGATGCAGCCCTTAAATTTAAATACAAACCGCGCGTAGTTAATGGCGAAGCTGTTGAAGTTGCGGGTGTCCAGAACAAAATTTCTTTCCAGATCAGTGGTTAATTTAGCGATTAATTAAACCTACGAGTAAATGGTTCGAAAAGCGAGGCGATTATGAAATCAATGACAACATTACGACCTGTGGCAAAACTTTTAAAATTAACACTGTTTTGTACCGCAGCGATAAGTACAAGTATTATTACTCCTAGTGCACTGAGCATTTTACCCAGTGTAGATGTAGCTACAGCCAATGCGGCGCAAGAACAAAAAACTAAACGTGTGCCAGCTTTACGTGAAAAAGTATATAGCCAGCTGGCACGTGCACAAAAGCTCGCTGATGATGGCGATGTTAAGGCAGGACTTGAAGCACTTGATAGCATAAATGAGCGCTCATCGAGTATGAACTCGTACGAAATTGCGATGATGCATAATTTTTATGGTTTCATATATTACAATGAAAATGACTTACCAAAAGCTATTGCAGCGTTTGAAAAAGTAGTTGCTGAGGAAGGTATCCCAGAATCACTGCGTGTGAGCACGACGTTCAGTTTAGCTCAATTGGCAATGGCTAATAGTGACTATGAAAAAGTGATTGCATTTTTAGACCAATGGGATGCTATTAATACTAAACCGATTACTGATGGTTATTATGTATTGCGAGCACAAACCTATTACCAGTTAAAAGATTTTAAGCAAGGCCTTAATTATATTACTCAAGCAATTACTCTAAGCGATAGTGAAGGTAAAACACCTAAAGAAAATTGGCTAGTCTTACAGCGTGCAATGTATTACTCGCTTAACCAAACAGATAAAGTGGTTGATGTATTGGAACGTATGGTAAAGCTTTACAACAAACCTGAATACTGGGTTCAGTTATCGGGTATGTATGGTGAATTAGGGAAAGAAAGGCAACAGCTTAGTGTTATTGAAGCCGCGTATCAGCAAGGTTTTTTAACCTCTAAATCTGATTTACGCCAATTGGCTCAGGTGTATTTATATAATGGCTTAGCGTATAAAGCCGCCACTGTTATGAGTAAAGCTATAGATGCTGGAATTGCAGAGCAAACTGCAAAAAATTATGCTTTTGTTGCTGAGGCGATGATCCAGGCAAAAGAAGATGAAAAATCAATCACGTATTTTGCTAAGGCGGCTGATTTATCGCCAAGTGGTAAGTACGACCAACGTTTAGCCGAAGTGTATGTAAATACTGAGCAGTTTGAAGAAGCTGCCGATGCTGCGCGTAAAGCGCTTGATAAAGGTGACCTTGATTTTGAATCAAACGCTTTTGTTGCTTTGGGAATGGCGCAGTACAATTTACAAAATTTTGATGCATCAATTTTAGCGTTTGAACAAGCCCAAAAGCATAAAAAGTCACAGCGTTTAGCACAGCAATGGATCAAATATGTGAAGCGTGAAAAAGTACATGCAGAAACACTCAGAACAGCGTTACTTTAACTTTTAACTAGCGTGATTATTTGGTAACAGGTATACACGTCAAGCTATTTCATAATCGCACTATGCAAACCGCCTTAAATTTATTTTTGGCGGTTTTTTTGCTTTTTTAATTAACCATTTGAAATTTATGAGAATAACTTTGTCATCTTATGTTTATTAAAGTGTAACGGCTCTGTCATACAGCTCCCGTAAGGTAGTCGCAGCTAAGAACTCAAGTGACCTTAATGCATTAAAAAGTGCCTTAAGGTGACTTGAGTTTAATAAAGCGCTAACAAAATAATTAAATACTTTAACGGAGTGAACAATGAAATTATCTGACTTATTCAAGGTCAGCCTTGTGGCTACTGCAATTACATTAGCCGGCTGTGGCGGTGATATAAATCTAAATGTTGAAGAAACGGTTGAACAACCAACTTCACCTACAAATCCAACACCACCAACAGCTGAAGAGTTACCCGGTACATTTAGCCAAAGTTTATCAACTGAGGTATCTACTGCCTTAGGTCGTTCTGTTACTGTTCAGGTTCTTTCTGGTGTAATAACACAAGATACAACACTTTCAACTGATGCAATTTGGGCACTTGATGGCGCTGTTTTTGTTGGTAAAGATAAATCAGAAAGTGCAACGCTTACTATTGAGCCAGGCGCTGTCGTCTTTGGTAATAATGGAGGCGATTACATTGTTGTTAGTCGCGACTCAAAAATTGAAGCGTCAGGAACTAAAAACGACCCAATTATCTTTACATCTAAGCAAGATGTTTTAGGTGAAACAACTGCTGCAGGTCAATGGGGCGGTATGGTGTTATTAGGCAATGGTATTTCAAATAAATGTCCTGCTGAAGGCGATTGTGCACTTCAAGTAGAAGGTGTTGAGTCTGGTGCTGTGTTTGGCGGTACTGATAACACTGATAGTTCAGGTACTCTTAAATACGTAGTCGTTAAAAATGCGGGTTTTGAACTTTCTGTTGGTAATGAGTTAAACGGCATTACATTTGGTGCGGTAGGCTCTGGTACAACAGTTGATTACTTACAAGTTCATAATAATGCGGATGATGGCGTTGAATTTTTTGGTGGCGCGGTTAATTTAAAACACGTTGTTTTAACAAGTATCGATGATGATAGCATTGACTGGGATAATGGCTTCCAAGGAAAAATGCAGTTTGTTTACGTCGAGCAAGATAAAAACTCTACAGATGCAAACCGAGGAATTGAAGCTGATAACGACGGTAAAATCCCTTCTAAAGATCCAAAATCGTTGCCTATGATTTCTAATTTAACCATTGTTGGTAATAACTTTAATGGTGAAGACGATGCTGAAGGTATTTACTTACGTGAAGGCACGGGTTTACACCTATACAACTCAGTGATCACAGGCTCTGATGAAATGGGTGAGTGTTTAGAGCTTGAAGGTATTGCATTGGCCGATGATGGCACGGCTTTATTTTCTGATAGCGAAACAGTAAATAATGCTAACGATGGCACTATATTAATGCAAAACACTTTTATGTCTTGTACTAATGGTGAAAACTTTAAAGACCCTAAAGGTGCAGATGGTTCAGTACTTTTAGCGTTAGAAGGGTGGTTTACGGCGCAATCTGGTAACGTTATTAATGACAAACCTATGCTAGGTGTTAATGGTCAGCCTATTGCCGGCTCTCCTTTGTTAGGTGCTGGTCAGGATGTTGCTAATACCGTTGACGCATTTTTCGACACAGTTGATTTTGCGGGTGCATTGAATGATTCTGATGATTGGCGTGAAGGCTGGGCATTTGGTTATGGTGGCGGAATTGTTACCGCACCTGAAGCCGTTGCAGGTTGCCCTACAGGAACAACTTCAATTTCACCAGGTGATGGCACAACGACAACGTGTGAAATATCGGGTCGTATTACAGCTGATTTAACACTAACCGCTGGTAACCTTTATGCACTTGACGGCGCTGTATTCGTTGGGGGTGATAAAACAGACTCTGCTACTTTGACAATTGAACCTGGTGTTACCGTTTATGGTAGAAACGGTAAAGATTATTTAGTTGTTGGTCGTGATTCTAAAATAGAAGCTAACGGCACAAAAGATAAGCCTATTTCGTTTACATCTAGTCAAGATGTAGCTGGCGAAGCAACAGCTGCAGGACAATGGGGCGGTTTAGTGCTTCTTGGTAATGCCCCGTCTAACAAATGCCCAGATACTGGTGATTGTGCTCTTCAAGTAGAGGGCGTAGAAAGTGGAGCGGTATTTGGTGGTACAGAGACGACTGATAACTCAGGTACTTTGCGTTATGTTCGTGTAATGAATGGTGGCTACTTACTTTCACCGGGTAATGAAATAAACGGTATTACTTTTGGCGGTGTTGGCTCTGGTACAACCGTTGAATACTTACAGGTTCACCAAAATGCAGATGATGGAATAGAGTTTTTTGGCGGTAACGTTCAAGCAAAATACGTTGTGCTTACAAGTATTCAAGATGACAGTATTGACTGGGATAATGGATTCCAAGGTAAATTACAACATGTACTTGTAA
Source organism: Pseudoalteromonas sp. 20-92 (assembly GCF_030847595.1). Classification (NCBI taxonomy): domain Bacteria; kingdom Pseudomonadati; phylum Pseudomonadota; class Gammaproteobacteria; order Alteromonadales; family Pseudoalteromonadaceae; genus Pseudoalteromonas; species Pseudoalteromonas sp. 20-92. The sequence goes on from NZ_JANJGQ010000002.1 coordinate 185,131, forward strand.
AGCAAGCTGCTGATAATTCGGATGCAAACCGTGGTATTGAATCAGATAACGATGGTAAATCACCGTCAAAATTACCTAAATCAAATCCGACTATTGCTAACTTAACTATCATAGGTAATACCTTTGATGGTGAAGATGATAGTGAAGGTATGTATTTCCGTGAAGGCACAGGCGCTCAAATCTATAACACTATTGTTACCGGTCCAGTAGGGATGGGTGAGTGTTTAGAAATTGAAGGTATTGCAAAAGATGACTCTGGAACCCCGTTATTTACTGAGAGCGAAACAGTGAATAATGCCAACGACGGAACTTTATTGATTAAGTCTTCGGTTATTGCTTGCTCAGAAAACTTTAAAGACCCAAGTGGCGTTACTTTTGATACGCAAAACTGGTGGACGACAACCTTAGGTAATCTAGTTGCAACAGGACAACCTGATGTTGTAAATGGTATTTTTACAATAGATACAACAGTTCCAACAGACGTAAAGGCAATCGATAGCTTCTTTGATACTACTGACCATATAGGTGCAGTTTCAAGTACTAATGATTGGACCGCTGGTTGGACTGTAGGTCTGGAATAACACAGTAAGAACAGGTGTTAAATTTGTTTAACACCTTTTTATAACTTTCTGTTTTATATCAGATAGAGGTAAACATGAAACAATTTTCCAAACATTTTAGTTTATCAGCTTTAAGTACCGCAATTTTATGTAGTCTAAGCATGTCAGTTAATGCTGCTGAAGTTGATGATGAAGCTGTACTCGAAGAAGTTGTGGTTAGTGCTAGTCGTTTAAAAGGCACTGCAACGGCTGTACTTGAAGAGCGTAAGCAACAAGCATTTGTTGCCGATATCATGGGAGCAGAGCAAATATCCCGTAGTGGTGACAGCGATGCTGCGGGCGCTTTGCGCCGTGTAACGGGTCTTACATTAGTTGACGGTAAGTTTATATATGTACGGGGTTTAGGCGAGCGCTATTCGAGTACGCAATTAAATAGTGCTGCTGTGCCAAGTCCTGATCCAACACGTTCAGTTATCCCTTTGGATTTATTTCCAGCAGGTATAATCGAGAGCTTATCAGTACAAAAATCTTATTCACCATCAATGCCTGCTTCATTTGGTGGTGGTAATGTAGATATAAGATTAAAAAGTATTCCGAATCAGTTTGTTTTTGATGTTACAGGTCAGTTAGGTTACAACAGCAACAATTTTGATGATGGCCTTGAATACAATGGCGGTTCTGATGATTGGTATGGTTTTGATGACGGCACACGTGAAATGCCCGATTCGATTAAAGCTATTTATAAATCAGGTCAATCAATTGATGATGTTACACCTGAGCAAAGTCGTGCATTAGCACTTGATTTAAATAGAGATTATGACCCAACTGAAACAAGTTTAGACCCAAATACTAAATTTACTGTAACACTGGGTAATAGCTTTGAGTCAGGTGATTGGCGTTATGGGTTTTTATCTGCTGTAAGTTACGATAATAAATATTTTGTAGGTGAAGAATACCAAGGGCAAGATTTCCGTCTAGGGGAGTCTACTGCTGCGCTTACGCGAGGTTATGACAAAGTGACCTCTAGTGAGCATAACGTAAAGCTTTCTGGGATGTTTAATTTTGGTATTGAGTACGATAAGTCTCATCGTATTGATATTAGTTCGCTGATACTTCGTGATACTGAAGACAAAGTTAGAGACCGGTTAGGTATTGATGAGAACAACAATCAATCGGATAACAAACGCATTCGTTCTTACGATATTAGCTACGAAGAGCGTGAGTTAATTGTAAATCAGATTAAAGGCACGCATACGTTTGATTGGTTAAACTTTGCAGGCTTTGATTGGAAATACTCTAATGGTCGTTCAAATCGTTATGCACCAGGTAACTTAACAACGCGATTTATTGTTACTGATGAAAACGAAGATGGTAATTATGATGTTCAAAATGAAATCGCTTTAACTAATGCAACAACGGCAGCACGCTATACGTATCAAGATTTAAATGATGAAGTAGAGAATTACGGGTTTAACTTCACGTTCCCTATTATGCTTGATGGCGTTGATATTGAATTAAAATCAGGTGCTGATTTTATATCAAAAGAACGCTCAGCGTCTAATCGTCGTTTTGACATTAATACGCGTGCCTTTAGCGGTGTAGATTTAAATGGCAATAAATTAAACAGCATTTTATCTGACGATGTAATTGCTAATGCTCAGCTTAATTTACCTATTTTAAATGATACGACTGTTTCCGGTGATGATTATAGGTCGGCTCAAAAAACGGATGCTTATTATTTTGAAGCAGATTTTTTCTTCAATAATAAATGGCGTATAAGTGGTGGTATTCGTTGGGAAGACTTTAGGCAAGTGTCTGTCCCTTTAGATCCATTTACAGGGGGTCTTGACTCATCAATTGAGTACGACGAGCTTGCAGATTTAGCTTTTCAAGAAGATGATGTTTATGGTGCGTTAGCATTTACATATGTTTATGATGATGAAACCCAATATCGTTTAAGCTATGGTGAAACAGTTGTACGCCCTGATTTACGTGAGATCTCAGAATCAACATATATCGATCCACTTACAGAATATCCAGTAGGGGGAACACCGGGCCTGCGTACAACACAAATCAAAAACTATGATTTCCGATGGGAAAATTACTACGATACAGGTGAAAACTTTTCAGTAGGTTTATTTTATAAAGATATGACTGACCCTATTGAATCAGTGCAATCACCTTCTCAAGACGGTCCTCCATTAGTACGAATAGCGAATGCTGAGGAAGGTTATGTATCAGGCATTGAATTTGATTACCTAAAAGATTTTACTTTTTTAGGTGGTATCGGCCAAGATATCTTTTTAAGTGGTAATGTTACATTAAGTGATTCTGAAATAAAGTTAGATCGACAAGCAATTGTGGATCAAACAGGGGTTTCAGCTGCTGTAACAAATACAAAGAGACGTTTAACCGGACACTCTAAATACGTGGTAAATATGCAGTTAGGCTACGATGCGCCAAGTGGAGAGCATGCTGCGACAATTATTTATAATGTATTTGGTGAACGTATCATTATACCGGGTATTGAAGGTCAAGAGGATTGGATGGAGCAGCCATTTCATTCTGTAGACTTAAACTATACTTACTTCCCTGATTTCAATTCGAGCATTAAGTTTAAAGTGTTGAATATTTTAGGCCAAGATCAAAAAATTGAAGCGGATGGAGTATTAACTCGTTCTAAGGAAAAAGGAACTGAGTTTTCGGTTGAGTATAAGTATCAATTTTAACGCATAGCTTTGCCCAAGGAAGGGAATTATAATAACCATAGTTACCGATTAGCCCCGTTATTTAACGGGGCTTTTTTGTGTCAATATTTTTTCTATTTGCACTTTATAGTTGCATAGAGCTGATAACATTGGTTTTTACTACCAGTACTTTTCATGCCCCATGATTGGTTATACCAATCGAAGTCTCCGTAGGCGCTTTCATCCTCTCCGCAGGTAATTGTGCTTCCAGAAATTTCTTGATTGTGACCACGCTCTTCACAAAATTGATTTCCATTTGTAGAACCCACAAAAAACAGCTCTAAGCGCCCATTTATCCAAACCTGTGGTGCGTAATAGGTTGTTGCAGTATTTACCAATATACCTTGTTGCTGTTCCATATTTATTTCTGCGCGCTCAAAGGATACTTTTTCATTTTCTTTTAGCGTTATTGTGCTTGCTGAAAGCGTAGTATCTGCAAATACATTAAGTGATACTGAACTTAAAGTAAGTAGAGCAAGAGTGAATGTCTTCATTATCTTTTCCTTTAGTTGAATGTAGAATTACACAAAACATCTTTATTCAATGTGTCTATTAAGCGTGGTAAATATAAGTTTCAACAAGGTTAAGCTTTTATTAAAGTTTAAAATAAGCACTGCATGCCTTTGCATTTTTTACACTATGAAAAAAATTTGAGTTCTACTTTATTCACTAGTTTTAGGGGGCTGGTGGTGTTATTTTGACGTTAATGAAAATTAAATCTCACGCAATGAATTTAATTTTTAATGTATTAAGGCATCTTTTATGAACAAAACAGTGGAAAAAACAATGAAAAAAGTAGGATTAGTCGGTTGGCGTGGCATGGTAGGCTCCGTGTTATTAGAACGTATGCAGCAACAAAGTGATTTTGCCCATATCGACACTACCTTCTTCACCACCTCGCAAGCGGGTCAGTTAGGACCGGACATTGCAGGCGATGCAAAACCATTGCTTGATGCAAGTGACATTAGCGAACTTGCTAAAATGGATATTATTGTTACTTGCCAAGGCGGCGATTACACCAATTCCGTATATCCAAAACTTAGAGAATCTGGTTGGGATGGCTACTGGATTGATGCCGCTTCAGCACTGCGAATGAGTGACGATAGCATTATAGTACTGGATCCTGTAAACAAAGATGTTATTGAACAAGGCTTAGCGCAAGGCGTTAAAACGTTTGTGGGCGGTAACTGTACAGTATCGCTAATGTTACTTGCATTAGGTGGTTTATTTGAGCAAGACCTAATTGAATGGGTAAGCCCAATGACTTACCAAGCAGCGTCGGGCGCCGGTGCACGAAATATGAAAGAGCTTATTGCACAAATGGGCGCTATTCATGCAAGTGTCGCAGATAAACTAGATAACCCAAGCTCTGCTATTTTAGAAATTGATAAGATAGTAAGCGAAAAAATGGCTTCAAGTGATTTGCCACAAGACCAGTTTGGTGTGCCATTAGCAGGCAGTTTAATTCCGTGGATTGACGTACCTATGGCAAGCGGTCAGTCTAAAGAAGAATGGAAAGCGCAGGTTGAAGCCAATAAAATTTTAGGCTCTTCTAAGCAACCAGTGCCAATTGATGGTTTATGTGTACGTATTGGTGCAATGCGCTGTCATAGCCAAGCAATGACCATCAAACTACGTGAAGATATTAGCGTAGACAAAATTGAAGAAATTTTAGCCTCGCATAATGAATGGGTTAAAGTTATCCCAAATGAGCGCGAAATTAGCGCTACTGACTTAACCCCAGTTAAAGTAACGGGGACATTAAGTATTCCTGTTGGCCGTATTCGTAAATTAGCCATGGGCCCTAAATACATAAGCGCGTTTACAGTGGGAGATCAGCTCTTATGGGGCGCCGCAGAGCCATTGCGCCGCATGTTACGCATTATTATTGATGATGAGTAAACATTGTTAGTAAATTTTATTTTTCAGGGTTAGCAATTTGCTAACCCTTTTTATTTAACCTGCTTTACCAGTTTATAAATCGGGCTTTGTAAACTGGTACATCATTTGCTGTAATTCCCATGTTAACCAGCTAACTACAACAAACCTTATAGAATACGTATTTTACTCGCATTATATGTACTGCTATTACAAAATTGCGTAGTTTTTACATGTTTAAAATACTGCTTTGTAGGTGGAAATAAAGGAAATTACAATGCGTTCATTTTTAAATTCATTACACCGTAAATGGTTCAGCTTTCTTGTCGTAATTGTATTACTGCTAATTACCCTCAGAATAGCTGCGCCTTATGCAGTGCAGCAGTATGTAAATTACCAGCTAAAACATACGCAAGGTATTACGGGACATATAGGTGATGTAGATTTGTTTTTATATCGTGGCGCTTATGCCATTGACGATGTAGAAATTTACGCTACTAACGCAACCACAGCACCTAGACCTTTACTTGCGGTAAAAACACTTGATTTTTCACTTGCATGGTCGGCGCTTTTAAAAGGGAATCTGGTAACAAATATGGCTTTTATGCGCCCTGAAATTGTTATTTATGATAAAAACCCAAACGCAGCAGAGCAAAATCAACGTGTAAAAGATGAAACAACTTGGATCGGACTCGCCAACGATTTGGTGTTGTTCTCAATCGATACCTTAACTATTGAACAAGGTAAGTTGTCCCTAGTTAATGCAACTAGTCAGGGTGAAAATCCCACTTTTATATCAAATATCAATGCCAGAATTGAAAACATAACGAATGCTCAAAACCTATCAAAAACACTTGTGACTACTCTAAACGTAGAAGGTGCGTTAATGGGGGAGGCGGCATTAAGGCTTAATGGCAAATTAGACCCTTTTAGCAAGCACGCTAATTTTGATTTTAATGCAGAGGTACAGCGCTTTTCAGTTGAAAATTTAGACACTGTATTTAAAGTATATACACCGTTTGATATTGAAGCAGGGGGTATTGATGGCGCTATGGAACTTGTGGCTAAAGACAATAACTTAAATGGTTATGTAAAAGCAGGCGTTCAAAACCTTAGTGTTTTTTCGTGGCGCGAAGATATAGAAAAAGATGATGACGGCATATTTACTGCTATATTTGAAGGCAGTGTTGATTTACTCGGCTCTATACTCGAAAACGATGAATCTAAACTTGTTGCTGCACGCATTCCTATTGAAGGTCAACTAGATAATACGGATGTTTCGACTTTCCAAGCTGTTATTTCTGTACTAAAAAACGCATTTTTTGATGCGTTTAAAATGAAAGTAGATAACATCATTTCTTTTGAAGATACGGATAACAAATCTAATAACGAGGATAATTAAAGCATTTTGGGAATGCATGTTTTAGTTGAATGCCTAAGCTGCACCCACTTTTTAAACTTTAAGTGGGTGCTTTAGTACTCTTATCAGATTAGTTTTTGCGGCTACTCAATAGCGCTTTAAGCTCAGCAATTTGTGATTGTAGTTCGTTTACTTGTCCTTGCGTTGCAGGTAATGAGCTGTCGTCTGCGAGCTCTTCTCGCGCTTTTCGGTGCTCCTCGCTCATAACTTCTAAAATGGCACCTACCATCATATTTAAAAATACAAATGCGGTTAAAAATATAAATGTAAGGTAGTAAATCCAGCTTAATTCGTACACCGCCATTGTTTCGTACATTATGTCGGTCCAATCTTCAAATGTTGCTACCCTAAACAAGGTAAGCATTGATATTGAGACGTCTTGCCAAAGTACGGGGTTTATTTCAGCAAACATCATGCTGCCCATAGCGGCGTAAATATAAAAAATAACAAACATTAATAAAGCGATATAACCCATTTGCGGAATAGCTTTGAGCAGAGAGTTAACCAATAAGCGCAGCTCTGGGATCATCGAAACCAATCGCAGTACTCTAAATATGCGCAGTAATCGTGCAATTAGCATCGTAGAACCTGCTGCAGGGTATAAGCTACCTAGTACTATAATTGTATCGAATATATTCCATCCCTTAGAAAAGAAGTCTTTTATACCTTTACTTGCAATAAAGCGGATTATTAGTTCAATTAAAAAGAATGCGGTAATGCCAACGTCCATCCAATTTAGAGCAAGCTCTACCGTTGGATGCAGTGAGTAAGTGTGCGCACCTACTGTTAGGGCAGAAACAATAATTACAGCTATAACAAATGATTGAAATATCTTGCTTTTGTCTATACGCTGAAACAACTTTTGTAACTGCGACATCATAATAATGGGTCCTGTGAGTATTAAGGTTTAATGGCGCTAATATACAATAATATTGTAATAATTTAACGCTTTTTCGATATCGAAAGTGTAAGGAAATTTAATGTTTATCAATAAACTAAAAAACAGCGCATTACTTATTATCGGATTTTGTATTTTGGCTGGTTGCAGCTCTGATGCACGTTTTCACGAAGTTCAATCTGCACGTCTTGATGAGTGCAACTATAAAGCGGATAAAGAATATTACGAATGCTTAAATAAACAGGACTCTAATTACGAAGAGTTTAAAAAGCAGCAGCAAGCCCAGACTAAATAAGTAGCGATAGTACATTTATGACTAAAACTCAAAAACAACGCGATAAGCAAATTCGCTCAGTATTGACTATTGCGTGTGAAACAATAAAAGAAACCGTATTTGGCTTTCACTATTTAACGCATTCAGTGGATTTAAATAACGAAACAGACACGTTAAAAGTGCAGTGCTTTTTTAATGATGATATAGCTCTTGAAAGTGCAACCCCCCAGCTTGACGAATTAAAAGATATTATACTAAATCAGCTAGCAAGTATTAAACTGAATATTAAACCAGCACATATCTTATTTTTCGCCAATTAATAGTGGTTTAGTTGGTTTGACAGCACAGTGATGTTTATAATTACATAAATTACTTTAAAGGTTTCAATTATGGCCGTTCCTACGCGTTCGCAAATTTCACCAGGCATAACAGTAAATATTGTATTAAAAGAAGATCAACGTAGCGGTACATTAACCGAAGGTGTTGTTGAGCGTCTTTTAACAAAATCACCTAATCACCCGCACGGTATTAAAGTACGTTTAGAAGATGGTCAAGTTGGCCGAGTAAAAGAGATTTTATAATGGCAGCGTTAACAGAACAGGCTTTTTGGGAATTAGTAACCACGCCTGATTTAGGGCTCGATCCGCAAAGTGTGAGCGATAACCTAAAAACTAAACTTAATGATTTAAGCGATCAACACCTTATTGATTTTGATAAGCACTTTGGCATACATATGCGCAAATGCTTTACCTGGGATTTGTTTGGCGCCGCCTTTGTAATGGCTGGGTGTAATGACGATTACGGTTTTAGCGAGTTTAGATGTTGGTTAATTTCTCGCGGTAAAACAGTATTCGAAAACGCCTTAGAAAATGCTGACTCGATAGCGCAGTGTACACCTGTTTATTACTTAAACGAGCAGCCTTATCCGTATATTGATGAGTATGATTTAATAGCCGGTTTATTATTTGAAGAACGCAGCGAAGACGAATTGCCGTTTATTCCATCAGGCAGCGATGAACCCAAAGGTAAACGTTTTAAAGACAAACCTAAGTTTTTAAAGCAAAGCTACCCTTTATTATTTGCAAAGTACTGGCAATAAAATAAACAGTAATTTTTGTACTACCTAAACAATTTAATGAGTCCAATTTCTCCTTACAAGTAAGCGCATTGATATAAATCGTTTTGTTGTTTAAGTACGTATTAACTAAAGTATTTAACAGCAAAATGGTTTGTAATGCAGTATCTAGGAGGAATCTTTGTTGATTTAAACGTATTTAATCTAGAGGGATTTAATTGCGGCACGAGGTTTGTAACCTAGTGAGCTCGGTAATTGCTTCTGCGTTACCTTATTGGCTTATACACATGTAAGAATAAGTAATAGTCGAGCAAAGCTTCCGCTAGCTGCTCACGCCTTGGTTACTGAATACGACTTCTCTCCTTTTATAGTAAATCTCTGTTATAGTTGTTAAAAGTTATAAAAGCTAAGTGATTAGGCATTTTGCTATTATTTAACACGCTGACTCACGAGGATACACCCACGAAATGAAATATTTAACACTCGCTTTATTAACTGTCGCTTTTACAAGTGCAAATGCTTTTTCTGAGCCGAGTAATAAAACACGATTTATACCGCTTTTAAAGTCAAAATTGGGAGCCTACGAAGTTGTGTCGGCCAATTCTGGATTATGTGTTAATAGTAATTTGAGTTTGACAGATGAAAGTGATGCAAGTGCGGGTTTTAAACTAGGTAAGAAAATTATATTTGGATCGCTCCACAATGGTACCCGAACCATTAAAAAACCAAACTTTTGTTTTATAACCAGCACACTTAAATATAAAAGTGATGGCCTTGAAAACGGTTTAAGAATGAGCCGTTGTGAAGATGCAATAAACGAAAAAACAATTAGCCAAAGTATCCAATTTTTAGCTGATAACACACTAAAGTACACATTGAGCAAACCCAGTGTAGAGTGCACATTTAAAAAAGCAGATGAAAGTAAATAAAGCATCTAGTAAGTAGCAAATCATTCGCAGTATATTTTAGGGATATCGCGCCAACGCGTGGTGTACTGCGGCGACAAAAAATCACGGTTCATGTGCCACCGGTCATTTAATTTACTACTAGCTAAACTAAGCATTCCTTTCCCATACCGTGTATTTATAGCATCTAGGCAACTCATTAATTGTGGGTTGTCAGTACGTTGGTTAAACAAATCACTTTGTTGAAATTGCTGTGACGTAAGTTCTAAAGCGCCTACACCACACTTGTAAAACCTAACTGCAGGTTGGTATATTTGATCAAATACCTCAGATACAGCATTAGCCATCACGCAGGTATCGTTAGTGGGTGAGGGGAACTTATACACAAACGACTTTTTATAATATCTATTTTCGTGCGCGCCACTGGCTGCAAAAATATAAAGCTGGTGAGTGAGCGAACGTTGCGCTCTTAGCTTATTAGCCACTGTGGTTACATGGTTAATTAGCGCCGTTTTAAGGGCTGTTGGCTCACATATGCGCTCTCCAAAACTACGGGTCGAATAAATTTCCCGCTTGTCTTGTCGTACATCATCCCAGTTTAAACATGTTATCCCGTTAAGCTCGCTTACTGTACGTTCAACAACCACACTAAATGCACGGCGCATTGCTTTAGGGTTTTGCTGAGCAAGATCCCAGGCGGTGTGTATATTCATTATTTTAAGCTTTTTAGCTAGTCGCCGGCCTATTCCCCATACATCTTCGCAGCTCATTCTTTGTAAAATAGCTTGGCGAGTTTGTTCGCTATTTATTACTGCTACACCATTAAAACCACTGAGTTTTTTAGCGGCGTGGTTAGCGGCTTTTGCTAAAGTAGGGGTTGGGCCAAAACCTATACCTACAGGAAGCTTCGTTTCGCGCCACACTGTGCGCCTTATTGTATGGCCGTATTCGTGCCAGTCTTTAATTAATGATGTGTAGCCATTAAAGTGCAAAAACGATTCATCAATACTGTATATGTGTTGTGTATCGCAAAAGCGGCCAATAATATTCATCATCTTGTCGCTTAAATCAGCATAAAGCTCGTAATTGCTAGAACGAATAACAACGTTGTTTTGCTCAAGTAAATGTTTAACTTTAAAGTACGGGCCAAATTTAGGAATATTTAAGCGCCGAGCAATAGGGCAAATAGCGCATACACAGCCATCGTTATTAGTAAGTACAACCACGGGTTTGGATCGAATAGCAGGGTCGAATACTTTTTCGGCACTGGCATAAAATGACACAGCATCAACTAAGGCATACATTTTAGTAACTCTGGGCTTTGCCTGTGCATTCTTATTGATAGCGTTACTACGCCTTCGAGCTGAAACTCGTCTGCAGAGGTTAGTTGTACAGGCTTATGTAAAGAAGAAGCTGAAAGCAGCCGCGCATTGGTTTTATCAAGCAGTTTGCATACAAAAAGACCATTTAAGTTAGCAACAATAACGTCACCATTTTTTACCGGCTCTGCACGGTCGATAACTAATAAGTCACCTTCAAAAATTCCGACTTCTTGCATAGAGTTACCCGATGCAATACCAATAAACGTAGCATCTGGATGCTTTATTAAAAGCTCATCAAGGGTTACACCTAGCTCGGTGTACTGCGCTGCGGGTGATTCAAAACCACACACGCCTGCTTCTATATAAATGGGAATGACAAACATAACACAACCTAAAATGCATATACTGTATAAGTGTACAGTATATGCATTTTGTGTAAGTTATGCCAAGAATGTATGGCTGATCAATCCATGTTTTTGATCATTTTTTGTGCGGTATCTAAAAAGTCTTTGATTTGTTGAGGGTTTAAGTTTTTACACATTTGATTATTTATTTTTTGCTCTGAGGCTAATAACTTATCAAAAAGAACTTTACCTTGCTCTGTGAGCGATAAAATAAAGCAGCGTTTATCGTGCTCACTCGCCTGTTTATTAATTAAATTTAAGCTAATAAGATCTTTAATTAAACGTGCTATTTGCGCTTTATCGCGCTGCGTTTTAGTAACAATATCGTTAGCCGTACAGTTATTTACGTTCGCGATAATATGTATGCAGCGTACGTGCATAGCATTAATACCAAGTTCGCCTGCGTTAATTGCTTCACGAATTGTTACACGGTAATTTTGCATTAATTCAAACAGCGTATTTGATAAAGGTGTATTCATAGAACTCTCAATATAGTTGACAAAGTCAATTAACTTGTTATAGTTGATTTTATCAACCAATGGGGCGTTGTGCAATGCCTGCTTTTTATAGCAGGTTGGTATTAAAGTCTAAGTTTTGTAAAACGAGGTAATACATGAGTAAACAAGTTCGCAAAGCCAACGTATTAAGTACAGAGCAAATCACACCGCATTTACAGCGCATTGTTGTAGGCTCTGAAGATTTTAACGACTTAACCTCACAGTACATTGGTAACTATGTAAAAGTACTATTTCCAAAAGATGGTGAAGTAGATTTTAACTTAAAAACAGCCTGTATGCGATCATACACAATAAGGCATGTAGATGCACAAACAGGCTCGCTAACACTTGATTTTGTGATAAATATGCACCAAGGTCCGGCAACTGACTGGGCTAAAATTGCAAAAGTAGGCGACGAGTTAGGTATTGCAGGTCCTGGCCCTAAAAAGCTAGATAATTATGCGCATTCGCATTATGTATTGCTCGGCGATTTAACATCGGTAAATGCAATAAAAGGGTATGTGCAGCAATTACCTTTAATTTCAAAAATTGATGCCTTTGTACATGTACCCACCGAAAAAGATATTATTGATTTAGAAACAAGCCGCGATGTTAATTGGCTTGTTACCGACAACGCTGACGAGGCGCTACTTAGCGCGCTTCAAAATTTGCACATTACAGCAGAGCCTCCCATTGTATTTATGGCATTGGAAGCTGGGCTTGTTCGTAAAGCAAAAGCACTGCTAACAGAGCAATTTAATATACCACGCGGTAATATTTTTTCCTCAGGGTATTGGAAAAAAGGCGTGGATTCAGAAGGCTATAAAAAGCTGCGCCAACGTGATGCACAGCTTGCCTGAATACCTTAGAGCAAAATAACATATACCTATTTTGCTCTAATACCACTGCGTAACTTGAATTGACCTAATAGCAGACCCATTTAAGTGTTTTATGCTAATGATGTAATCCATTATTAGCATGCATTTTTAGGAGCTGCTATTTTGTTAAATTCCATTCCTTTTTCGTTATTAGAACTTGCCCCCATGATCAAAGGGGACAGCGTTACTAACACTCTTCATAAAAGTACTAAATACGCTCAACGTGCTGATGAGCTTGGCTTTAACCGTTTTTGGCTTGCTGAGCATCATAATATGCCTGGTATAATTTGTGCGGCCACTTCAATTTTGGTTGGTCACATTGCAGGTAATACCAAAAAGATACGCGTTGGATCGGGCGGTATTATGCTGCCAAACCACTCCCCATTAGTTGTTGCTGAACAATTTGGTACATTAGAGAGTTTATATCCAGGGCGAATAGATTTAGGACTCGGGCGCGCACCTGGTAGCGACCCTGTAACGAGTCGTGCATTAAACAACGATATGAGCCGTGCAGAAAACTTCCCAGGTGAAGTAACTGAACTGCAAACATTGTTAGGTTCTTACAATGGTACACACCTTGTACGTGCTATACCGGGGGAGGACACAAACGTGCCTATTTGGTTATTAGGCTCGAGTTTATTTAGCGCGCAACTAGCGGCGCAAAAAGGGTTACCGTATGTATTTGCAGGACATTTTGCACCGCGCTTCGTGCACGATGCAATAGCGCTGTATAAGCGCGAATTTAAAGCATCAAGCGTACTTGATAAGCCATACGTAATGCTTGCACTGCCTTTAGTGGCTGCAGATACCGACGATGAAGCGCAATACTTGTCGACTACTTCTAAGCAACGTGTACTCGAACTTATACGCGGTAATGAGCTGTGGCTAAAACCACCTGTTGAAAGCATGGACGGGTTATGGAGCGAACAAGAACGCGCTCATGTAGAGAACTTTTTAAGCCTAAGCGTAGTAGGAGGACATGTAAGTATTAAACACAAGTTAGAGATGATAGCGAAACAGCTAGAAGTAGATGAGTTTATATTTACCAATGATGTATTCGATAGTGAAAAACGCCACCGTGCACTCGAAATTTTAATGGAAATAAAACATTAGCTCAAAAACTATTAGTTTAGATAGTGTAGTTAAGCAAGCGTACACCTTGCCTCTGTTAATGTTGCAGGCATCAATTAAAGAACATTCATTTATACATTGAATTAATTTATGTGATGTCTGCAAAGTTTAAAACCAGTCTTTTTTTAAATAACTAGCTTATAGTAAGTGGATTTAGTAACTATATAGCGTTCTGTTTTATCAATCGAACTGATTTAAACAATCCGTTTTAAGATATCACTTTTATTTTTTATAATGTATGTATTAAACCAAACATCATTAAATAAAGGTAGGTTCACCGTGAAGTCTCTAAATAGCGCAACAGCTAATTCAGTTAACAAAACAGCGCAACCAAAAGTTGCACTGGTTGCTGAAGGTGGCGGGCAGCGAGGGATCTTCACAGCGGGCGTGCTTGATGCGTGGTTAGAGCAAAGCTATGACCCTTTTGATTTATTCATTGGTACTTCAGCGGGTTCGCAAAACTTAACTAGCTACTTAGCGCGTCAAAAAGGCTACGCTAAACGCCTGATTAGAGGGCTTTCGCGTAATAAGCGTTTTTTTCAGCTTGGTCGCGGATTAGTGGGTAAGCATATAGTTGATTTAGATTGGTACTTTGACAAAACCACTGAAGTAAACAGAGCTATAGATTTCAAAACAGCGAAAACTAGTTTAGGTGAGCGCGAGTTACTTATAACAGCTACAAATGCACGAGACAGAAAAGCTTATTACTTATCGCCAACTGGTGATAGTGGTCAATGGCGTGATTTGTTAAAGGCTTCTAGCGCACTGCCGTTTTTATACAAACAAGGTGTAAAGTTAACACCTTGGTTAAACGCAAAAGCAGCGAATGAAACACATCTTGTTGAAGAGCAAGCACAGAGCGACTTTTATCTAGACGGCGGTTTAGCCGCTCCACTACCCGTGCGTGAAGCTTACAACCGAGGCGCTCGTAAAATTGTGGTAATAAGAACGGTTGACGCTAATTTTCAAGCGCAATCTGCATGGGTACAAAAGCTAAGAACATTTGCTATAGCATCAGGTTATTGTCCAAAAACATTGGACTACTTAATACAGCACGAAAAAGCGTATTTAGATGAGCTTGAGTTTATTGCAAATCCACCAAGTGATGTGGAAATAATACAAATTTTTGCAGACGAAAAACTGCATAGCAAATTATTAGGTAGTTCAAATAACGATTTACGTTTTGATCATAAATTAGGCTTGGCTGCAGGTCGGTCTTATTTAGCGAAGCAAAGCCAATTTGAGATCAGCAATACGCATAACTACTCACAAAGCGAGTATCGTTACAATTAAGCCAATCGGATACCCAAATCATGAATAATACTGGAACTTGAAGTTGCAGTATTATTCATTCAAAAATTTTTCAATTGAAATATTAAAAATAACTTAAGTTGATGAAAGCAATATGCTTGTTTCACTATTTAAAATACCGTCAATTTCACGTACTTGCCTTAGCACTCCATCAAACTCACTTAAATTTGCAGCTTGTAGTTCTGCAACTAAATCCCATGCACCATTAGTGGTGTGTAATTTTATAAGCTCGGGTATTCCGCGCATTGTTTTAATTACTTGTGAGGTAGATTTACCAACGACTTCTATCATCATAATTGCGCGCACGGCTTCTGTTTCTATGTGTTCGTGAACGCGTACAGTAAACCCTAATATAGCGCCTGAGTTAACTAATCTATCTAATCTATTTTGCACTGTCCCGCGTGATACATTTAAAGATCCGGCTAAAGCTGAAATAGAAGCGCGGCCGTCTTTTCGTAATTCTGCTATTAAAGCATTATCAAGAGAGTCATAAATATAGGGAGTCATAAATCAAACCTTTAAAGAAGTTACTGACTAAAATACATAAATTGCACATAACTGCATAGCAAAATGATAAAAATTAGTACTATTTGTGTAATTAATTACCATATTAAATAGCACGAAGCCTCGCTAAACTTGTTTTAAATTAACTAATACATTTATTCAAGGGGTTTCAACATGAGTCATTTTATAGCACAGCCAAAACAAGGCGTTCCATTTATTAGCGTTCAGGCAATGGCTAAGCATATAAATAGCTTAGGGGTCGAAAACGTTTTGCTAGATCTAACACATAAATTAGAAACCGACTTTGCCCGTTGGACGGAGTTTGATAAGTCACCTCGCTATGCAGCACACTCACCAGAGGGTGTAATAGAGCTAATGCCAGTGAGTGATGGCCAAATGTTCAGCTGTAAATATGTAAATGGTCACCCAAAAAACACCTTTAGAGAACTTCAAACAGTCGCTGCATTTGGTATTTTAGCCGATGTAGATAGTGGCTATCCGGTTATGATAAGCGAAATGTGTTTACTAACAGCACTACGTACAGCCGCAACTTCTGCAATGGTAGCTAAATATTTAGCACCTAAAAACTCAACAACCCTTACTTTAATAGGCAATGGCGCTCAATCAGAGTTTCAGGCACTCGCTTTTAAAGCGGTACTAGGTATTACGCATATTCGTTTATACGATATAGATAAAAGCGCCTCTAAAAAAGCATTTGCTAATTTAAGTGCATGCGGATTAAACGTGGCTATTTGTAATAGTGTACAAGAGGCAGTAAAAGGGGCTGATATTATCACTACCTGTACTGCTGATAAAACTAACGCTACTATTTTAACAAACGACATGATCCCACAAGGTGTGCACATTAATGCCATAGGTGGTGATTGCCCAGGTAAAACAGAGTTAGATGCTAGATTGCTTGAGCGTGCTAATGTATTTGTTGAGTACGAGCCGCAAACTCGAATAGAGGGCGAAATTCAACAAATGAGTCCAGGCTTTACAGTAACTGAGTTTCATAAAGTTATTAATAAGCAGTCGCTTGGTCGTACTAGCCAAGATGAATTAACCATTTTTGACGGCGTTGGCTTTGCGAGCGAAGACTTTACAGCACTGGTATTTATACGCGATGAGTTAATTAAAACGGGCGAGTTTGCTTTGCTTGATTTAATTACACAACAAGCGGACCCTCGTAATTTATTTTCAGTGCTTAGTGATCAACCATTAGTAAAAGAGCACGTGGCATGAGCGAAGTAAACCAAGCCCCCAGAGCTGTAGTGATGGTAAGACCGCATCACTTTACATCTAACCCACACACAATGCTCGATAACGCATTTCAAAGTGAATGCTTAGCACAAAACCAAAGTGAACAAGCATTTAAAGAGGTGACTAATGCCGTACAAATATTAAAAAATGAAGGGGTAACAGTTCACCTTTTTGAAGATGAGCAAACACACACTCCCGATTCAGTTTTTCCTAACAATTGGTTTTCAACTCATCAGAGTGGCCAATTAATAATCTATCCAATGTTTGTAGAAAACAGAAGGTTAGAATATCGAAAAGATATTATTGATTTTTTAACGGATCACTATAAAGTGTCTTCAGTGACTGATTATTCATTTTTATCGAAAGAAAATTCATTTCTTGAAGGCACTGGTTCACTGGTTATCGATCATCAAAATAAACTCGCTTACGCGGTAGAATCAAAAAGAACTACCAAGTCGGTGGTTAATACAATATGTGAGCAATTAAAACTATCACCCATAGTGTTTAACGCATATGACGAACAAGGAACTGCGGTTTATCACACTAATGTTTTAATGTGTATTGCTACAAAATTTGTAATGATCAGTTTAAATATGGTGCCAATTAATCAACGTGCACAGTTAGCTAAACATTTTTTAAAAAGCCATCATCAAGTTATCGATTTAACGCTTGAGCAAATTAATAACTTTTGTGGCAATGCTATTGAGCTACAGGGTAAAAATGGTCGTATTTTAGCGTTATCGCAAACTGCGTTTAATGCACTTACACCTGAACAAATAATAGTTATACAAAAAACGGCTAAGCTTGTGCCATTACCAATACCTACTATTGAGTCGGCTGGTGGCTCAGTTAGGTGCATGATTGCAGGAGTTCATTTGCAAAATAAATAATGTATAGTTTTAAGGCAGCTTAGCTGCCTTATTTGCATTAAATTTTTAGTCGATGTCGCAAGCAAATGCCGTTATACCCAAAACAGGGTATTAATATAAAAAATATAAGAAGGAATTAGCAATGTTCGATACCGTCGTCAAAAGCGTAAACAACCTTTTATGGGGAGAAGGGCAAGTACTTATTTATATACTCTTGTTTACGGGGGTATGGTTTTCAGTACGACTAAAAGCAATTCAAATACTTAAATTTAAACATATGTTTAGCCTTTTAAAAGGCAGTAGCAAATGTAAAAAAGACGACATTTCATCATTTCAAGCGTTGTGTACAGGGCTTTGTGCGCGGGTCGGTACCGGTAATTTAGCCGGTGTGGCGGTTGCAATTTCACTTGGTGGCAGCGGCGCTATATTTTGGATGTGGGTTATAGCCATATTGGGTATGGCTACAGGCTTTGCCGAAAGTGTACTTGGGCAAGTATATAAAGTGCGTGATAGTGGCGGCGAGTTTAGAGGCGGCCCTGCATATTATATTCAACAAGGTTTGGGTAGCCGGGCGTTTGCCATTGTGTTTGCCGCGTGTTTATTTTTAGGTTACGGCTTTACGTTTAGCGCAATGCAAACGAACACAATTACCGACGCACTTAATTACGCGTTTGAAGTTCCTACATTTTATTCAGGCCTAGTTATTACAGTACTAGCAGGCTCAATTATACTCGGTGGCTTTAAAGCAATTGCCCGATTTGCAGAGCGTGTTGTGCCAATAATGGGCATTGTGTTTGTACTTGCCGCCGTTATTATTACGATTATAAATTTCACGCAAGTACCCGCCATGCTTAAAGATATATTTTTATCAGCATTTGGTTTACAAGAAGCCGGAGCGGGTGCAATGGGCGCTGCCATTAAAAACGGTATTCAACGTGGTTTATATTCTAATGAGGCCGGTGCAGGTAGTGTGCCGCATGCTTCAGCAAGTGCCAGCCCAATTCCTAATCACCCTATAACGCAAGGTTACATACAAATGCTAGGCGTATTTTTCGATACAATCGTACTGTGTAGCTGTACCGCAGTGATCATTTTATTAGCCGATATAGACATAAGCGGTGAAATGGAAGGCATTCGTTTAACACAAAGCGCGATGACCGCTCACTTAGCACAAGGTGGTGTTTACTTTGTAGCAGCCGCTATAACCTTATTTGCTTTTACATCGGTAGTGGCAAACTACGCCTATGCAGAGAGTAACTTGCACTTATTTAAGCTCGACAACAAAGTAGGGCGCGGCATTTACACTTTGCTGTATTTATCAATGATGTTGTGGGGCGCGTCGGCCACCTTAAAAGAAGTCTGGGATTTAGCCGATATTGCTTTAGGGTTAATGACAGTGGTTAACGTTATCGCTATTATACTGTTAACGCCGACTATTTTGTCTGTCACGAGCGATTACCACGCACAAAGAGACAAAGGTTTAGAGCCCGAATTTAAAGTAAAAGATGTAAAAGTACAGGGCAAATGCGAAGACGGCATTTGGGATTAACTCACGTATTTTAAGCACACTTAACTATAAAAAGCGGTTTTATGGCAACATAAATCCGCTTTTTACTTTGCATAAATATTCACTTTCAGTATTGTAAAAATAACTGAAGCAACCAAAGTAAAAGGCATAATTTTTTAGATGATCGAGATTCACGCAGGGAAAACAGCGGCTAAAATTATTAACGAACAGGGCTTTAAACCTGAACTTTTCACCTCTTTTTTAGGTGCAAGTGGCGGTCCTAAATGGTTTACATTATTTGGCTTAGATAAATATATTTTTGGTGAATTTTTTAAAAACCGCACCCAACCACTTAATTTAATTGGCTCATCTGCCGGCGCTTTTCGCTCTGCATGTTTTGCACAAAGCGATCCCGTTGCTGCCATTGAGCGATTAGCAAAATCGTATTCGCAAACCCGATATTCAAGTAATAAACCAACACCAAATGAAATAACAATAAAAGCGCGCGCATTACTTGAAGATGTTTTTGGCGATAACGGCGTAACCGAAATTATAAATAACCCAATATTTAAAGCGCACTTTATAGTAGCAAAATCGAATGGCTTTATTGCCAGCGAAAATAAACTTATACAACTTATGGGCTTGTCAAAAAGTTACATGCTTAACCGCGTTAACCGAAAATTATTAGGCTCACAGTATGAGCGTTTTATATTTGGCCCAGCAACAAGTGGCTTATCAATTACCGACAGCTACAATTTTAAAACGCAAAATATAGCGCTTACTCAAAATAATTTAAAAGACGCGTTACTTGCATCGGGTTCAATACCACTTGTTATGCAAGGCATAAAAAATATTGCAGGCTCGCCGCAAGGAATATATCGCGATGGCGGAATAATTGATTACCACTTTGATTTAAAAATTAATAACCCAGGACTTATTTTATATCCGCATTTTAATTCAGAGCCAAAAGCAGGGTGGTTCGATAAAAATTTAAAACGTAAAGTATCACCACTTAATTACGATAATGTGGTGATGATCACTCCATCAAAAGAATTTATAGCAAGCTTACCTTACGGAAAAATCCCAGACAGAAACGACTTTACCGATCTCGATGCAGATACACGTATAAAATACTGGAATACTGTTTTTAGTGAAACTGAGAAATTGGCTGAGGCGTTTGATAAAAAGTTAAATAGTTTAAAATTATTATAATTTTCGAATAAAAAATTACTGGATATAGAAATGATTTTCACTGTAGTCATAAAAATTTTTATTTGATATATTAATTTTTAAAATTGAATCAATATTGTTATCTATATATTCATCAACAAATAGAACAAATCTAAATTCATCTTGAAGGATAAATGGTTCAACAGGACGTTTTCTAAGGAGGTTCTGATCAAAAATTGATAAGTGCTCTTTTTCATTTAATTTATAAGAACCACCTAAATTACTTGAGGATATAAATACAGGGGAATACTGATAAATTACTTTCCCGAAAATATAACTTTTTATATCAAGCTGCTTTTTTGCTTCATTTAGAATGTTATTTATAAATTTTTCAATATTATAAATACCAAATGTTTTAGGCCCAAAACCTCTTTTTGTTTTTTGCTCAATTGAAATACCATGAAAGGATATAATATAGGCTTTTTCAGGAGTTTCACCGATAAAACCTTCACCTTCAATTGAAGTAATATTAGAACGACTTGATTCAAAAGTAAGAGGTAAGCTAATTTTAGATGTACTCAAACCCTCTAATTTATCTTCACGAGCTATATCATCTTCAATATTTTGATAATAATGAGAAGTCCTAAGCCATAAAGACCCTGTATTCATTACAAAATCATATACTTCTTTTTCACATGTCCTAAATACTAATAATTGATCAGTATCAGTTTTTATAAACATTTTGCTTCCTTTCTATTATTAATTTCGTTACTGATATAATTGTATAATACAGATTAAAGACCGATATTAAACTAAATAAAATATACTGTATAGGGTTTAGATGTAGTATCAAAATCATTACAGCCCATAAATTACGTTATGTTAAATTGATTAGGTTTTAATAAAGCGAGCGTGATTATACAAACCAGCTCGCTTTTAGGAGAGTAATTTGGTGGTTAATTAAGCTCTGAATCAACCCAAAACTTAGTTCCTTTTAATACAGCTTGTAGTGCAAGGCCATTTTCGGTTACAGAATATACAGTTACTTGATCTGCAATCGCTTCGGCAACCAATGCACCGCCTTTATCTTCATATTTAGCTGCTGCATCAGCGTTTCCGCCAAAAGCCCAACCATGTTCAATAAATCTATTTAGTGCAGCTTGGTTATGAAAAACCATTACAACGTTAAAATCTTTTACACCTAAGCCAAGCCCTAAACCGGCTTCGCCCATATTCATGTAAGTCGATTTACCTGTAAGGTTATTTTTAACTAAGCCGTAACCGCCACCAAAACTGGCTAAAACAACATTTACGTTCGCGTTATCAAAAACAGCGTAACCAGCCGAATTAGCAATTTGTTTTTTAACGTCAGGTTTTTCAGCGTATAATTTATCTAATGTATTTGTTTTCATACTTTGTACAAGTGAACGTTTTTCGCTTGGTGGTGCACTACCTGTAGTAGCACAACCAGTTAACGCAACTGTTAAAGCAAGTACGCTTAGTATAATTAGTTTTTTCATAATGTTTTCCTTAATAAGATATAGCAACCAACAACCATAGGAAAATCACGGTATTAAAATAATTAGAACTTTACTATGTCCAATACTAGACAGTATCGGACTTTAACGTTATTCTGTAAGTCTATTATTTAATTGAATATTTATAAATTATGCTTGTTGCTTTGGTTGATACGTTAAAACAATTAAGATATCAAATTGCCCATCTAGATGACGCTACTCTAAATTCAGAATACCCAGAACTTGCATCCTTTATACAGGAAATTGGCTTGACTGTAACTGAATCAAAAGCCGATCTGACATTCTTGTATCAGTTTTTATATGTTTATGGCCGTAAGTCAGAAGCCACTTATAGTCGTTTTCGAAATGAGCTTGAACGCTTTTATTTATGGTCGTGGTTAATAGCAGAAAAATCAGTATTCGATTTAAAACGTGAAGATATTGAAGCTTATGTTGATTTTATGGTTGAACCCGATAAAGCATGGGCTGCAACTTCAGTGCAATGGCGTTATAAAGATGAGCAAGGAATTCGTAGATTAAATCAAAACTGGCGCCCTTTTATGCTAAAAGAATCAACTGCCAGCCAACAAACTTTATCGTCTATGTTTACTGCCTTAAATGTATTTTATAAGTTTGCCCTACTAGAAGAAAAAACATTTGCTAACTTTGTCCCTGTTGTTAAAAAAAATAGTCCGTACTTAGTTGTTCAATCACAAATTCAAATTCCAGACACATTAAGCGATATTCAATGGGAATACGTTTTTGGTGTAACGCGTGATTTATGCGAACATAACCCTGATTTAGAGCGAAACTTATTTACGCTTGCCTGCTTAAAAGGTCTTTATTTACGAATTTCAGAATTATCTGAGCGCCCACAATGGTCGCCGGTGATGTCTCATTTTTGGCAAGATAATGATGGTTTTTGGTTTTTACGTATAATGGGAAAAGGTAATAAATTACGAGATGTAACCTTAAGCGATGATTTTGTTGAATATTTAAAACGTTATAGACTATACAGAGGTTTACCTGCCCTTCCCCGTGTTGATGAGTCAGATCCTTTGGTTCATAAAATTCGCGGGCAAGGTGGTATGACCGTAAGGCAAATTAGGCGTTTAGTTCAACAAAGTTTTGATTATGCACAGCAATCATTACTCGATGATGGTTTTAAAGATGATGCTGAACAACTTGGCGCTGCAACTGCGCATTGGCTTCGTCATACTGGTGCAACTCATGATGCGCAAACCAGACCGCTCAAACATTTATCAGAAGATTTAGGTCATTCTAAAATTGCGACTACCGATCAAATTTATATTCAAACAAATATTAAAGAGCGAGCAAAGTCAGGACTTAAAAGGAAAATTTAATGGAGTATTTAGTAATAGCATTTATAGGCGGATTATTTTTAATTTATTCTTTAGCACTTCGCCAGTTAGAAAAAACAGAAGTAACAGGCCCAATGTTTTTTGTTGTTGGCGGAATATGTTTAGCTTCAATGCTACCCAACGAAGGGGATAAAATAAAAGAAGGCGTTGATCTTTTATTACCATTTATAGAGCTTACGCTAAGTATATTTTTATTTTCCGATGCAGCTAAATCAAAGCTAAGTGTATTAAGGCATAGTTTTCAGTATCCTAGTTTACTGTTGTTTGTTGCCCTACCCTTAACTTTGTTACTTGGTATTGCTGTTGCTTTATTTTTCTTTGCTGAGCTTTCACTTATTCAAGCAGCGTTGCTCGCTATTATTTTAACACCTACCGATGCGGCATTAAGTAAAGGGTTACTAGCAAGTACACAAGTGCCTGAAAAAATACGTGAAGGGATAAATACTGAAAGTGGTTTGAACGATGGATTATGTGTGCCCATATTTTTAATATTTATATTACTCGCTAAAAATCCTGATTCAGCTATTACCGCAAAACAAACATTAAGTGTGTTTGGCCGAGAGCTTGGCTTGGCTTTATTAATAGCTATTACAAGTATCGCTGTTTTTATACCGAGTTTAAACTTTGCAATGAAACGTCATTACTTTGCACAAAATACCAGTCCATTTTTATTACTCGGTTTTGCTATGGCTGTTTTTTCTGTCACTCAGTATTTTCATGGCAGTGGATTTATTGCGGTGTTTATTGCCGGTTTATTATTTGATAAATTTTCGACTGAAGAAGTAAGAACAGAATTAATTGAAGACTCAGAGCACATTGCAGATTTTACATCGCTAATGATTTGGTGCTTGTTCGGGTTTGTTTGTGCTTACTTAGTTATTCCGAAATTAAATACTGAAATTATAATTTACGCTTTGTTAAGTACAACATTGATTAGAATAATTCCTGTTATGTTGTCATTGCAGTTTACGGCATTGAATATTAAAGAGCGTTATACATTTGCGTGGTTTGGACCAAGAGGATTAGCATCAATTGTTTTTACATTGATGGTGATTGATACGCAAATAGAAAACAAATATCAAATAGCGACAATAGCAATGACGACTATTTTGTTTAGTGTATTTATTCACGGTATAAGTACAAAGCCAATTGCAGACAGTTTCGCTAAAAAATCTAAATAGCTTTTATAAAAATTAGTGAATTTTTTGCCGAGGTATCAAGGCGTTTTTCCAGCCTCAAAAACGATCATTTAATTAAGCGAATGGGTATTAATAAAAAAAGGCGTAACTTATTTTTAAGTTACGCCTTTTTTTTAACTTTTATTAGCTAAGTACCTGTGCGAGTAATTCAATTGGGTGTTTTGGTTTAAATTTCTCAAAACGTTTAACTTGGCTACGACAAGAAAAGCCCGTAGATAAAAGTTGCTCTGGTTTATTTTTATCTACAATTGGTTTCCAACTCATTTCATAAAGCGCACGTGAGTTATCTTGATTTTGTGCTTCGTGGCCATAAGTTCCCGCCATTCCACAACAACCTGTATTTGTTGTTTTTAATGTTAAACCAATATCATTGAAAATTGTTTGCCAAACATTTGCCGCTTTTGGCAATGCAGTTGTTTCAGTACAGTGACTCAGTAATGTAAATTCGGTATCTGTATTTTGCTGTGCGCTTAGTAATTTAAACGATTGTGTTTCGAGCCATTCATGGGCAAGTTGCACGTTAAATTCACCACGGTTATTTTCTAAAATTGTATTATATTCATCGCGGTAACACATAACGAGTGAGGCATCTAAACCGACTAACGGTGCATTGATATCATTTAATTTATTTAAAAACTCGGCTGCATTTTTAGCTGTAACTTTAAATTCATGCAAAAAACCTTTTACGTGTTGCGGTTTACCATTTGGTTTAAAAGGTAATAGCATTGGTTTTTTGCCAAGTTGGGTTATTAAAGTAATAAAACTTTCTACTAGTTCTGCTTCGTAAAAGCTCGTAAATGGGTCTTGTACTATTAATACATAGTCACTTTGTTGCTCTGCATTTAATTTATTTAATAAATCAAAATCAAATTTTTGTGTTTTAGTAATACGCTTTGAAAGTGCAGGAATACTTAACTGTGGTGTATCAACATAGCCAACTGTTTTTTTTATAACATTGCTTACTAATGATGTTTTAACAATTGGATTTATGACTTTAGCGAACTTTGCCATTAATGGCGCGCTGTTTTCTATGTTACCAACAAGGTAATCTTTTAGCGGGCGTGCATAATAACTATGATAATAATTTAAAAAGCGCGAACGAAAAGTGGGTACATCTACTTTAATTGGACATGCTGTTGTACATGCCTTACACGCTAAACATTCATCCATTGACGCTTTTACTTCGTGAGAAAAGTCGTAAATACCTTTTCGTTTTTCGCGGCTATGAACGAAACGTTCCCACCAGGTGATTACTTCACCTTTGTTAAGTTGCTTTTCTACTTCGAGCAAATCTACATTTTTTGACTCTTGTAATCGAAGCCACTCGCGCATTAAACTTGCGCGTCCTTTTGGTGAATTACGGCGATCGCCAGTTACTTTATACGATGGACACATAGGTGAATTTTCATCGTAATTAAAGCATATGCCATTACCATTACAGGTCATTGCATTGTTAAAACTGGTTTTAACTTCTATTGATATTTGCTTATCGAAGTGCGATCTCTTTTGTCCATCTACACTAACTAGTGAGTCTTCACTATCGATAGGAGTACATATTTTGCCGGGGTTAATACGGTTGTTAGGATCGAAAGCTGTTTTTATTTTACGAAGTTGTGTATATAAATGCTCACCAAAAAATTCAGGGCTGTATTCACTTCGGTAACCTTTACCGTGCTCGCCCCACATTAAACCGCCGTACTTAGCGGTTAGTTTTACGACCTGATCTGAAATAGTTCTAAG
Organism: Pseudoalteromonas sp. 20-92; assembly: GCF_030847595.1. NCBI lineage: Bacteria > Pseudomonadati > Pseudomonadota > Gammaproteobacteria > Alteromonadales > Pseudoalteromonadaceae > Pseudoalteromonas > Pseudoalteromonas sp. 20-92. The sequence goes on from NZ_JANJGQ010000002.1 coordinate 211,582, forward strand.
TAGTTTTTCTTGTTCTGGGTCGCACATATCAAGTGCTGGGCGTACATGTAAAACCCCCGCATCAACATGGCCAAACATACCATACTGTAAATTATGACTGTCGAGTAATGCTCTAAATTCGACAATATAATCTGCTAAATTTTCAGGCGGTACTGCAGTGTCTTCTGCAAAGGCGAGCGGTTTTTGGCTGCCTTTTACATTACCTAATAAACCCACTGACTTTTTACGCATTGCGTAAATTTTTAGTATATCGCTTTTATCACTGGTTAACTGATAACCAATAACGCCATTAGTTTGATTTATTACGCATTCATCTAGAAGCTTACAAAGCGTGTCTACTTTGTCTTTTATATCATCGTTTGATACTGCATTAAACTCGACCATGTTAAGGCCTTGCATATCTTTATTTGGTACGTCGGTTATTAAGTCCGATACTAAATTCCAAATGATGTCTTCACGCGCTAAGTTTAAAACTTTGCTATCTACGGTTTCTACCGATGTTGCGCGTGCATCAACTAAAAACGGTGAATGACGAAGTGCTGAGTCAAAACTATCGTACTTGATATTTATAAGGGTTTTAAATTCAGCAATCGGTGTTAGGTTTAATTTAGCTTCAGTTACTATACCTAATGAGCCTTCTGAACCTGTTATTAGTCGGCTCATGTCAAAAGTAAGTAAGTCATCACTTAGTACATGCTCTAGGTCGTAGCCGGTTAAAAACCTATTTAACCGTGGAAACTTAGCTAAAATAGCTGCGCGTTCATTAACTGAAATATCTAAAACTGTTTTATATAAACGACCAATTAGAGAGTCTTGCTCGGCTATAATTTTTGCTTTGTCGATGTCTATTGGGGAGGTACACATAGGTGTGCCATCGACTAAATAAGTTGTAAGCCCTAAAACATGATCGCTTGTTTTTCCGTAAACTAACGAACCTTGCCCAGAGGCGTCAGTACTTATCATTCCACCAATAGTTGCCCTGTTACTAGTAGATAAATCGGGTGAGAAGAAAAAACCATAAGGTTTTAAAAAGTCATTAAGTTGATCTTTTATTACGCCGGTTTGAACGCGTACCCAGCCTTCTTCTACATTTATTTCGAGGATTTCGCGCATATAGCGAGACAAATCTACAACAATACCAGGTGTTAACGATTGTCCGTTAGTGCCTGTTCCACCGCCACGAGGCCCAAAAGTTAATGATAAAAACGGGTCGCGAGATGCTGTTTGCAATGCGAGCTGAATATCTTTTTCACTTTTTGGAAAAATAACACCTTGCGGTATTTCCTGATACACACTGTTATCGGTTGAAGCAGTAATACGCGTTGCATAACTTGCGTCGGTATCTCCGGTAAAACCTTGGCTTGTAATGGTATTTAGGTAGTTAGCGACAAGTTCTGTCGCGGCATCTTGCTGTGTAATTGTTGCTATCATGACGGCGATATTTTAGGGCATTTGACTAATTATATCATGGTGATGGCGAATAGAAATTGAAGATTTTACAGTTTGTAACACTCTTTTAGTCGATTTTAATGCAGCTTAAATTATACTCAAGTTAACAAGTAATGAGGTGTGTTATATGAAAAAATTACTATTACAGATCAGTGGCGTGTTATTTATTTTGCTAGGATTATTTTTTGCGATCGTCCCTGGCCCATCGCTTATATTTTTTATGGCGGGTTTATTGTGTTTTTCGTTTTACTACCCTAAAGCGCGACATTACTTATCACTTTGTCAAAAGGCGTTAACTAAATCATGTGCTTATTTAGATAAAAAATTAGCCCGTTAATTTACTTTTAATTGAGTATAAAAAATGCCAGCAATTTATTGCTGGCATTTTTATAGCTTACCTATTTATAGCTTACATATTTATTACTTTGCTAATTTTTTAGCTAGGTATAACCATGTTTCTATTACTGTATCTGGATTTAGTGAAACAGAGTCAATACCCTGCTCTACTAACCATGCTGCAAAGTCTTCGTGATCTGAAGGACCTTGACCACAAATACCTACGTACTTTCCTTTTGCTTTAGCTGTTTTAATTGCCATAGAAAGTAGCTTTTTAATTGCAGGGTCACGCTCATCAAATAAATGTGCGATTAAACCAGAATCACGATCAAGACCAAGCGTTAACTGTGTTAAATCGTTAGAGCCAATAGAAAAACCATCAAACATTTCTAAGAATTCATCTGCAAGTAATGCATTCGAAGGCAGCTCACACATCATGATTACTTTAAGACCATTATCGCCGCGTTTAAGGCCATGTTCTTCTAGTAATTCAATTACGCGTTTGCCTTCTTCAAGGGTACGTACGAATGGGATCATGATTTCTATGTTAGCCATATCCATGTCATTTTTTACGCGTTTTATAGCTTCACATTCTAGTGCAAAACAATCGCGGAAGTCTTCAGAGATATAACGAGCTGCACCACGAAAACCAATCATTGGGTTTTCTTCTTCTGGCTCGTATTGCTGGCCACCCACTAGGTTTGCGTATTCGTTTGATTTAAAATCAGACATACGAACAATTACACGCTCTGGTGCAAATGCACACCCTAGAGTAGAAATACCTTCAACCAGTTTTGTTATGTAAAACTCTACTGGTGATTCGTAACCGGCAATCATGTCAGTAATTTCTGCTTTTAATGCATCTGTTTGAGCATCAAAATTTAATAACGCTTTAGGATGAACGCCAATCATACGGTTGATAATAAATTCAACCCGCGCAAGGCCAACACCCGCATGCGGTAAGCGTGCAAAGTCAAAGGCGCGATCGGGGTTACCCACGTTCATCATAACCTTCATTGGCAGTTCTGGCATTTTATCAACGCGCGACGTTAATATTTCAAAATCTAAAATACCTTCGTAAATAAAGCCAGTATCGCCTTCGGCGCATGATACAGTGACTTCTTGACCCGCTTTAATTAAATCTGTTGCGTTACCACAACCAACAACTGCTGGAATACCAAGTTCGCGTGCAATGATTGCCGCGTGGCACGTACGACCACCACGATTTGTAACAATCGCTGCAGCACGTTTCATGATTGGTTCCCAATCAGGGTCGGTCATATCGGTTACTAAAATGTCGCCTACTTGTACTTGATCCATTTCTTTGATTGAATCAAGAACACGAACAACACCGCTACCAATTTTATGACCAATTGCACGGCCTTCAACAAGTACATTACTTGTGCCATTTAATTGAAAGCGTTCCATTACGTTAGAGTCTTCGTTTGAGCGTACAGTTTCTGGGCGTGCTTGGACTATATATAGTTTGCCGTCGTTACCGTCTTTTGCCCATTCGATGTCCATAGGACGACCGTAATGTTTTTCGATGATTACAGCTTGCTTGGCAAGCTCTTGCACTTCTTCATCTGTAATCGAAAATTTATTTGAAAGCTCAGGGGCAACATCAACGATGTCTACTTGCTTACCGTGTGCTTTATCTTCTGAGTAAATCATTTGAATGGCTTTAGAGCCAATATTACGACGTACTACTGAAGGTTTATTTTTAAGGAGTGTTGGTTTATGAACATAAAATTCATCAGGGTTAACCGCGCCCTGTACAACCATTTCACCTAAGCCGTAGCTTGATGTAATAAATACAACGTCTTCGAAACCAGATTCAGTATCGATACTAAACATTACGCCAGATGCTGATTTATCTGAACGTACCATGCGCTGTATACCTGCTGATAACGCAACACCACGGTGATCGTAACCTTGATGAACACGATATGAGATTGCGCGGTCATTAAATAATGAAGCAAATACGTGTTTAATTGCGACCATGACTGAATCGATACCGACAACGTTAAGGAAAGTTTCTTGTTGGCCTGCGAATGATGCATCAGGCATATCTTCAGCGGTAGCTGATGAACGTACTGCAAATGAAACATCTGCTGCAGTATCACCATGGAGTTGGCTATATGCGTCGCGAATGGCTAGATCTAGGTTTGGTTGGAATGGTGTGTCGATTATCCATTGGCGGATGTCGGCACCTACTTTAGCGAGTGTATTTACATCATCAACATCAAGTGTATCTAGGATGTCATGAATTTTGGCGGTGAGTCCTGATTGATCTAGAAACTCATTAAAAGCATCTGCGGTAGTTGCAAAACCACCCGGTACTTGTACACCAGCGTTTGCGAGGTTTGAAATCATTTCGCCAAGTGACGCGTTTTTACCGCCAACTCGAGGAACATCTTGCATACCAAGCTCTTGATACCAGAGAACGTATTCTTGCACGGATCTTTCTCCAAAAAAAACAAATTGTAGGTCTAACTGTGAGAGTTAAGAAAGAAAACCTTTTATAAAGGTCGTCATCATTCTACACTGGCAACAGTCCTCACGTAAACCGTGGGAAACCCATTTTAGGGATTTAAACGCAATAAAAAGGTTAATTATGAGAACTGCTTTTTATATATCAGATGGAACAGCAATTACTTCAGAGGTGTTTGGGCATGCGACTTTGTCGTTGTTTCCTATCGATTTTAATCATAAAACAATTCCATTTGTAGAAACTGAAGAAAAAGCGCACGAAATTAAAGCTTTAATTAATGCAACTGCTGCAAAAACAGGTGAAAAGCCTTTCGTGTTTTTTACTTTTGTGAATCACAATTTAAGTGAAATTATAAAATCGGCTGATGCAGTTACGTATGATTTTTTAACTACGTATAGCGAAAAAATAGAAAAAGAACTCAATGTAGCCCCTGTTCCAAAAATGCATCGTACGCATTCTATCCACGAAAAAAGTTATGATTTTAGAATTGATGCGGTTAACTATGCTCTTATGAATGATGATGGCGGAAATATTAAAAACTTCTCCGAAGCAGACATCATTTTAATTGGCGTTAGCAGAAGTGGTAAAACACCGACAAGCTTATACTTAGCACTGCAGTACGGCATTAAAGCGGCTAACTACCCTATTACAGAAGAAGATTTAGATAATGAAGGTTTGCCTAAATGTTTAGTCCCTTATAAACATAAGTTATTTGGACTCACGATTGACCCTGAGAGGCTTGCGGCTATAAGGCATCGACGTATGGCTAACTCTAAGTATGCGTCTATTAAACAGTGCCGTATTGAGGTGCGCGAAGTGGAAATGTTGTATAAGCGGCACAAAATAGCTTACTTTAATTCTACGCATCATTCTGTTGAAGAAATTTCTGCAAAAATACTGATAGAAACAGATTTAGAACGACGTAAGTACTAACTTACTCATCAAATTTGAAATAAAAAAACCGCAATTAAGCGGTTTTTTTAGTATTAACAAATATTATTTACGTGCGTCTTTTAGTAAATCTGCGACTAAAAAGCCTAACTCTAATACTTGGTCGGCGTTAAGGCGTGGATCACACTGCGTTTTGTAACGCTGTGCTAGGTCATCGTCAGATAAACCGTAAGCACCGCCGGTACACTCTGTTACGTGCTGGCCTGTCATTTCTAGGTGAACACCACCTGCATATGAACCTTCTGATTTATGTACAGCGAAGAACTGACTGATCTCACGCATGATATTATCGAAGTTACGCGTTTTGTAACCTGATGTCGCTTTTTCAGTATTGCCGTGCATTGGATCTGAGCTCCAAATTACTTTACGGCCTTCTTGTTGAACTCTTCTTACTAGCGCTGGGAGTTTTTCTGGCAGTACGTCTGCACCCATACGCGTAATTAGCGTTAAACGACCAGGAATGTTATCTGGGTTTAATGCATCAATTAAACGAATTAGGTCATTTGGGTCCATACCTGGGCCAACTTTAACACCAATTGGGTTTTTAATGCCTTTAAAAAATTCAATATGTGCATGGTCTAGTTGACGAGTACGTTCACCAATCCAAACAAAGTGAGCTGAACAATCGTACCAATCACCCGATAAGTGGTCGCGACGAGTAAGCGCCTCTTCGTAACCAAGTAATAAAGCTTCGTGAGAAGTGTATAAATCAGTTTCTTTTAAGCTTGGCGCAATTGTAGAGTTAATTCCGCACACTTCCATAAACTCTAGTGCGTCTTGAATTTTATCTGCAAGTTGTTGGTATTTTTCTTTAAGTGGATTTGCAGCAACAAAGCCCATGTTCCAGCGGTTAACCTGGTGAAGATCGGCTAGGCCGCCTTGTGCAAATGCACGTAATAAGTTTAACGTAGCGGCACTGTGATGATAAGCCGTCATTAAACGTTGTGGATCCGGTATACGTGCTTCTTCAGTAAACTCAATATTATTAATGATGTCGCCACGGTAAGATGGTAAAGACACGCCATTAATTGTTTCTAAGTCTGCTGAACGAGGTTTAGCGTATTGACCAGCCATACGCGCTATTTTAACTACAGGGCATTTACCGCCGTAAGTTAATACAACAGCCATCTGTAAAATTGTTTTGAATGTATCGCGAATGTTAGCTGCATTAAAATCGCTAAACGACTCTGCACAGTCACCACCTTGAAGTAAAAATGCACGGCCTTCGCACACATCTTCAAGTTGTTTAAATAAGCTTCTTGTTTCTTCAGCAAAAACTAAAGGCGGAGCCGTCTTTAATTGGCCTTCTACTGATTTAAGTATTTCTTGATCTGGGTACTGTGGTTGCTGCAGTATTGGCAGCTCTCTCCAGCTATTTGGGTTCCACGATTGCATGTTCTTTCCTCATTCCTACATTACCTGATAAGAAGAAATTACCGTATGCAGGCCCCTATGTTCAAGGACTAAATTCACTATTTACCAATTATTTAGTTATGAGTTAAGTATAATAGTAATCTTATTTAATCCATGTGGTTATATAACATACACTTTAGTTTTATCTTTAATAAACTAAAGTGTTTAAATACAAGCAATTATAGAGCGCTAATTGCAATTTTAGCGCATTGAGAATAAATAGAGCATAAGGGTTTATTATATGTAACTTATCAAAGAACACATCATACTTAAATGATGTGTAATGTAGCCTTAACTTTACAGTGAAATTTAATTAATAGTTAGCAACTACTATGTGCAGGCCTTAATGTATGATATAGCGGGTGTTAATCATTTATTTGCATAGTAAAGTATTCACAAACAGAACTAGATTCACAAGCGCCAAAACGTAAAGGTGTGGTGCGCAATTTACGTTTTCTCTACCAACACGATAGTGTGTTTATCATGATTAAAAACCCAAATGGTAGAGATATCTTTAGAATGATGCTGAAGTTAAAAACTTTTATATTTAGTCTCATTACTGTGTTACTAATACGATATAAGTTCGTTTAACTCATCTTCCCTACTCTTAGTTAATCAGCCAATTCAGAACTAAGCGCATTAACTGGTTGATGTAATACAAAGATCTAATATGTAAAGTTTAATTCTTTGTTTAGGGATTTCACTTTAAACAAAGAACACATCATACTTACTTTAGCTGATAGATATATGTTAGCACTGAGTGAAAATTATTAATTATTTAGACAAAGCAAAGTGCATGTAATAATATTGACGTAGTAAGATGTGTTCTTTAAGGTGTGTAATGGTAACTAAGGTACAAATTAGAAGTCAGTTTGATTTAATGAACGAGTTAACTTTAAGGTTAATTGAAGAACTGAAAGAGTGTGAATTTTCCAAAGCAGAGTACTATCAGTTACCTGATGTTAGTAGTATAGATGAAAGTAAAGTTCCAGAATCTATAATCGTTTCTAAAATATCGGGCGCTCCGGCTCAAAAAGCAATCCTGCACTCATTTTCTGACATTTATAAAAAATCGGGCTTAAGCAGTCGTGTTTTAAAAAGGCACCCAGGCTTGCTTGTTATTAAAAATGCAGATAAACACGCTTTAAATAATCGTATAGCCCAAGTGAATAAAGCTAAAGCTACATTTAAAGAATGTATTTTAGCTATTGATAGCAACGATGCGCGATTTGAAGCTGTTCACAATGCTATACCAAATTTAATAACGCTTGCTGCATATCGTAAAATTCATAGTGAGAGTGAATCCCCATTTTCAGTTAGGTTTACCTGGATGCACAAACATGCAACAAAAACACTTACTAAAAAAATGGCACTAGAGATGCTCGATAAATCGGCCGGTTATCGAAACCCAAGAATGATCGATCAGCAAAAATGGCAATTACTTGTAGCTCAAGAACAAGCACGAGTTGCTAGTTTAGGTGAAAAAGAAAAACTACGAATACGCCGCCCTACTCGCGTAAGTCCCCAAGTAAATGTAAGATACACGGCACAAAATAGATATCACGTTAGTGCAGCATTGCCATTTATCTTAATTAATCCGGAACCCGATGTAAAACTTGGCATATTACAAAACTATGAAAAACCATTAAGCCATCCACGCAAACGAGATTATGACTTTTTAGTCAACAGACTTTACTTAGAACAAGTAGATAAATGATTATGTTAAAAAGGCCACATTAAGTGGCCTTTTAGGTAGCTATTGGATAATAAATAAATTCGTTACTATTTTTCTACTATCTCTTCAATTTTATCTTCATCTATTAAAACCGCATTTTCAACAATACGTTTGCCACCTTGAATCTCAATACGTTTGTTATGCTTATTTAATGTCAGTATTTCGTCACAAAACTGATCAGACGGGTGCATTTCGTATGTGTAATCAATAATATTACCTGTTTTATCATCTTTTACGTTCGTAATGCTGTATTCTGATATTGCACCTTTTTCAATCAAGTCTTTCATTGTTGTTGTCATATCACGGCGTAATGCTTTTAATTTATTCTCAGTAATATTGTCAGTTGAATAAATAGAACCGTACTTTTCCATAATAGAAAGCAATCTAAAATGATATGTTTTACCTGGAGCAGCATATCGCCAAAGATGGTACAAACGAAGCATCATCCAACGCGACAATCCCCGTTTTAATTCTTGTGCGCTATTAAAGTAATACCCTTTGTATTCAAGGTTATCAATCATGTTATGAACAAATGCATTTAAACAAGCTACACATTTAACATTGCCGCCTTGACCTTTTTTCCCACTAAAATGTAGTGACGATAAAAAGTTCATGTTTGATTCGTAAAAGGAATCATCAATGTCAGAGTTTTTTGTATCTGTTGCCGAATATTTAAACGAAAGTTTAGAGCCTTGTAATGCTTCAAGTGATTCTTTAATTGCAGGATACGGCATTGATTGCCCTACCGCTTTGAGTTCTTGCGCTAACTCATTCATAGAAAAAACCACGGCATATTGAATACCGGACTTAAAATTAATTTTTACTATTTTACCTTTTGAAGCCAAACGAATTAAGGCTCGCTCTACTTTTTCTTCTCTATCTGATGGCCAAACCAAATATTCTACATCTTCGCCATCTTTACGAGTACTCACAACAGCAGGTGTTATTTTTATTTCGCCATCGTATAAAATACCGTCCACTTTTTCTGATATTTTACGTGTAATGATTGTTTTTTTCGGTGCTTCTTCAAGCGGCAATTTCTTATGGCCAGAACGAACAAAGCGTCCCCATAAATCATAGTGATTAAACGTATTTGAATAAGCACGTAATCCATGAGCAGCATTTTCAATAGAAATGCGAACATCTTTATTATCTGTAAATAGTGCTAAACTCTCGTTATCAATTGCACTTTCCACCCCGTGAATTTGGCCTCTTAGTGTATCAGGCAAGTTATCTACCGAGATGTTGACCTTTCGGCTCATTGTTCTTATTTCCATTTTTATTGCGACAGTTAATAACAACACATAAAACAAGAAAAGTTAAATGTTTAAGTTAGTATAAAAGTGATCTGACTTTAAATAAAACATTCAGATCACTTTTATACCAACTGTTGTCAATTTTTGGTGTTTTCAGATCATTATTATACTAACAAGTGAGTTATAAATCTCTTTTTTACTAACTCGGCTATTATTTTGTCCAGTGTAATTGATATTTTATTAAATTAAACACGACAAATTACGCTTTTAAGTAATTCTCCTGTGGATAAAGCAATATCGAGTTAGAATAGATCTGATCTGTACTTACTACAGATCAGATCTATACTAATTCAATGCCCCTTTTATCTAGTAGACCCGTGCATAACTTTATAATTTACTTAGTAAAAATCAGATCTCAAGAGGTGTTTTTGTTCATAACTTAATGAGTAAGCTGTGCATAACTATATATCTCAATTAGTCCTTAGTAAAAAGCTGATCTGAGTGTTAATAAAGATCTGATCTTAACCAAGTATAAAGGTGATCTGCTTTTTTTAATATTATTCATATTTATCATCAAGTTATATGCTAATTATACACCCTTAACCTTTATTACCTTATATATTTAACCACCTTTAAACTTCTTTATTTATACTAAGCAATATTAATGATGTAAAAATATTATTAGATGTCTTCTTTTTAAAATGCATGTCGCCATAAATAGTTGTTTACAGCAAATTGAATGGACATTATACTTACTGCCTAACTTTGAGGAAGGAAAGTATGTCTATCAACAATAATGCGCTAAATACCTATCGACTTTTAAAAGCGACTGCTGAAGTTGCAGAAAAGTCATTAGAAGGACGTATTCAACATTATCGCGCTCATCTTAAATCCGAAGAAAAAGAGTTAAGAACATACACCCAAAAAGCAGCAGCCGATTTACTAGGTTGTAATAATCGTACCTTAAAAAGACGCCATGATAATGGTGATTTTGATGATTTAAACATAAAACGCGGTGCAAATGGCCATTATGCTTACACACTTGTAAATATTTTTGCAATGGCTGATATTATGGATATCAAGCCTGATCACCGCACTAGCGACGACAAACTTCAAGTTATTGTTATAAACTCCCTCAAAGGCGGTTGTGGTAAAACAACCAGTATGGTTAATATTGCAGCGGCACTTGCCACAACCAATATTAAACGTTATCGCATTGGTATTATTGATTTAGATCCGCAAGGATCATCATCTAGCTTCTTCCCCTCTAGCGAACATGATCCAATTACTGTTGGTGATTTAATGCGCGATTGCATAGATCTAGACGAAGGCGAAACATGGCCTGAATTTGTATCAAACTCATTTTTACCTACGCATATTCCAAATATTCGCGTTTTACCATCGGGTATGGATGACTTTTATTTTGAGCACGAAACTGCCACTTTATTAAAAGATACTTCAAATTATGAGCAAACTCGCCATTATCATAAGTTATTAGAAAAAGTAATCGAGCCGGTTCAAGATGAGTTTGATATTTTACTTATTGATACAGCTCCAACTCTTAACTTTATGTTTTATAATGCATTAATGGCATCTACAGCGATGCTTATTCCTGTTCATCCTGAAGCTGTCGATTTTGATGCAAACAATAAATATCTAAAAAGGTTAGGCGAGATTTATCATACTGTTGCTGCGCTTGGACATGAAGGTTGGGACTTTATGCAGTTTCTTGTAACCAATTATGTAAAAGGTAACCATTCACAACGCGATATTGTTAAAGATGTTCGTAGTGCATTTGGCCGCCAAGTAATGAGTTACCCAATTAACCACAGTTCTGCAATTACAGCGAGCTCTTCATCTTTTAATACTATTTTTGATCAAAAAGCGTCTGATAGTTTAGCCAGTCGTGAATCGCTTATGCGTGCACAAGAAAACATTAAAGATGTTGTTGACGAACTTGAAATGCTAATTCGATCTAATTGGCAATCCACACAATCAAAATTAAATACGCCTAAGTAAGGATGTTAAATAAAAATGGCTAAAAAACGTAAAAATGACACCCGCTTAGATCCATTTGCAACAGCTGTAGGCAGCAGTAGTCTTGATGCATTATTAGAACAAGCGAATGCTGGCGATGTAATTAGAATGCCTGCACCGAGCGACCCTGCTCGTCAAATTACGCTTGTTTGTAAAGTGATCGCACATGCTGATATTGAATCTACCACTGGTGTATATGGCAAAAATCGTCGCGTACAGGCACTTCTTAACGAAAAGTCAGTATCAGATATTCTTCCTGCAATTAGCGATGATGGTCGAAATCAGCACCCTGCTTTGCTTTGGGATCAAGGTGACAAAAGTTTAGTTCTTGCAGGTTCACGTCGTCGTATGGCCTGTATTCTAGGTAACGCTGATTATTTAGTGCTTAGCTCAAGTGACTTTACTGAACAAGATGCAAAAATTTTAGCTGTTTCATCTGATCAATATATAGCACCAAGTTTATGGGAGTTAGGACAAGCTTATCAACAAACTAAAAATGAATTAATTGAACAAGGTAAAAAAGGATCCTACCGAGAAATAGCTGCTCTTGAAGGTGTTTCGCATACTGCCATTGCAGATGCAATTAAAGCCTATGAACAAATACCAGCTGAGGTTATTGCGCTTTATCCTACGGCTAATCATGTTGGTAGAGAAGTTGCTAAAAAGCTTGTTATTGCAAAGGAGCGTGATCCTGAGAGCTTTAATCGGTTGGTTGAAGAGCTAGCAAGTAACAATGACATTAACGCGATTACAAGCGACGACAAGCGTGCAATGGCTGTTACTAAATGCTTAACAGCTGAACCGCAAACTACAGTAAAACGCGAAGCTGTTCTCGAAAATGATTTTGTTTCACTTCAACGAAATCTTAAAAGTGGCGATGTTTCTATAAAAATAAACAATAAAGTGATGACAGATAAGCGCTTAGAGCAACTTACAAAGCTATTAAGTGCTTTTAATTAGTTAGTAAAATAGCGATCTATCCAGTTTTTTTTGTTAGTTAAATATTGATCTGCAATATTATTTAGTTAGTATAAATCTGATCTGTACACGCCGTTAATGTGCTTATTTAGCCTGTTTTATTGCGTAGATCATTTTTTTACTAACTATTCGCCTCTTTTTTATCTATTCACCATATGTTTTAAAAAGTGTTAGTAAAATTCTGATCTAAAAGCGCTCTAACTATTGTTTAAGTTGTTTTTATTTTTTGAATCAGCAACATTTTGCAATTTATTCAACAAAATCCATTCTAAATTTAGTTATAAACCGATTTTTTACTAACCAATCAACTCCAACCAGTTTATATTGCGTTAATATAGCTTTAGCTCAGAGCACATAAGGCATATACTGGCAGAATTATTTTTAAAAACTAATCCTTAGAGTGACATGTCTGCTAACTTATCAAAAAATGATTTACTGGCTATTTTTGAAGAAATTAAAAATGAGCAGGCTACTCAGTTTCCTCTTTCAGAACGCTTTATAAATAAGCTGTTTCGGCCCAATGTGCTAGCCAAAGGTAAAGAGTATTACAAAAACGGAAAAATCAGTTGGTTAGAGCATACTCCTAACTTTTCTGTTGTTGATTCAACTGTGCAAGGTGATAACGGTACACCGTTCAATCAGCGTATAGAGATCAGTAAAATACCAACTGGTTATTCGGTTGATACACATTGTACGTGTAATATAAAAACTAAATGCCGTCACCTAGCAGCAATTTTATTAAAACTAAAAATAGAGCACTCTGGTGAATACGGAGAAGATTACTTTATTAATGATTGGTTTAGTGAGTTAAGCGCACTCAAAAGCGCCGAGCAAACAATACCGTCGCAAGTTTTACTCTTTGTATTAGATATTGAAAATAACAAAGTATTTTTATCACCTAAAATAGCTAATTATGATAAAGATCAAAATTACACATTAGGTCGTAACCTTACCGATCAGCAACTTAATAGCTTTATAACCCCGAATGACTTACTCGAAAGTGATTTTAGACTTTATAGTTGGATCCGTTCACAAAATGCTGTAGGTAATATTGAACTCAAAGGTTTATGGGGTTTTAATGCGTTGCAACAACTTATTGCTACAGAACGATTATTTTTACAACGCTCTCGTGTTGCAATTAAGCCACAAAGTGCCCAAGCGCTGAACTTTAATTGGAAACAAGAAAAAGATTTAACGCAGTTGGGTATTAATTTAGAGCAAAGCAAAAATTGGGCACTGATTAAAACAACGCCACCTACATACATAGATTTAGATTATTTAAAAATAGGGCGTATACGTACGCCATTAAGCGCTGATGAAATCGCACATTTGCAAACAATACCCGCTTTACATAGTGCTAACTTCGATCGAATTTATAAGCAGTTAGCAGATAATTTTGGTGCGGGCGTTATACCACATCCAACAAATTCACAAACAACGCTACCTAAAGCAGCTAGTAATGCTGTTTTAAAAGTAACTACGGGTGAACAAGGCTTAACGCTTTCATTGTTATTTAAGTATAAAAACAAGAATTATTTAGCAGGTGCAGCGCCTGCTAGTTTAATAAACAATGCGTTTGAAAATACCGTTAAAAATGAATTAGTGAATTTAGGTTTTGAGTTTTGTAAAGGGGGTTTACAAAGTGAGTTTGTTTTTACTAAGCAGTCCCCTATTCATTTACATTGGCTTACCTATGAAGTATTTCCAAGTTTTAAAGAGCGCGGTTGGAAAGTAACGATTAGCAAAATGACAGTTGCCAATCCACAAAGCGAAGTTACACTTTATGCGAATCGAGCCGCAGGGCATCAAATGCATTGTAAAGTATTACTTAGTGGTGCAAAAGCTGCGCTACTTTTTAATAATGAAGATTTAACTTATCAATCATTAAATCGTCAAAGTGAGCTATTTCATTACTATCCAATGGGTCGTCAATTTGGCGTTATCAATAAATCAGCTATTAATTTACTAACTGAATTTAAGCAACGCTTTGAGTTTGTAAAAACAAGAGACGAATTTAATATTCCGCTTTCGTACTTGCCTGAGCTTGTAAAACACACCGCAATAAATGTTGAGCTTCATGACGACTCTTTAGAGCTTTACTTACAAGAACTAAATAATACCGACCACGCTATACCAAAGGTATCTTTACATGGCTTAAATGAGTCGGTAGAGCTTAGAGAATACCAACAACAGGGCGTTGATTGGTTAAGCTTTTTAAAACGTCATAAGCTTGGTGGTATTTTAGCTGACGATATGGGTTTAGGGAAAACACTGCAAGTGATTGCTTTTTTAACTAGCACGTATAATCGTCCGCAAGCTGGCCCTACTTTAATCGTGTGTCCGACAAGTTTGGTGAGTAATTGGGAAAATGAAATAACTAAGTTTGCTAAAGGCTTAAAAGTAACAACTATTTTTGGTTCTCATCGAAACGAGCCACTACAGCACCTTGCTCAATCGCAATGCATACTGACAACTTATCCGCTGTTAAAACGTGATATAGCGTATTACTCGCCATTATATTTCGAAAATATAATTCTCGATGAAGCGCAATACATTAAGAATGACACAGCACAAGTATCGCGCTTAGTTAAACGACTTAATGCTGATTTTAAGTTATGTTTAAGTGGTACGCCAATCGAAAATAATTTACTTGAGCTTAAATCTTTACTCGATTTTGCTATGCCATCATTACTTGGTTCACAAGCTCATTTTAAGCAACATTTTCAAACTCCAATTGAACGTGAAGCTGACATGGAACGTGCTGAACAGTTAAAAGCGTTGATTATGCCTTTTATATTGCGCCGTACTAAAGCGCAAGTAGCTCAAGAGTTACCTGAAAAAACAGAGATAACAAAAGAGTTTGAGTTTGAACCTAAACAAAAAGAAATGTATCAGGGGATTACACGCTCTCTTGAAGAAAAGTTAATAGACTTATTTGCAGAGCAAGGTGTTCAAAAAAGTAAACTAGCCTTTTTAGAAGCATTATTAAAGCTTAGGCAAATTTGTTGTCACCCTAAATTAATAGAGCCTGATACGCAAGCTGGCTCTGCTAAATTAGAATGGCTCACGACCCATTTACCATTGATGCTGAGCCTTGGTCGTAAAGTAATTATATTCAGCCAGTTTACTTCGGCACTCGACTTAATTGCTAAGCGCCTAGATGAAATAAATATAGATTTTAGTCTACTTACAGGACAAACTCGCCATCGAGATAAAGTAATTGATGAATTTACTAGCGGTAAAACATCGGTATTTTTAATTAGTTTAAAGGCCGGCGGCACAGGTCTTAATTTAACGCAGGCAGATACCGTTATACATTTTGACCCTTGGTGGAACCCCGCAGTAGAAAAACAAGCAACCGATCGCGCTTATAGAATTGGACAAACGAACCCTGTGTTTGTATATAAACTCATAATGAGTAACTCAATTGAGCAAAAAGTATTTAAAATGCAAGAAGATAAGCAAGCTTTAGTTGATGCATTATTTACCGATAAATCAATGAGTTTTACCCAGTTTGATGAACAGCAAATGTTGTCATTAATAAAAAACTAGAATCTTTTTTGAACTTAATTAATTAAAGTGCGTCTACTACTTTGCTTGTTGTTAAATTGCAGTTTACACAAGCGATAATGTTGATTTCCCTATTTAGTTACTAATTTTAGTAATGATTGAGCCAGCCCATTTTGAGTTGGCTTTTTTTATGTCTAAAATTTAGCATTAAGCACTTATTTTAAAATTTTTTATTTTTTTATGAACTTAATTTAAAAACAGGCGTCTACTATTATGCTTGTTGATTAATTGCAGTTAATACAAGTTTTATGTTGATTTCCCCCTATTTAATTACTAACTTTAGTAATAATTAAGCCAGCCCATTTTGAGTTGGCTTTTTTTATGTCTAAAATATAGTGTTAAGCAGTTATTTTAAAATTTTTTATTTTTTTATGAACTTAATTTAAAAACAGGCGTCTACTATTATGCTTGTTGATTAATTGCAGTTAATACAAGTTTTATGTTGATTTCCCCTATTTGATTACTAATTTTAGTAATGATTGAGCCAGCCCATTTTGAGTTGGCTTTTTTTATGTCTAAAATATGTGTTAAGCACTTATTTTAAAATTTTTTATTTTTTTATGAACTTAATTTAAAAGCAGGCGTCTACTATTATGCTTGTTGATTAATTGCAGTTAATACAAGTTTTATGTTGATTTCCCCTATTTGATTACTAATTTTAGTAATGATTGAGCCAGCCCATTTTGAGTTGGCTTTTTTTATGTCTAAAATTTAGCGTTAAGCACTTATTTTAAAATTTTTTATTTTTTTATGAACTTAATTTAAAAGCAGGCGTCTACTATTATGCTTGTTGATTAATTGCAGTTAATACAAGTTTTCATGTTGATTCCCCCCTATTTAATTACTAATTTTAGTAATAATTAAGCCACTTCATTTTGAACTGGCTTTTTTTATGCCTAAAATTTGCCAATTCCAATCAACCACTACTCAGATAAACGAATTTGTACCAATCTGCTTTGGTATGAAGTGATTTAATTCGTTCAGTTGTTCAAATACCTATGCTGATTGGTATCACTTAAAGTTATTAAATTATTTTTGAATTAATTACTTCATTTACCGGTCTACTGTAATACCTGTTGTTATACAACTTAGCCAAATAATGTAATTTATTTTGGCAAGTGTGTATTTAAGTTGCAGCTTGCTCGGGTACATGTTGATTTTCCCTTTGATTACTTAATTTAGTAATATTTAGCCAGCTTATTTGAGCTGGTTTTTTTATGTCTGTAATTTCTTTGCTCCTCTACTTCTATTGCTTGTTATTGGTTATGATGGCATGTCTCTAAATCTTATAAGTTTATTTTTATGCTCACTCAAATACTCACTAACATCGATTGGTTAAGTGCAGGCGCTGGTGCTATTTTAGGTATTGTATTTTATGGTGTTATATCTGCGCAGCTTAGCAAAAAGCTACACCTAAAAATAAGCGAACAACAACAACAGCTTTCACTCTTACAAAATCAGTTTGATAATAAAGAGCTACAATACAGCACCTTACTCGAGGATCACGAACTACTCGAACATACTCACCAAGAGCAGCGCGATGAGGCGCAGCATTTTAAAACGCGTTTTAGCGAACAAGAAAAACAAAGCATTCAATACAACCATTTTTGGCGCAAAGCCGAAGACGAGCTTACAATGCTTCGTGAGCAATATAATCAACGCGATGTTGAGTATAATAATATGCGCACCACCCTTGAGCAGAAACAGCAAAGCTTTAGCGAGCAACTCGCGCAAATTGAGCAAAGTAAAAATATGCTCAAAAAAGAGTTTGAAAATCTAGCCAATAAAATTCTAGAAGAAAAATCACAAAGCTTTAAAACCTTAAATCAAGAAAGCATTGAGCAATTATTAAAACCAGTTCAAGGCGAGCTAAAAGGTTTTAGAGAAAAAATGGAATCAATACACGTTGAAGATATAAAGCAACGGACCGCGCTAAAAACTGAGCTACTGCATTTACAAGCCAAAAGCCAAGCTATAACAGATCAAGCCGATAAGCTCAGTAACGCGCTACAAGGGCAAAAGAAGACCCAAGGTAATTGGGGGGAACTCATGCTCGAAAACGTGTTAGATAGCGCAGGCTTACGCGCAGGTGTTGATTACAAGCGCGAAGTGTCGTTTAACACTGAAGATGGCCGCTTACGCCCTGATGTAGTTGTGTACTTACCACAAGGCCGCCACTTAGTTATTGATGCTAAAACATCATTAAATGCTTATACACGCTACGTAAATGCTGAAAATGAGTTAGATGCTAATCAAGCGATTAAAGAGCATGTAAATGCGGTTACAGCACGTATTAATGAGCTTGCGAGTAAATCTTACGACCGTTTGCCTGGTATTAACTCGCCAGAAGTGGTGGTTATGTTTGTACCAATAGAATCAGCTTTTGTTGAAGCACTTAAATATCAAAGTGATATTTACCAACAAGCAATCGAAAAAAATATATTAGTAGCCACACCCACTACCCTGCTGACTAGTTTAAATATCGTTAAACAGCTTTGGCGTTTTGAAGAGCAAACCAAATATTCAAAAGAGTTGGCAAATCGAGCTGAGCGTTTTTATAACAAGCTCAATGGTTTTTTATTGAGTATGGAAGGCGTAGGTAAGCAGCTTGATAAAGCGAAAGAAAGTTACGACAAAGCGTTCTCGCAATTATACCGTGGTAAAGGTAATTTAATTAAACAAGCATCAGAGTTTAAAGAGCTTGGTGTATCGGTACAAAAAGAGTTACCTAGTGAGAGCGTTGAACGTGCTCAATTAGAATTAGATTAACCCTGATTTATTTTATTTAGCTTATGTAAGTTAAACCTTAAGGATATTTATGAATAATAAGATTGTAGGAATTGTTTTAATCGTTATAGGTATCGCTTTAATTATGTGGGGATATGACGTGTATGATGCGGCGGTTTCGCAGTTAAGCCGTGCATTCAGTGGTGATACACCAATAGAAGCATGGGCGGGTATTATTGGCGGTGCCATCTGTGTATTAATTGGCATTAAAAAGCTTAAGTAATATAAAATACAGCTTATTTTAGTAAGCTGTATTCATTTATTCGTAATCTATCACTTTTAGTAATTCATTCAATTTGCCTTCTGGCAGGCATTCGCCTTTATCCCAATAAGAGTTGAGTAACGTAGTTAAACTGCCAATACGTTGTGACTTTTTCTGCATTTTCTCAATCAAAATGTCAGCTTCTTTTTGTTTTTTTTCTAAACGTTCAATTATTACTGTGTGGTTTAGCTCGTCGTTTTCGTTACGTAATAAAGGTATTTCGTTGAGTGAAAACCCCAAGCTTTGTGAAAATTTAATTAACTGCAATTTTTCTAAGTTTTGTTGGGTGTACAGCCTATAACCATTAGCACTGCGAGTGGTTGGTGTTAATAACCCTTTGCTTTCGTAAAAGCGAATAGTACTGGCGGGTATGTTGGTAAGTTTTGCAAGTTCGCCTATTTTCATAACTAATAATAACTCCACTTTACATAAACTTAGTAGGTTGACCTTCAAGCTAACTTTAAGGTTATAGTCGCTTTAATGTCAATTTAATTAGCCCATAACTATGCGTAACCCTGTATTTACCCCTTTTACCTTGCCAAGTGGTTTAGTATTAAAAAACCGTATTGCCAAAGCCGCTATGGAAGAAAACCTTGCGCAAGAGGATCAAACGCCCTCCCAAATACTCAAAAATGTTTATAGCGCATGGGCAGTGGGGGGAGCTGGGCTAATTATTACTGGCAATGTAATGATTGATCATTTAGCGATGACAGGCCCTGGCGGCCTTGTGCTTGAAAAAAATACCGATATTACTGCCTTTGCAGAGCTTGCTCGTTTATCGCAGCAAAATAATTGCAAAGTGGTGATGCAAATTAATCACCCTGGTAGGCAAGTATTTAAAAAAATGGGTGGAAAGGCTCTATCAGCGTCAAGTGTTGCACTTAATATGGGTAAGCACTCGCACTTGTTTGGCGTACCAAAAGCGATGACGAAAACTGATATTGACGATGTTATTACCCGCTTTACACAAACTGCGCAGCAAGCTGAAAAAGCAGGTTTTAATGGCGTACAAATACATGCAGCGCATGGTTATTTACTGGCTCAGTTTTTATCGCCACTAACCAATAAGCGCGACGATAAATGGGGAGGAAGTTTACAAAATAGAGCTCGCTTACTTCTCGAAATAACCCGCAGTATTAAAGCAACTTGCTCACTTACCTTTTCGGTTTCGGTAAAGTTAAACTCTGCTGATTTTCAACGAGGTGGGTTTGAACCCAGTGACGCGCAAGTTGTAGTGGACTTATTGAATAAACTCAATGTTGATTTTGTAGAGCTTTCGGGTGGTAGTTACGAAGCACCTGCTATGCAAGGAAAAACAGGTGATCAGCGCACGCTTGCCCGCGAAGCGTATTTTTTAGAGTTTGCAAAAGCGATTAGCCAACGCTCATCAGTCCCAATAATGACTACAGGCGGTATTAGTCGCTTATCTATTGCCAACAACGTGATTGAAAGTGGCGTTGCCCTCGTGGGTATTGCCACTGCGCTTGCATACCAACCAAATTTACCAAACAAATGGCAAAATGAGCCACTGCAATCAGCCGTGTTACCCAATGTTACTTGGCAAGATAAAACCCTCGCAGGACTTGCCACTATGGCACTGGTTAAAAGACAAATACGCCGTATAGGCCAAGGCAAACCCGTAAAAATAAATGCCTCACCTGTATTTACTTTAATTGGCGACCAACTACGTTCGGTTAAATTAACTAAGCGTTACCGTAAACGCTTTGCTCATGAGCTTAATGTTGAGGCTAAGTAGGGTTTTTTAAATTAAAATAATACACCAATGATGATTTTATAGGCTAAGGTAAAGCTTCATATTAATTTGAGCTTTTTGAGACCTAAATGAATATAGGCATTTATATTTATGATAACGCAGAAGTACTCGACTTTTCAGGCCCTTTTGAAGTTTTCAGTACCGCTAAGCGTTTAGCTGAAAATAACTGGAATGTATTTTTTATTGCGGAGCAAAGTAAGCCTGTAATAGCGCGCGGAGGTTTTAGTGTAAACCCCCATTACAACTTTTTACATCACCCTCATATTGATTTATTAATTGTGGTAGGTGGCGATCACACCGCCGAATTTAATAAAAAGCAGGTGATTGATTGGATCAGTAAAAGTGCAAAAACAGCTACTCGTGTTGCGTCTGTATGTACGGGCGCGTTTTTGCTCGCAAAAGCCGATTTATTACATGGCTTAAATGTAACAACGCATTGGGAAGATCAAAATGAATTGGCGTTATTATTTCCTGATTTAAATGTAATTAGTGATAAACGTTGGGTGCAGCATAATCAATTTATCACATCAGGGGGGATCTCGGCTGGCATAGATATGAGCCTGCAATTAGTCGCATTGTGCAGTACTGATGAATTTGCTTGCTTAACAGCAAAACAAATGGAATATCAGTGGCATAAAAAATAACAGGCCCAAGTAAAACTACTTATACAACTGTTTGTAATCGACATATCACTCCCCTAAGTCCCAGTATGGGGTATCGCCATAAAAGTCGCTCGCAAAATCAACAAAAGCACGCACTTTGCTCGGTAAAAACTGTCTATTAGCATACACCATGTAGAGTCCCATTGGGTCGGGTTCATAGTCTTGTAAAATGCGCACTACTTTACCTTGAGCCAGCGCTTCGCCTGCAATAAATGTGGGCTGCATAGCAATACCACCTCCCGCAATGGCTGTATTTAGTAGTAAGTCACCATTGTTAGCCACAAAGTTACTTTCAAGCTTTAGCTCGCTTTTTAGCTCATTAACTCCAAATAGGCGTTTTGTGGGCTCGCTAAGGGAATAGCGTAAATAATTATGCGACTGTAAATCTAAAAGCGTTTGTGGCGTGCCATGGTGTTTTAAATAATCGGGTGACGCAAATACCGCTAGGTGTATAGGGGCAATTTTTTTAGCTATGAGCGTTGAGTTTTTTAATACGCCAATGCGCAGCGCAATATCAATACCTTGCTCTACTATGTCTACATATTGGTCTGTGAGCCGTAAGTCTAACTTTAAATTTGGATACTGCTTTTGAAAATCAACCAGCAAACCTGCTAAATGCTTAGTACCAAATGACATAGGTGCACTAATACTAAGCATACCCGAAACATTCTCGCTTAAGTTATTTAGTGAGTTTTCCATGTCTTCAATATCAACAAGCACCTGCTGACAACGCTGATAATATTGGTTCCCAGCCTCTGTTACACTTACTTTTCGCGTTGTACGGTGTAATAAACGCGTGTGTAGATTATCTTCCAGCGCAGAAATATATTTGCTGACTAACTGCGGAGAAATATCGAGCTTATCGGCCGCTTTTGAAAACGATCCTTCTTGCACAACGGCCAAAAAGGTTTTCATGGTGGTGAGTTTATCCATCTTTAACAATACTTTATTGATAATGTATAAATAAATACCATATTTATCGTCAAAATAAAAACTAATATAGTGCTTAATAACACATCTATTTGTTTAAGGTTTTAGCATGACTCAGCCCGCTTTATTTATATCTCACGGTTCGCCAATGATGGCTGTACAGCAATCGGCTACGTCAGATTTTCTTGTATCATTAGGTCAAACGCTTAGTAAACCACGAGCTATTGTGGTGTTTTCTGCTCACTTTGATGAAGCGCACGATATAGTTATTACATCGGGAGATGCGCCGCAGACTATTCACGACTTTTATAACTTCCCCAAGCCCCTATATGAAATTCAATACCCAGCACCGGGGGACCCTAAGCTTGCTAATACTATTAGTGAGTACTTTTACAAGGCGGGTATTAAAGCCGTGCAAAGTGCCAAGCAAGGTTGGGATCATGGTGTGTGGATCCCGCTGCGCTTAATGTACCCAGCAGCTAATATTCCTATAGTTCAGGTATCTATTAATACACGTCTTGGCACTAAAGCGATGTATAAATACGGACAGTTACTTGCACCATTGCGCAGCGATAACGTATTAATTATTGGCTCAGGCGGTATTAGTCACAATCTACGTGAAATATTTAAAAGCCCCGCTACACCTAACCGTGTTCAAATGGTTAATGAGTTTACCCATTGGGTTGAGCAAAAGTTAATAACGCAAAACACCCAAGCGTTACTTAACTATTTAAATGAAGCACCCAATGCTTTATTTAACCACCCTACTGCAGAGCACTTTTTACCTCTTTTTGCTGCGCTTGGTAGTGGTGACGGTCAAGTTGAAAAAATACATAAAGACATCGAAATGGATATTTTAGCGCTTGATGCATACAAGTTTTATTAAATTGAGCGTTCGTTCAAATTAAGTTAAGCTGTAAGCAAGTACTCTAAAACCAACTTAATTTATTTTATTGCGGAGCAAACATGGCAACTACACTTGCATTTGACGTATACGGTACGCTAATAAACACTCACGGCGTACTGTCCTTACTCGACGACATGATTGGCGATAACGCCCAAGCATTTTCAAATACATGGCGCGAAAAGCAATTAGAGTATTCATTTAGACGTGGATTAATGCAAAATTATATTCCCTTTTCGCTATGTACAAAACACGCACTCGATTACGCCTGCTTAGCGCACAAAACCGAGTTAAGTGAAGATCAAAAAGAGCAACTGCTAGAGCTTTATAAAACGCTTCCTGCGTTCGATGATGTAAAAGCAGGTCTTGAGCAACTAAAAGCAAAAGACTACCGTTTGTTTGCATTTTCAAATGGGGCTGCCGACGCAGTTCATACCTTATTAGAAACCGCTGGCATTAGTGAGCTTTTTGAAGGGGTAGTAAGTGCCGACGATGTTAAAACCTTTAAACCAAACCCAGGGGTTTATAGCCACTTTTTACGCGAAACCAATTCGACAGGCGCAAACACGTGGCTTGTATCAAGTAATCCGTTTGATGTAACCGGTGCTATATCACATGGTATGCGTGCAGCGTGGATTCAACGATCTGAAGAGTCTATTTTCGATCCGTGGGAAATACAGCCAAATACAATCGCAACCGATTTACTCGATTTAAAAGTAAAATTAGAAAGCGTTAACTAATTTTAATCATACCCTTTATACCTTTGGTGCTTGTGCATTTTAGGTGTAAAGGGGGTTTACGTTTGAACCACTATTAATGCTATATTTTTTAGCAAGTGTTTATTTACTCGTCTAGTTTTTTACCCCTACCCTCTTAACTTAATCTCTGTATTAATAAGCGCAATTAATGCCCTCTTTCATCTGAATTAGAGCTTATATCAGAGCGCTCATTCCCTATTGATAAAATGTGATAATTTTGTGATTAATTCGTGACACAGTTGCGAAACTTACCTTCCATAATGTTCCTAAATTAAATAACAAACTTTAGGTTTTAGCTTAGAACAGCAGCATTACTTGATATCAACAGGTTTAGATTAATTAAAAAAATTATCAGTTTTTGATTTTTTTTATAAATAAGCATTATTTATTTTATAAACGTCTGGTTTTTTAAACTTAAAGCGAAATAAAACATGCTAATTGAAAATCACGATAAAAATTTAGTTAATTACTTCAAAATTTAAATTTAATAAATTAGTGGAAAATAAAAATGAAATTTAAAAAAGATCACAATGAAAAAAGTTACATATTAAAGGGAATATCTTTTTCAGCCATCGCTCTATCTATCAGCTTAGCGTCAGTTAACGTGTCGGCTGGGGCATGGGTTGGTGAAGAAGGAAGTGGTTATATTAAGTTAGGTTACGCTGATTATACGTCGAGCAAATATCGTGGAAACAACCCAACCTTTGAGCGTTTTGAAGGGCAAAATACATCACTTTACTTGGAGCATGGTTTAGGGAATAACTTCTCTATTTATGGCTCATTATTACATCAAAGCTATGAACAAGAAGATTCTGTAACGGGCACAAGTAGCGCCAGCGGTTTTGGTGATACCGAGGTTGGTATTCGATATCAATGGCAGGCAGAACCTTTTGTTCTATCTACTTCTTTTTTAGTTAAAACCCCTTTTTTATATGATGAGGATGATGGGTTAGGAAATAACCAAGAAGACTACGAAGCCAAAATATTGTTAGGCAAAGGGCTGGATAAGTTTGGTTATATTGGGGCTGAAGTTGGTTATCGAGTTCGTACCGCAGAGCCTTCTGACGAATACAGATACTTGCTTGAGTATGGTTTTAACGTTAATAAAAACATTTATATGCGTGCCAAACTTGACGGAATATTAAGTGCAGAAAATGCAGATTCGTCAACTTCAATCAATGCTGCAAATTTATCAAATCCTTTAGAGTTTGACTCAGGAAAATTTGAACTGGCTACAGGTTGGAATTTTGATAAAAACTCGTCATTAGCTGGCTTTGGTATTGAGCTTACTTTTACACGTGAAATTTACGGTAGCAATATCCTGCAAGGTAATAATATTCAATTTGGTATTACTAAGGTTTATTAAATTATGTCGTTAATTGGTTCGTTAGTACTTGTTGTTCATTTTTTATTATTAGCTATTTTATCTTTATTTGGTTTGCACCGTTTGTCTATGGTATTTCGATGGTTTAAATATCGAAATTTTACACCTCAATCACCTAAAATGTTTGAGAAATTACCAAAGATAACAGTTCAAATTCCACTTTATAATGAAAGGTTAGTTGCCAAAAGGATTGTTGATTCAATTGTATTATTGGAGTATCCGGCTGATCGTTTACAAATACAAATTGTTGATGATTCTAATGACGATACAAGTGAGGTTATTGCTGAACGTGTATCGCATTATAAGCTACAAGGCATAAATATTGAGCACGTACAGCGAACCAATCGTCATGGTTTTAAAGCTGGTGCATTAAAAGAGGCAATGACAACGGCCGATGGTGAATTTATTGCTATCTTTGATGCTGACTTTATACCTACTCCGGATACATTATTAAAAAGTATTCATTTTTTCACTCAAACTGATATTGCCATGGTGCAGTTGCGATGGGAGCATTTAAATCGTCGTAGTAGCTTATTAACAAAAACACAGGCTGTAATGCTCGATGCTCATTTTGGGTTAGAACAGCATGTGCGCTGTGCGAGTGATATGCTTTTTAACTTTAATGGGACTGCAGGTATCTGGCGTACTTCAGCCATTATTGATGCAGGCCATTGGAGTGCTGATACTTTAACTGAGGATTTAGATTTAAGTTATAGAGCTCAACTAGCTGGTTGGAAAATGCAGTATTTAAATCATATAACATGTCCAGGTGAGCTGCCTGCTGATATGAATGCGTTTAAAACTCAGCAGTACCGTTGGGCTAAAGGTGGCGTACAAGTCATGCTTAAAATGCTAAAAACAGTATGGAAAGCAAAAATACCTCTTGTTAAAAAACTTGAATCAACGTTTCATTTATCAAATAACCTAGCTTATTTAGTCATGATGCTAGATACATTATTTTTCTTATTACCTAGCTTATATTTACGTGCGCAATATGATTACATAAACGTTTGGTGGATTGATATTGCCTTATTATTGATGTCTTCAGGCGGACACATTGCATACCTATATTTTGGTCAAGTAGTTTTAGGTCGCTCAAAAATACGTGCATTAGCAAAATTACCTAACTTAGTATTGTTAGGTATACAGTTGGCAATTAATAATTCTAAGGCTGGTTTTGAAGCTTTAATGGGCAAAGAAAGTGAATTTGTCCGCACACCTAAAACAGGTGAACTACAAAAAGCAGAACATACTTATAAAAGTGAAAATCAAGCTTCGCAGGGCTTTAAAAATAAGCCGCACTATAAACCTTTACCTCCTAAAGGTGCCATTTTTGAATTTTTAGTTGCAGCTATCTATGTCGTAGTTTTAGTGTGGGCTGTTATTTACCAATATTGGTTTATATTGCCATTTGTATCGTTGTTAGCTCTTGGGTTTGTTATGTCTGCAGTTAATAGCTTTTATAGTCATTATCAGCTATCTAGACACGCTTAAAATGAACCTGCAATTGTTTAAGCCAAGTTTCACAACTAAAAGTAAATCTTGGCTTTATTTTATAAGCTTAGCTAGTTTAATTGCCCTGAGTTTTTCGAGTTATTTTTTAGCAAATACGTCGCAAAGCAATACTGAATTTCCTGTTAGCAGTATTGGAGTTTATACCATTATTCAATATTGTTTAATGGCATTTTTTATGTTGGTAGCTTGGTCTTTATCTCCTAAATCACGTTATTTAAAAAATTATAAGCTGCTACTAATCACCGCTTTTCTAATGCGTATTGTATTGATTGACGTTGAGCCTTATACCTCTAATGACACAAGTCGTTACCTATTTGATGGGCGAATAGCATATGAAGGCTACGACCCTTATAGCATCAGCCATGACGCGATTGAATTAACACAATTGCGAGAACAGTGGCAACCACCTAAAGAGCATGCAGCTTATGTCACTATTTATCCTCCATTAGCGTTAGCTTTATTTACTTTTTCATCATCATTTGGAGTTGAAAAGGCACAGTTGGTATGGCGGTTTTTGCTATTACTTGCAGGGTTATTAACGGTGTATGTGTCGGCTTTAGTATTAAAAAAGGCCAACAAATTAAATAACTTAGCACTTGTTGCGTTGTCGCCACTGCTGATTTTAGAAACAGGTGTTGGGTTACACATAGATGCTTTTTCTGCATTGGCAGTTGTTGTCGCAATTTATTTTTGGCAGCGACAATTACTTTTATATTGCGGTATCGCTATTGGTATTGGTATGTCGCTGAAAATTTTACCCGTTATGTTATTACTGCCATTATTTTTTTTACAAAAATCATTAAAACCCGCTCTAATGTTGGTGCTCAGCTGGGTTACGACTGTCGCGCTAATTTATGGTACTACCATTGCGCTTGGGTACGTACCCGTAGGCAGTATTAGTGTGTTTTTTGAAAAATGGCGTAATGCGTCCCCTATTTTTACTGCACTTGATTCTCTATTAACTAATTCTCAGGTTGTTTTAGCGCTTTTTGTTATGGGAGTTATTGCGGTGTTGTTTATTGCTTATACAAGTTTTAGATACAGTAAAGCCCGCTACATGAGTACATCGGTTATTTATTTTTGTATGCAAGCAGCCTTGGCTTTACCTCTTATGTTAAGCCCTGTGCTTTTTCCTTGGTATTTACTCCCGTTAGTTCCCTTGCTTGCCTTGCGCCCAAATATTTATTTACTTACTTGGTTATTACTTATGCCCATGACATACGAAGTGCTCGGTAATTTCCTTTGCTGTCAACAATGGCAACCTGCGCTTTGGCCTGTTGTACTTTTAGGTGTTTTATACGCGTTAACGTTATTGAGGCTGATTTATCACGGCATCAAAAAGACTTCAAAGCTGAATCACATTGATAATTCATAAACATAAAACTTTATATTGGAATATACAAATTGAATATTATTAATAATTATTATCACTGGTTGCACGGACAATGGCCTGATCGCACTGTAGAAAAGCAACCATTAGTGAATGCCGATGGCACAACCAATATTAAAGGTGTGTATGTTGTTGGTGATTTAACGGGTATTCCTTTACTTAAATTCTCCAGCGATACGGGCGCTAAAGCTATTCGCTCCATTATTGCTGATACTACTTTTAGTACCCGTACGCAAACAGCTGATGTTGTAGATATTATTGTTATTGGTGGTGGTGTTAGTGGGTATTCTGCCGCTATTGAAGGTAAAAAACAGCAGCTTAATGTTACGTTGTTAGAAGGTAATAAACCATTTTCAACGATTGAAAATTTTCCTAATAATAAACCTATTTATACTTACCCCACTGACATGAAGCCTGAAGGCGAATTACAATTTTCAAATAAAGTAAGTCATAAAGAAAACCTGTTGAGCGAACTTAAAGAGCAAACTACTGCCCACAGTATTGAAGCTAAACTGGCGCAAGTTAGCCATGTAAATAAAGAGGGCAACAAACTACGTGTTACTTTAGAGAATGGTGATAGCTTAGTGGCTCACCGTGTGATTGTTGCTATTGGGCGCTCTGGAAATTATCGAAAATTAAATGTTGAAGGTGAAGATTTACCAAAGGTAGCAAATCGTTTTATTGACGCACAATACTATAAAGATAAAGAACTATTAATCGTTGGCGGAGGTGATAGCGCATTAGAGGCTGCGATTGCAACAGCAGAGGAAGGCGCTAAAGTTACTTTATCTTATCGACAAACTCAGTTTAACCGGGCAAAACCAGAGAATGTCGAACAAGTAACACAATTAGTAAAAGATGACAAAGTGACGCTTAAAATGGCGACTCAAGTCAGTAAAATTTCACCACGGTCTGTGCAGTTAAAAAATAAAGATGGTACAGATGAAATATTAGATAACGATAGCATGTTGTTAGCGACTGGTCGTGAAGCCCCGCTAGACTTCTTCAGACGTTCAAAAATCAATATCAGTGGTGAAAGCACATGGTCTGGCTGGGCTTTCTTTGCCCTGTTTTTAGTCGCATTAACTGCATTATACGATTGGAAAGGCTATGGTTTTTTAAATTCATTTTGGAGTACTTTTTCTTATCCCGATCAAATGCCAATCTTAATAGCAGGCTTTGGTGAATGGTGGCAGTTGCAAGTGAATGATCGCAGTACCTTAATTGGCACAATAGCGGTTTCTTTAAAAAGTCGTTCGTTTTACTACACCGTTCTTTATACCCTATTAATTGGTATTTTTGGTTGGCAACGAATTAAACGACGCAAAACACCTTATGTAACAGTACAAACGTCAGTTTTGTTTGCTATTCAATTGTTTCCATTATTTTTATTGCCAGAAATAATTTTACCATTACTTGGCTATAACGGTGTATTTGATGCAGGAATAGGCAAAAGCTTTGCCGATGCGTTGTTTCCCAGTTATATCTCAGCGCAAGAACTTGCGACGCATACATGGCCTGAATGGGGACACCCACGCGCTTATTGGCATGCATATAGTTTTATCTTCGCTTGGCCGTTAGGTGTGTATACCGTATTTACCGACACTCCCCAAGTTGCTTGGTTAGTTATTGGGGCTATTCAAACATTCGTTATTATTCCAATTATTGTGATGAAGTGGGGCAAAGGCGCTTACTGTAGTTGGATTTGCTCTTGCGGTGCTATGGCTGAAACTATGGGAGATCAGCAACGCCATAAAATGCCACACGGTTCTAAGTGGAATAAGCTAAATATGCTTGGTCAGTTCATTTTATTAATAGCTGCAGTGTTATTAGTCATTCGTGTTTTAGGGTGGATATACCCTGAGTCATGGATGAACCATATGTTTAATCTGTTTTTAAAAGGCGAGAACAAGGACTACCAATTAGTAAACGCATTTAGTTATAAGTGGGTTGTTGATATTTTATTAGCCGGTATTTTAGGGTTTGGCCTTTATTTTAAATATTCAGGGCGTACATGGTGTCGGTTTGCTTGTCCATTAGCGGCATTAATGCATATATACAGTCGCTTTGGTCGCTTTGCTATTGTTAGTGAAAAATCGAAATGTATTAGTTGTAATCAATGTACAACTGTATGCCATCAAGGCATTGATGTTATGGCTTTTGCAAGTAAAGGCCAACCAATGACCGATCCACAATGCGTTCGTTGCTCCGCCTGTGTACAAACCTGCCCAACAGGCACATTGTCTTTTGCTGAAATAAACCGAAAAACTTCCGCCATTATCAAAAAAGATACACTCGCAGCTAGCCCTGTGCAAAT
The DNA here is from genome assembly GCF_030847595.1 of Pseudoalteromonas sp. 20-92. Taxonomy (NCBI): domain Bacteria; kingdom Pseudomonadati; phylum Pseudomonadota; class Gammaproteobacteria; order Alteromonadales; family Pseudoalteromonadaceae; genus Pseudoalteromonas; species Pseudoalteromonas sp. 20-92. The sequence continues at coordinate 242,484 of NZ_JANJGQ010000002.1, forward strand.
GTCTGAAGAATCACGTGGCGGCGTTAACATTATTGAGATTAAAAATGTATAAAGGTCATAAAGTTGCTGTTGTTATTCCTGCTCTTAACGAAGAGCAAGCTATTTCCATTGTGGTCAGAAATTTGATTACTTTAATGTTTGATGAGCAGGCGGTTATTGATAACGTTATTGTTTGTGACAATGGTTCCACAGACAACACTGCAAAAGTAGCAACCGCTAATGGTGCTCAAGTTGTTCATCAAAGTACACCTGGTTATGGTATTGCCTGCTTAACCGCTATTGCTAAGCTTCCCTCATGCGATATTGTACTTTTTGTAGATGGTGATGATTCTTGCTTTGTAGATCAAGCCCTTTCATTACTAAATGGGATTGTTAATGGTGACGATCTTGCTATTGGATCAAGAACCTTAGGCACCATTGAAAATGGAGCTTTAACTAAACCACAACTCTTTGGTAACTGGCTATCTAGCCACTTAATAACACTATTTTGGCAGCAAAAAATAACTGATTTAGGGCCATTTAGGGCCATTCGCTTCTCGTCGCTGCACACTTTAAATATGGCTGATACCTCGTTTGGCTGGACTGTAGAAATGCAGGTTAAAGCGATCATTCTTGGTATGCAAGTGAGCGAATACGCTGTTGACTCTAAAGTGCGAATAGGACAATCAAAAATTAGCGGCACAGTAATGGGCTCAATTAAAGCTGGTATCGGTATTTTATCCATGATTGCAACGTTATTTATTCGCCAATCCAGAGTTAAAAATACAGCGCAGCTTAAAGGTAGTGAGTATGAATAAGCGTGGGCTAAGTAATAACCGAGCAACAAAGAGTAAGTCGTCTTTAGGACGACCTAAGGGCAGTACATGCTTGGCATTGATGTTGCGTTATTGCCTCTTTATGGGAAATAACAACACCACATAGGCTCAGCCCTACCTAAAAACCAAACATACGGCTGCAAACTCAGCCTAGAAAGATAAACAAGCCCTAGTTATAAATGCGAATTACAAAATTATTAGTGCTACGTGAGCTGTGATTAAAATGATTAAAATGAATAAAATAAACCAAAGTAATAAAGCGTCAAAACAAACAATTAGATTAGTTATAAATCAAGCGACGTTAGTTGTTTTTTGTAAACGGCCTAAACTCAATCAAGGTAAGCAGCGGCTTGCTGAAGGCTCGAATGCGCAATGCGCACTTAAAATTGCACATGCATTATTAGCATGCGCAATAGAAGATGCTAATAATTGGCAAGGGCCTGTTGTTATTGCTTGTTCAAGCGAAAGCGATATTCAGTGGGCGCATTCTTTAATAAGTAATGCCCACGTAATAACGCAATTACCGCTTGGGCAGTTAGGCAACTTAGGCGATAGATTAAACTATGTTGATAATCAGCTGCGAGCACAAGGGCATGAGCAACTAGTGTTCATAGGTACTGATGCTCCAATACTTAACCATCAATATTTTGAGGCAACGATTAGTGCATTACAAAGTAATGACGTAGCTTTGCATCACGCTGATGATGGTGGCGTCATCATTATGGCTAACAAAGTACCTTGGCCAGTATTAACCCATTTACCTTGGAGCACGAATGAATTATCACAATCATTATCACAACAGTGTAGGCAGAATAAATTATCGGTGAAGTATTGCTTACCAGGTTACGATATTGATTATGTCAGCGATCTTAAAAAATTATTTATTGATCTACAGTCAGATACTCGCCCAGCACGTAAAGCTCTATTACATACAATTAATGATCTATTCTCGCTCGCTAAAGTGAGTTTTCATGAGTAATATTCTGAACTATGAGGTTATAAAAGTATGTTAAGTATTATTATTCCTACTTTAAATGAAGAAAAAACAGGGTATTTACAACGGATCCTCAAGGCGTATCAACATTTAAAAAACTGCGAAATAATTTGTGTGGATGGGGGAAGCACCGATAACACCATCGATATAATTAATGCTGCGGGCGTGTGCTTAATTAGAACCGATATAGCATCACGAGCAGGCCGGCTCAATGCGGGTATTGTGCAAGCAAATGCTGACACAATTGTGCTTCATCACCCTCGTAGCATAATTGATATTGCAGGGTTGAATGCGTTAAACAAACACGCAGATCAGATGTCGTGGGGGGCATTTACCCATAAATTTAATATACGCCATCCATTACTTCAGTTTACCTCTTGGTATTCTAATTATATTCGCGGTGATAAACGGGGAGTGTATTATTTAGACCATTGTTTATTTGCAAAAAAACAACTTCTACTCGACGTAGGTATGTTGCCGCTAATAGATATTTTTGAAGATACAGAGCTATGTTTACGGCTTAAACTCAAATGTAAAGCAAAGCGTCTACCGTTTATTAGCGAAACCTCTGCGATACGCTTTCAAGTTAACGGACTCTATCGACAGGCTTTAACTAATCAGTACATGAAGTGGTTATATTATTTTAACCGTTCAGATACTGCGATGAATCAGCGCTATGAAAAAGGTATTCAGCTTAATACTCAATACGACGAAAGACAAAAATAAGGTATTTACCTTAACTTGACTTAATTAACTCAATCACTGTATTCATCCGTTTTGCCAGTGGCCTATTTCGATGGTGACATGCATAAATAGTCTCATTAACGGGATTGGCTAAATAGTGCGTTTTAATAAGCTCAGGCTTATTAAAAGCACCTACCGCATTGGCAGGTAATACCGTAAAACCTAAGCCTAAACTTACAGGCTCTAGTATTAAGCTAATTTGGTTGGAAAACCCCGTCTGCTTTATTTGCTCAATATGTTCAAATTCATCGTAGTTTTCGCTAAGTAGTAGTTGCGCATGATGGTTTGCATCAGGATGAGCAATAAAACCCAGCTCACACAGTGTTTGCCAATTCGGTGTATTTATACCCGCAGGTGTAATAAGTAATAGCGCTTCTTTATCAATTTTATAACTGATCACTTCGCTAAGTGTAGGGGCTTGGGTTAAAAAGCCAATATCGGCACTGTAATTTGCCACAGCTTGCTCCACACTCACATTTGGCGCAAAGCGGTAATCAATAGTTAGTGCTTTATGCTCACATTGCAGTGCTAATAATTGATTGTAAAACTTTAAACCACAACTGCCCGGCGATTGAATTTTTACTGCTCCGCTAAAAGGTGAATCATCTTTTAATTGCTGCTCTAAAAACTGCCAGTCTTTGATAAGTTGGCTACCCTGCTGATATAAGTTCTGACCCTGTGGCGTGAGTGAAAACTGCTTACCGTGGCGCTCAAGTAAAGCACAATCAACTTGTTGCTCTAGCTTTTTAATATGCTGGCTTACACCAGATTGCGTCATAAATAAGCGTTCAGCCGTTTGAGTAAAGTGATTTACCTCAACCAAGGTGCAAAATGTGTTTAACCATGTCGGATTTATCATTACAAAACGTACTCAAAATGATGATTAATGATAATTTTACTTAATGTTTGTCGATTCGTAAACTAACTCCATCAACGAGTCACAAGATAAGTCACACGTTAAAGAGGAAGCATTATGAGTCATACATACCCACGTAGTTTTTCGCACATTGGTATTTCGGTTCCCGACGTTGAAAAAGCCGTTGAGTTTTACACTAAGGTTATGGGTTGGTACACCATTATGGAACCCACTTTAATAACCGAAGACAAAAGCCCCATTGGCGAAATGTGTACCGAAGTATTTGGTGAAAAATGGGAAAAATTCAAAATAGCGCACCTTTCAACGGGCGATCGTATTGGTGTAGAAATTTTTGAATTTAAAAACCAAGAAAACCCAAAAGACAACTTTGAATACTGGAAAACAGGCATCTTCCATTTCTGTGTTCAAGACCCTGATGTAGAAGGCTTAGCAGAGCGTATTGTAGCAGCTGGCGGTAAAAAGCGTATGCAAGCCCCGCGCTATTACTACCCTGGCGAAAAGCCATACCGCATGATCTACATGGAAGACCCGTTTGGCAACATCCTTGAAATTTACAGCCACAGCTACGAGCTAATTTACAGCGCAGGTGCTTATTAAGTCGCACCTAGCTTAAAAAAGCTCTTAGCTAAAAACAAAGGCCACAGTATTTATTACTGCGGTCTTTTTGTTTTATTGAAGAGCCAGAAAGTAGCGGTATATGGATTCTACAATCCCAGTATATTCCCTGAAAATACCCGAAGTATTTCTCTACATACCGCAATGGTTTTAGACTGGTTATTTTTAAATTCAAAGGTGCCTGCTGATATTTTTTCTATTACCTAAAGGGCTGATTATCGGTAACTGTGGCACCAAAAACCAATAATTAAAGTAAAATGCCTTATAAACATTTTGTGTTATCGAATGGCTGGGAAGTGCTATAAGCGGGCGGTGCAACAATAATCTCTTGTATGGCGTCATTTGCTATATTATTTAAGTCAGTCGCAAGTTTACTCCAAATTTCTAACAAAGTAGTTAAGTTACTACCGGCTGAAAAAAGGCGTACTTGGTCATAAGTAAAATATTCAACATTAAAGTCGCAGGCTTTAGCTTGGACTTTACCTATCACCATTTTATTTTCATCATAAGTTTCAATGACACCATGAACACATACATCTCTAACTTGAGCAGTTCCCTTTGTAATATCAATAATCTCATCAAAATTTGGTGAATAAATAGCTGTTTCTGGTAGGTTGCTTTTTATGTATTCCAATTTACGAGTAAGACTTCCTGGTCTCTTACCACAACCATTTAGTAAACTAAGAATGAAAACACACTCATCAATTTTTCTTTCTACTGGGGTCCACATTACCGTAATCAAACCAATCACAGATAACCACGGTGTAAGCATTTTTTCAGAATCTTGATTTGAGATCATATCGGCTTACCTAGTACAGTTAACCCCCGCAATAATTTACTACCTGAAGCTCAGCGAAAAGCAGTCAAATTAAAGCTTTGTTAAGTGTTTGTGCCTGTAAACAATGAATAAATTAAAAATGCCATCCATGCAAAGCTAATTACCCTTGAATAAGTACTGTAACCTGAGCGGAGTAATAACCACGCAAAAATATAAGGAAGAATTAATATTCCTATACTCAATAAGATCCCTACACTTCTTTGTGAGTTATCGTCATTTTTTTGAGACGTAGGCGCTTGTTGGTTTTTATCTTCAAAAAATGTTGCAGACTGAGAAACCCCTGTGCCTCTGATATTAGCAGTAGTTTTAACTCCTTTTGAGCCGAAATTCGCCGTTAAGCCTTTGCCGCCTACTGAAAGGCTTGTTATACCTTTTTTTCCTAAATTGAGTTTTACCCCTTTCCCCAATTTAATACTTCTTTTCTTCTTGAACATAACCTAGTACTCCATTACCTGATAATTACTCAACACTTTAGTATTTATTCGACGTGCAGTTTGTGTCACATAATCTATTGTTATAAGCAACTTTCGCTGATATGCCATTGGCTTATATTAGGGAAATAATGATTCTTTTCTCTAAGATGCAATCTCACGTTATCCCAATCTAGAAATAATACAAACTTTTCAATAGGTTTTGCTGTCGAGTCATCAGCTTCTACCATATATGCATATATTCCTATCGCATCTCCAGAATTGGCTTCTTTATAACGATAAATGAGGGCTTCAATATTTGCTCGAGATGATGATACATTTGCCTGTGTTAGCTCTCTAATTCGTTTATGCACATTACTAAAGCAACCTACGTAAACTCTAATTGCTTTAATCAACTCTACTTTTTCTGGCATTTCACGAAAAATGGTTTTTTAAAATTCTTTATCTTGTGACAGTTCATCTTTCGTTGCAAATATTTTCAGTTGATTAACTAGTTGTTTCTGTTCACCTTCACCAACCTACTTGCTGGGTAATGAAAGTGAATGAACAGCTAAACCATAATGTTGAACATGGTTTCTTAAAGCTTCCATAAATCGATACTCAAAATGAGCATCATACTCATCGCTAAAGTAACTCTTAGCCTCTGTACCAAATTTTTTTTGGTCTTTCATGCAAGTGCGAACATGCTTTTCAATCTGATCGTAATACAACTTCGTAGAAGTAAGTAAATTCACTACTCTTCTATTCAAAATACTATTAAGCTCATAAAAGTGCTGGTATGAATCTTGAACAAAAATCATTTTCTGTGCTAGTTGAGACAGTATTTCCTTTTCCAGTTCTAAGAAATTTGATACAAGAAGATCATACTTTTCTTCAATGGCCTTAGCAGATAAAAGAACTTCTCTAGAGGATTTTAATTTTTCAAATTCTGGCTCATCAATTTTCAACGCGACAGTTTGGGCAAGTATCATTTGCTTAATAAAGAAGTACTTCATATTTCTCCTCATAACAGCTTTTCCAGAGGAAACCTTCACTATTTTTACTAAAAAATTTCCTCATTTAATAACTTACGCTATTAATAGCAAATAGTGTAAGTTATTTCCAGCTATAAATATTATGCGTTCTGTAGCTTATATAAACATGTAAAAAAGAGGAAAGCTTCCTCTTATTCTTACTAAGTTAATGACGACTCGCTTGAATGTCCGCTATTCGCTCATAACTGCCCATCAACTAAAGCTATGAGCTATCCATTAAAATCTAAGCTCAAGTATCAGCCATTACAAAACACACTTTAACTCTTTTCAAATACTGCTCAGTGCCTATATTTGCTGCATCAACCGCACCAGCAACATAGCTAGGGAATTGCACCGGCCATTCACTATCAATAGCTATTAAGCTTTGATACCACGGGCCATTTTGTACTGTCTGTATGGTGCTGGCGCAGTGGCGTCGCTGTATATGTATCTAGCGACGCTATTGCGGGCACTGCCCGATAACGCTTGTTTGCGCCAAAAAGGTGTGTTGTATGCGGCAATATTTAACGGTGAGTGTTTTTGTATATAGGGTTATTTATAAATTAATTAACTGCGAAGTCTTTTGTTTCTAAATAGCTTGGTACGTTGTTAAAACATATCTCTAGCTTGCTTTTAATATCGGTATTTACCGAAGTATTTAATGCAGTATCACATTTCAACTCTCCGTTATATTCACCTCTCTTAAGCGGCACTAAGCTTAACGAGTCATAGCTTGGCTTGCTTTGTATTTTATGAATTATCAAGCCTTGTTGCGCTGTTAGCTTTATTAACTCAAACGTATTTTCATGAGCTTTATTGGTCGTTATCTTTTCAACGTATAGCGGGTTTTTAAAAGTTAGCTTGGTTGTAAAAAGTGCTTTGCCACCGCGTTCAAAATGGCCGTTAAATACAGTTACGTTTAAGGTGGGTGTCTGTTTATTTATCAATAAGTTTAGGTCAAACTTAGTTGGTAAAATAGTGATCTGACGTTGCTCATTTGCTGCTTTTTTTAAAACACGTTTGATTGTTTTTAAGTGGGTGTTACTTGTAGTTACTTCATACACTATTTGATAGTCGTGTGGAGCGGCGTATAAAGGCATGTGGCTAGCCAGTACTTTATCGTCCGCTAATATAAGCGCCATACCATGAAACCCCACGTAGCTGTGGGCTTTATGTGGGTTGTGTTGAGGTGTGTTTGCAAGCGCTGCGCTCGACAATAAAATAAAAAGTAGCAGTATGTGTTTCATGTTAATGCTCAAAAATAAATATAGCGCTACTATAAGCTGATTTTTATGTATAAATAATCGATAATAAGTTGTCAGTTGTTTCCTTTTAATCAATACGGTTTGGCGCTATGCATTTAGATGACATTGAAAAAGTAATTCATATGGCGAGTTCGCAAAACCTGCATACAACCGCTAAGCATTTTAATATTACCCCAAGTGCGCTGTCTAAAACGCTAAAAAAGGTTGAGGCAAACTTAGCCACGGAGCTGTTTAACCGTGTAGGTAAAACCTTAGTACTTAATGATAAAGGCAAAGAGTTTGTTAAGCACAGTAGCGACCTAGTTCATAATTACCAGCAGCTTACTAGCCGTTTTAAAAGCGATAATCATAAATTTAATGCGGTTATTGTAGGCCCTGCCATTTTACTTAAAAGTGGCCTTAAAAACCTGCTTACAATTCTTAGCCACCTTCCCTGCTCGGTGCGTATTAATAATGTGTTTGAAGGTGAAGCCATAAGCCAAGTAGCGTCGGGCTCGGCGCATATTGCGCTAGTTACTCGCGAGGCATTAAATAATAGCTCACATACTAATTTTGTGGCGGTTGATGTATTTAAAACTGGGTTTAGTGTGGCAGCGCATGCTTCGCATCAACTAGTACAAAAAGGTGCATTAACGCTTAATAAAAACCAACTTCTGCACGCTGCTTTTGTATGTCCTTTGTTTTCGCCGTTATGCGGCTTAGAGCAAGGTATAGGCTCCGACGGCTGGCAAGATCACATTGCCCCGCGCAATATTGTATTTAGATGTAGTGACTACAGTGCATTAATAGAGGTGGTACAAAGTGGCTTGGCGTTAGCGTATTTACCTAACTTTGTAATTGACGATTTAGGGCTTACAAAATTAACTGTAAAGGGGGTTAACAGTCACTACAGTGAAAGCATTGTAATGATATACAAGCCATCAAAGGCCGATGGTTGGCTTAATAAACTTATGCATTCTTTATAAAAGCGCTTTAGGATGAAAACTACATTACAAAATAAGTAAGGTGGTTAAAAATACTAACCCGCAATAATACTAAATCATTTTGCGGGGCTAAAGGTGGCGCTACTTGCGTTAAAAGATCTCATTTAGAACAACTAAATAGTAAATTTTTTTGCTAACTATCAACACTTTTTTCCAGCCTCAAAATAGATCACTTAATTAAGTGAAAATATATAACTACAATTAACCGACAACACAACAAGTTATGTTGTAACAAAAGCGATAGCACAAAAAATTAATAAGCAATACTCTTTTTTATTCCTGCAAACGGCTAATTATTACACTGGCGACTCTGGTGGCATCACGTTAGTATGAAACTTTATTAAGTTACAAAACGATAATTACATGACTTTAAAAACAAACGCATTAATTTATTTTTTAGCCTTTTGCAGTGGTTTTTGCATTATGGGGATTGAGCTTTTAGGAGGGCGAATACTTGCGCCTTTTTTTGGGAGCAGTGTACATATTTGGGGCAGCATAATAACGGTGTTTATGCTCAGCTTATCATTTGGTTATTTACTTGGCGGTAAGCTAAGTACTAAAAATGCATCGCTTACTAAATATGGTTTAATATTTTTAGTCGCCAGCATTATGGTGGTGCCTATTACGTTATTTTCGCAGCCAATAATGGAGTTTATATTCACGCATATTGAAGATAGCCGTTATGGTTCGCTGTTAGCTTCAACTGCATTATTTTTTATTCCAACCGTTATTTTAGGTATGATTTCGCCCTACTCAGTACGTTTATTGGTAACCGATAGCGATAAAAGTGGTCAAGTAGCGGGGCGTTTATACTTTGTAAGTACGCTTGGCAGTGCGCTGGGTACTATTATCACCTCTTTTTACTTTGTGCTCGCGTTTGACGTAAATACAATTATTGGCGCTTTTGCTTTAACGCTTGGGTCACTTGGTTTAGTGGCTATTGTTGTTAATAGCTTGGTGAATAACAAGGAGCTTGCTCATGCTTAAATATTTTTTACTGCTGTTAATCGTGTTTTCGGGATCGACGTTTAGCAATGTTATTCATGAAGAGCGCTCGCTTTACCGTAATATTATTGTTGAAGAAACTCGCGACCTACGTTGTCTTAAATTTAATACTAAAAGCAGCCAAACAAGCCAAAGCTGCATGTACAAAAATGACCCCGACAAACTTGTTTTTAACTACACTAAACTTACTTTTGCCAGCCTTTTAGTAGCCGATAACCCTAAAAATGTACTTATTATAGGGTTAGGCGGAGGTACGCTTTCTAATGTTATTCATGAACTATATCCAGAGGCAAAAATTCATAATGTAGAAATAGACCCCGCAGTGACTAAAGTTGCCCGCGATTACTTTAACTTTATAGAAAACGATTTAGTGACATCAAGCGTGCAAGATGGCCGTATTTTTATAAAACGCGCCGCTATTAAAAAGCAAATGTACGATTGGATAATTTTAGATGCCTTTAATGGCGACTATATTCCGGAGCATTTACTCACTAAAGAGTTTTTTGAAGAGGTACAAAGCGTATTGGCCGAAGGTGGTGTTATAGCTGCAAATACATTTTCAAGTAGTAAGCTTTATGAGCATGAATCGGCAACTTACCACGCTGTATTTGGCGACTTTATAAATGTAAGCCGTGAAAATCGTAGTAACCGTATTATTTTAGCGGGACTTAAAGCGCCGCCAACTAACGAGCAAATAAAGGCACAGGTTAAAATACTTGAGCCTCGCTTGGCAAAATACGGCATTGATATAAAAGCAATTAGCGAATTTATGCATTTTACAAAAGACGGTCAAGATTGGCCTGCTGATACGAAAGTGCTTACCGACCAATATTCTCCCGCTAATTTACTTAATTTTTAAGGTGCTTTTATAAAGCGCTAAGTAATAGATAAGTTACTTGAGCGCGAAGTAAATTCGCACCTACAGGCACTGCGTTTATGTATGTAGGTGAGGTTTTATACCTCGCTTATATTTTATTGAAAGGCAAGCGCGAAGTGAATTCGCACCTACAAGCTCGGCGTTTATTTATGTTGGTGAGGTTTTATACCTCGCTTATATTTTTTATTTGCAGGCAAACGTGATGTAAAATCGCATCTATAAGTTCGGCTTTTATTTTTAGGTAGGTGAGGTTTTATACCTCGCTTATATTTTTATTGGGAGGCAAGCGCGAAGTGAATTCGCACCTACAAATTCGGCTTTTATTTTGAGACACCTCGCTTTATGCCTTACTGCACATCTTTAATCCATTTTTAACTAATATATTTACGTTGTTTATTAAGTAGTGATATTATAGTTAGCCTGCTAACTAATTAAGTGCGCTATGGTTAAAAACATTCCATTTTATGAAACTCTTGATTTAACACTTTGCGGCAATATGGGCCGTGTGCATCGCTTATGCCGTGAAGCGGTAACTATTGCTGTTGAGCCTTTAGGGTTAACACAGTCGCGCTGGACTGCCTTAATGCATATAAATATGCTCAAAGAGGGCGTTACCCAGTTAGCGCTTTCACAGAGCTTAGGCATAGAGATGCCGTCGCTTACGCGCACGCTCAAACAGTTAGAAGAGCAATCGCTGATTGTGCGCCGCGTAGATGAGCACGATAAACGCAGTAAAAAGCTTTATTTTACCGAGCAAGGTCGCAGCATTTTACACACCTTAAATGAGCGAATAACAGATATTAAAGCGCAGTTATATAATGGTTTTAGTCATGCACAATTAGATGCAATGGCATACGGCTTGGTAAAAATGGAAGAAAACGCACTCAATTGCATTAAATCTCAAACAAAGGCTAAAAATGACACCTGATCAAAAATTTGCCCGCTATGTAAGACTCTCCCTCATTGGGTTTGTTTTAGTGTTTATTTACTATTTAATGGCTGATATTTTTTTACCTGTAACGCCTCAAGCGCGCGTGTATCATCCTGTTGTGCAAATATCGCCACAAATAAGTGGCCGAGTAACTAGTGTATTAGTAAGTAATAACAAACCTGTGAAAGCAGGCGATATTTTGTTTCATATTGACCAAGGACCTTACAACTTAGCGTACGAACAAGCTAAGCTGGCACTTGACGATGCTAAATTACAAAACAAACGACTCGATACAAATGTAAAAGCGCTTGAGGCGCAAATAAGTGCTGCAAAAGCCAAACAACATGAGCAAAAATTATTAAAAAGCCGAGGCGAAAAGCTCTATAAACAAAACTCCATATCAGAGCAAGAGCTTGAAAGTATTCGTGCTAATTATCAAGCAAGCAAAGCAAATGTAGCAGCGTATGAGGCGCAATTATCGGAAGCTATTTTAGCCCGTGGCGAGTCAGGTGATAAAAACTTAGCAATGCGCCATGCTGCAAATCAGTTAGCGCAAGCTGAGTTGAATTTATCGTATACGCAAGTGCGTGCATTGAGTGATGGCATAGTTGCTAACTTACAATTGCTTGATGGTGCATATGCCGTTGCAGGTAAACCGTTATTAGCGATTGTGGCTAAAAAAGCCGACTTAGTTGCCGATTTTAGAGAAAAGTCACTGCTGCACATGAAGCGCGGTAGCCTAGCAAAAGTCGTTTTTGATAGTCGCCCTGGAGAGGTTTATGACGCGACACTTGAGGCGTTTGAGGCCGGTGTAAGCAATGGTCAGTTAAGTGCCAATGGTTTGCTCAGTACTACAGAGATCAGTAACCGCTGGGTGCGCGATGCGCAGCGACAACGTATTCATCTAAAATTAGTTAACAACCAAAATTTAATTGAAAATATGCCAAGTGGTGCACGTGCTACAGTGCAATTATTGCCAGAGTCAACTATTGGGCAGTGGTTTGGCGCAGCGCAAATTAGGTTTATTAGTTGGTTACACTACATTTATTAATGGAGGAGGTATGACTCAAGTTGTTAGCCAAGGACCACAATTAGATTCTAATGGCCTTCGCCAAGCACTGCGTATAGCCGGCGGATGTACTATCGGTTTTGCCATTAGTAAGTTAATGAATTGGCCAAACGGTATATTTTTTACTGTTTATCCTATGTTGTTACTCGGTATGGTGCCTACATTAAGCCGAGGTGTTATCAATCAATTTATAGCGTCGGCGGCTTTTAGTGCATTTATAGTACTTGTAATACAGGGGCTATTTTCTCATTTTCCTGTCGTTATGACGCTACTTGTATTTGGCATATTTTGTTTTTTATTTCATAAAATGAGTAGCGGTAGCGCCTTTTTATTTGGTGCTTTAGGCGTGGTTAGCCTTTCAATTCAACTGCATTTTTCGAGCTATGTTGATCAAGGTAGTAGTATTTATCCGCTGATTTTAAGTAACGGTTTGGCTATCCTATTAACTGTGATTATTGCCGCGATAATGCATGGGGTGTTTCCTGATGTAACGGCAAGGCCCAGTCGAGTAATGCCAGCTAAACCTAAAGAAAGCATTCGCCATGAGGTGCTACTTTGCGCCAGTGTGGCAACGCTTTCGTTTGTGGTTTTTCAGGTGCTTGATTTACAAGATTCAATTTCAGCACAAGCGGCCTCAGTACTTATTTTATTTTCATTGTGTTGGAAAGCAGCAGGTATGGCAGGCTGGCAACGTGCAATTGGTACATTGATTGGTTGCAATGCAGCGCTGTTATCACAGTTGTTTTTGTACAACCATAGCGATTTTTTACTGTTTCCGGTGGCTATATTGTGGATTTTATCGTTTGTATTTGCACGATTCCATATTTTAGGCGGCGGTATACCAGGTATAGGGTTTGGTGTATTAACCACATTTGGTATTTTATTTGGGCAGTCGTTGGGCCCAGGACAAGACTTAATTTACAGTGCATTGTATCGATTTAGTTCGGTATCGGTGGCGATTATTTTAAGTTTATGTGCTGTATATGTTATGCATCATTTACTTAATCGCTTTAGTGCAACGCGCCATCATACCTTTGATTAAATAAATTTTAATTATTAAGCCATTTTAAAAACTGCGTTTTTACACGCCAGCAAGCTGTGCGCCTAGCAGTTAAATTTTCACACTGCCACGCAATGCTTTGTTTTGGCCGTGCTTGGTTTTTTTATCCATGCGTTTGCGCTGAGAATTTCTACTTGGCTTGGTGGCTCTTCGAGCCTTGTTCACCACGGTTGCACTTAAAATAAGATCTTTTAAACGCTTAAGTGCATCATCTCTGTTCAACTCTTGGGTTCGGTGGCTTTGGGCTTTAATTATTAAAACGCCATCTTTAGTGATTCTAGAATCTTTTAAAGCGAGTAAGCGTTCTTTGTAAAAGTCAGGTAATTTAGAGCGGTTAATGTCAAAACGTAAGTGTATAGCACTTGCTACTTTGTTAACATTTTGACCACCGGCACCTTGAGAGCGAATAGCTGTAAGCTCTAGTTCCCACTCATCAATTGTGACTGTATTTGAAATTGTTAACATTGTGTTCAGCTCTCGTTGTCAAAAATGCATTATATCATTTGTACATTGACTTAGGGTGAATCAACTAAAATCGTAGTACTTTAGGTCAACTCCCATGAATTGTACTGTAAAATTCGCCAATACATTATTATGTATTGGCATATGCAATTATTTAGTTTCTAATTGCACTGCCCTATCTATTTAGGGCTTCATATAATAATAGCTCCACGATAATAGGAAATGCCTGCATGAAAAAAATACTCGTATCACTTAGTTTGTTAGCAATGAGCTTCTCTGGTGTTGCAAAAGATATCACTGAAGGTGATTTACAAAGCTACATGAAAGCACTACCAGCGGTAACAAGTTGGGCGAGCGCTCAAGATTCTCTAAAAGGGCTGGACCTAGGAAGCATGTTAGGTGCGTCGGCTGACCAAACAACATCAGAGCAAGGTTCACTAGCTAACAGCGCGCTTAGCATGATTAAAGAGCAAGACTTATACAAAAGTTTTGAAGGCGTAACGAGTCGTTACGGTTTTACTCCAGAGCAGTTAATTACTGTCGGTTCTGAAGTGTCTATGGCTTACATCGAAAACCTTAAATCTGGCTTATCTACTGAAAATAAAGAAACAGCAGATAAACTAATGGGTGGTTTTCAAAGTATGAAAAGTGTTAAAGACAAAGGCGCTAGCTCGCTAATGGGCTCATTAGGTAACGCATCAAGTGCCGCTAAATCAAGTGAGCCAGTCGTTAGCGAAAGTAACCTTGAGCTTGTGAGCGAGTACATGCCACAACTTAAAAAGCTTTTTGCACTTCTATAAGTTTTTGTTTTATAAAAAGGTGGCTTTTGCCACCTTTTTTAATGCCTAAAATAATTTATAAACAGATGCATAAAGTTTATTTACTTCTACAATTTAATTATCTGTATTTTTAGGTGTAATGTATGAAGCAATGGCATGTGGTTATTGGTTTATTCTTTATTTTTACTGGGTATTTTTCGGTATCCACGTACGCAAAATCAACCCAAGCTTTTAGTGCTGGAGTTATTGCTCAGGAGCAAATATTTCCAATAAAAGTATTGCAGCTTGGTAATTATGCGCGTTGTGCTGTTGTTTCTGCACAAAAAGAAGATGCATTTTATTCTGCTTGTTATATAAAAAAACAGTCTCAATCCAATTGGATTGCAGAATCGGCGGGTGCACGCTGCGAAATAAGGTGTATAACGCATCTTGACAAAAATGGCCTCTCACAAACGACATACTTTACAGCTCAATAATACTAATTTTAATTAATATATGAGTATTTTAAGCGCCAAATAACTCATTAATTTAAGGTTATTTGTATAAGTCGCTCCAGGATTTTTTTATTGGTGTAGAGCCTTCGTTTATTTGCCGACTAGTTAAAGCGCTACATGCGCTCTGTGGTTGCTCAATATGTGGGCCTGAGAGTAATAAAAAATATTTTTTACCATTAATATTTCTGTTGATAGTGAACAGTGGAAAATCAGCTTTTATCAATTGAGGTTTTATTGTTTTTTTAGAGGTATACGCGGCATATTGACAATAATAGAGCTCTTTCGTATCACTTTTTTGCTCTCCCCATGCGTGCATTAGTTGCCAATCTGTAGATGTATAACGTCTAGCGTCGACCATAAAGCTGCCATGTAATGCAGGCGTTGAGTAGACATCGTTAATTGTTGTTTGCGCGTCTTGGGCGTTTGCATAAGGGCCTGTTACTAAATAGTAACTGTTGCGGGTTTGATGTTTATATAATTTTAAAGGATGCGCTTTTGAGTCAATTTCCTTTGCTACTATTACTGCCGATTCAAATTTTTTAAATACACCAAGCTGAACAAAAAAAGACTTTTCTGATAACTTATCAACTAACTCTATTGAGTCTATTGCATTGTTTTTAGGTTGCAGAACGATATCTTTTAGAATAATAGTATCACCTGTTTTTGAGGTAACAACGCGCTCTGGTAAGTTTTTAGTAACGAGGTTTTTTATATTTAATGTATTTGCTTCAACTTCAATTTTGTAGTTTCCTTGACTCACATTAGAAAAATAATAATACCCGTCGTACTCGGTAGTTGTTGTGTATTCTTTGTCGCCATTAATTTGCTTTAAAAAAACGGTTACGCCTGAAACAGGCTTACTTTTATCGTTATTTTCAAAATAAACAGTCCCTTCTACTTCATTAAAAATAACCATTGGTACATCAACTTTAGTCTGACCTCCTCGGTGAGCGTAGGTTTTTATTTTTCCAAGTACAGGTTGCAAATATGGATTAGGTAAAGTGCGTAAATCGACCTCTAAAATTTGCCCGCCGTGACTACTTGGCAGTAGCGCTTTACCTGTATTGTTGGTGAATTTATTTCGCCATAAATAATTACCGGTAAAGCGAACGTCTTCTAATGCTTCATCACCTTGATCAAATACTCGATTTTCGTTCCAGTCAATAAAAGCAGATGCTTCAAGCTGTCCGCCGCTAAGAGCTCGTGGGGTGTCAAATATCATATCTAACTCAAGATGATCAAAGCTAAATGTGCCGTTTAAACCTAATGACACGCGCCAATCACCACGACTATCGTATTGGCCTGAGACTTGAACATTAAAAATATCATAGCGATAAGTATACTGATGGCTTAGTTGCGCGGTCGCTGATGAATCAGGGTTATACGATAACTGGGTTTGGTTAAAGGTCTGTTGTGTTTGCGGCCAACGTAAATTACTACGCAGGCTAACAAGCTTTCCCCCATTTATAGGCAGCCAATCGAGTGTATTTGTCCACTTCCAAGAAGCGATATCAATAGATGAATAAAGTTGATTGGTTAATTCATCTTCTTGCTCATCATAAAACAGGCGTCCAGCCCATGTACCACCAATGTGATTTTTATTGATACCTAATGAAAATGTATTGTTGTTTGATTTATTTTCACGATTTTCGTTAAGCCATTTCATATTCCAGTTTAAAGAGTCAAACGAATCAGAACGACCATTTAAACTAATTGATAATTTATTTTTAAGCACATTATTTTGTGGTAAAAACAATGCGCTCGAGAAATCATCTAAGGCGGTATATTCTAAATTGACGTTTACGTCGTTATAAAAATCATTAGAGAACAAGCCCCTAAAGCCTGCATAATAAGCGCTGCCAGCATTGAGTTGTTTGCTAGATAAAAATCGATAGCTGCCATGCTCCGTAAGTATATTTAATCCTGATGATATATAGCGAGAGCGCTCATCAGATGCTAGTTGGGTGATTTGTGCATCATAGGTTAAATTTTCACTGATCCCATATGAAACACTGGCTTTAAACGTGTCACTAAATGTATTTTGGGTATTTTGGTTGTTATCAAATACGCTTTTATCTGTTTCAATTAACTCAACTTGATAGCTTATTTTCCCTGGTGATAGGGCATCCTGCCCTATCGTGTATTTTTGAGTGCGTGTAATTTGCTCACCTTGGGGGCCAAAAAGCTTTATTTCAAAAATATTATTGCCATAAAATGTTTCTATATCGATAAACTTAACTAAATTATCGTCATTTGCTTGTGTGGTCGCTAAAAATTGCCCATTGCGATATAGCTCAGCTTGCCAACCGGGTAAAGCGGGTTCTTCAATGGTTATTGACGAAAAATTTTGTGCTGAGCGTGGATCGGCATTCGAGATATAAATACCTCTGCCTTGGCTTGAAGCTGTCGTCAGCTGATCTGATTGAGATTGAATATCACCCAATTGATAATGAATGCGAGCTAATGAATGATCTTGCTCGGTCAAACTAAAATCTTTGCTAATTTTAAAAAACGTATTATCGCTGTTTTCATTTTTATTAAACCGAACCTCTGCTCGATGGTGAAATAAATCAAAATAGCTGTTGAGCCTAATTAAACCCTTATAACGTGCTTGCTTAGATGTGGCACTTGATGAAACCGTGTACTCAGAAATTGGGTATGTTAGTAAACGGTATTGATCTTCAATAAAGTGATCATATTGCGGGGCTATAACCTGCTTATGTGTGACAGTTATGCTTTTTTTATCATTTGTGGTGCTTAATAAATCGCTCATAAAGGTGACTTGCATGAGCGAGTAATCAAATATTGAGTCGGTTTCTAAAAGCGTATTAATAACGGATAAGTCTATGTAGTAGTCGTAATCATCTTTAGCCCAAAAAGATGCTGTTGGTGTTACCGGTTGTTTTGTTAGCAAAGTTGAACTTAGCGTTAGCTCAGTTGCGTCAACTGTTGCAGTTAAGCTATTTTCGGTAACGCTAAAGTTAATGCCCATCGTTGATTTAAGAACACTTATTGGTAGCAACAGCTTATTTGATGGCGTGTAGTAAGCTTCTAAGTCGGATACAACCGATCGGCCATTTACTTTTACATTTACGATCACGAACGCCTCTTCATCAATAGCCCATTGATGAAGAGGCGTTAGCTCATTAGCGACTAATGTTTGAGGCGCAATAACAATGAGCAACAAACTAATTAAAGCGCCATAACGCAATGCGTTTAGCTTAAACACGTGTTATTGAATATTAACGGGTATTTCTAACTCAATATTGCCACCATATTGGGGATTTTCTTTGTATTTAAGTGTAAGCGGACCGACAACAGGCTGTTGCAACGAAATATAGACTTTACGACGCGATAAAGGCGTATAAACGGCTACGTTTGTTACTTCCCCAACAGACAAGTTATTACTATCTAGCAGTTCAAAATTGCCATATAACGAACGATTTCCCGTTAGCGTTTGCCAAAACGTAACGGTTGGTCGACCATTTTGGCTAATTAGTTGCGGGTTGATTAGTTGTGAATCAGCTTCTAACTGCCCATGGCGCACAATTACCGGAACGCTGTAAGATATTTTAGGGCGTATTGTTATTCCTTCTGAATTAGGGGCTGGTGCTTCTGACGCAACTATTTTAAGTACCGCTCTGTATTCTCCTGCGGGTAATTCTGCTTTTTTTCGTACCGTCATTCTTATCGCTTGCATGCCTTTGGGCGCTATAGAACCTCGGCGTGGAGAAAAGCGTAACATGCCAGCAGCAGAACGACCCTCTACTTGCTTAGGTGTTGCATCTATTAGTGACCCTTCTTCGGTCATGTCTTTGTGCGTGATACTAAGCTTAAAGTCGAGGTTTTTATCAGATGTATTTCTGATCATTAATGAATTATTTTTAGTTCGTCCATCAAAATATAAACGATATTCAGATAGAGAAAGATTAGCACTGCAAATTTGAGGTAATAGAAGAGTCAGGCAAAGTGTTGCCCAGCGAAAAAATTTAAAACTCATGAGACAACTCAACAACATGATAAAGCAAAAAATGAGGAGCATTAAGCTCCACACAATTTATATTATTAGTAGCCTAGGGCTATAATAATATAAGAAATAATATTACTGAAAAGATACATCGACAGTGTAGTCTACTTCATAAGCATCGCCAGCTGTAAGATCGGCAGCTACTGTCATATCACCATAAACACCGATTACGATATCAGTTGCGCTTGCATCAGTTGTAAATGCAGAAGCAACAGTATTAGCCGTTGTTACAGTTGAAGTACCATCAGTGGCAGTCGTTACTGGAGCGAAAGTAAGGTTGGCACTTGTACTGCCTGATACAGTGATGTTCATTGCTGAATTTGGAGCCAAACCTGAAACAGTTACGCCACCTAATTGAATGTTTGCGTCTGAAGCATCACAATCGCCCGTTACTGCGCCAGCATTATCCATTGTACAAGTAGAACCTGTAGCTAAACGAATTTTACCAAAATGTACTTTGTTATTTTCTAAAAAAGTTGGTTCGCTCCAACCATTTACACTTGCTTGTAATGTTTCGCTAGATGCAAGTAAAGAAGTCGAAGTCATAGCAAGTAAAGCGGTTGCTGCAAAAATTTTTTTATTCATAATTTTTCCGTATTTAAATAATTATTATTGTATTACGTCCTTGTTTAATCTCATTTTCTAAGAACTCGTAATCCGTTGGCGCCAATTTAAACACAGGAAGTGCATTTTTTAAATGTTTTATTAACAAATGCAACTTTAAGGATGGTAAATAAGAAAAAATCATTAGCAATAAAAGTTAGTTAATTTATTTGTGGTTGTTTTTAAAGCAAAAAACGTATGTTTTTATTGCAGGTGTAAGGCAAGAGGATTTCTTTTTGTTAATATATTGCTAGGTTATTTGCAATTATAAACTTAAGCCCACAACAATTTGTGGGCTTAAGTTTATTTAAGACATTTTACGAAGTGTAGTCAGCGGGGCTATACGTAAAATCCAATGTAAAAATGCCCACGGCCACGTTGGTATAAAGCTGTTGGCTTTTTCTTTATTTATAGCTGTTACAAGTGCTTTACAGCCTGTTTCAGTAGCGACAATAAAGGGCACTGTTTTTACTTTTTCGTTTATTTCACTTCTAATAAAACCGGGGTGCACACAACTTACCTTTATTGGTGTATTTATTACGTCTATGCGAATGCCTTCGCTCAGTGATGTTATTGCAGCTTTGGTCGCTGCATATACCGTCATAGCGCGTCTAAAACCACGCACTGCGCTAATTGACGAAATAGTCACTAAGTGCCCGTGGTTTTGCGCTCTAAAAATCTCCATTGCAGCTTCGGCCTGCGCCAATGCTGCTACAAAGTTGGTCTCAGCGGTTTGTTTATTGGCAGTAAAATAGCCTGTACCAATAGATGCGCCCTTACCCATTCCTGCATTTATAATGATGCGGTCAAGCCCGTTAAACTCTTCATTAAAGGCTTTAAACACGCAAAACACTTGCTCGTGGTTGTTTACATCAAGCACTTTGATGCTGACGGCAATGTTAGGATTTACTTGCTCAAGTTCGGCTTTTAACAGCTCTAATAATTCATATCGGCGAGCGCATAGAGCAAGGTTACAGCCTTTTTTAGCAAACTCTTTTGCCATGCCTTTTCCTAAGCCGGAACTTGCACCTGTTATTAGTATATTTTTGCGCATTATATTTGCTCCTTAGGTATAGGTAATTAATTTTTGTTGTGGGTATTGCTCTAAAAAGTGATGCTCGTTTAAGCTGCTTATACCTAACTTACGGCTTGATCCTCTGCCTCGCGCCACAACTTTAGTAACACCTGCGTTAACTAAACCCCAATTAATATCAATAAAGCGCTCAAGCTTTAATCCTATTAAATGACTGGTAATAATACTAATAGGCCCGCCTGACGTATAAATAATGACTTTTTTACCATCATGTTCTTTGGCTATTTTTTCAAGCGCACCCAATACTCGAGCACAAAAAGCATTAAAGCACTCTTTATAGATCGTGCTGTCAGGATTAAACATCCACTGCTCTATGGCGTTAATAAATACTGTTTTAAAATACTCCATTGGGTCGGCTTGCTTACTAAGCACGGCACGTATTTGGCTTGGAGTGGTAAGCTCAGGATTAGAAACCGCTAAAATATGCTCGTGGTCGTACTCATTTAAGCGCGCATCATTAATTACAGCGGACGTATTATTAAGTGAAGCTAAACTGAGTTCTGCGGTTTGATTGTGGCGCTGCATAGTGCCTGTAATTACTACATCGGGTATGAGTTGTTTTTGCGCTAAATACTCGCCCACTAATGTAGCTTGTTGTTGCCCTTTTACCGAAAGGTTATCGTAATCATCTGCGCCAAAGCTTGCCTGCCCATGGCGTACTAAATATAAAATACACATTAGGCGTTTCCTTGATTGTTAATGGCTTTTTTACAGCGCCATAAAAGGTAATGCACAAATACCCAAAAGTTTTTAAATGCCGGATTTGTTGTTTGCCCATGATGATAACGATAATAAATTTGCTGAACTATGCCTGCTAATCTAAACAAGCCGTACACTTCGTAAAAAGTGAAATCGTCGACTGTAATATTCATTTTTTTACAGTAATAAGCCACAACTTCTTTTCGTGTCAGCATGCCTTTTAAATGTGTTGGTTGTCGGCGTGTAGCTTGCGCTAAAAAGTCATCCCCAGGCTCTACCCAATACGCGAGTGTGTTACCCAAATCCATTAATGGATCGCCAAGTGTGGCGAGTTCCCAATCTAAAATACCCCGTACTTTGGTGTAGTCGTTGACATCAAGCACAACGTTATCAAATCTAAAATCGTTATGAGTAATACAAATATGCTCAGTGGCAGGCATATTATTATGAAGCCACTTAATGACTTTTTTACCACTGGGGACATTCCATGTTTTTGCTTTTATAAAGCGCTCACTCCAACCGCTAATTTGGCGTTGTGTATATCCTTCGCCTTTACCTAAGTGACTTAAATTAGCGTGTTTGTAATCAACTTTGTGTAGTTCTATTAAGCAGTCGAGTACATTTTCGCAAAGCTGTTTTGTGCGCTCAGGTGTTGTAGTTAGTTCGCGCGGGAAATTTCTACGCGCAATAATGCCGGTTAGCTTTTCCATTACATAAAAGTCGGTGCCGAGTATGCGCTGATCTTCGCAAAATACTTTCATTGTTGGCACGTAGCTGTAAACCGGTTTTAGTGCTTGTTGTAGTTTAAACTCACGGCCCATATTGTGAGCGCCTTTGGCTTTAGTGCCTTTTGGGGCACGGCGTAAAATAAGCGACTGCTCTGGGTAGTCAAGGCTGTAGGTCCAATTTGACGCGCCACCGGCATATTGCGTAACACTTGGCTCACCGCTTAAATTACTCATGTGCAGCTTAAGCCAGACATTTACTTTTTGTATATCGAGCTCTTCGCCTTGGCGTACGCTTTTGGCTTGATCTAATAATTGTGTGTTCATCGTTGGCCTTTTATTATTTTGATTTTAAGCGCTGCATAGAACGTGTTTTTTTCAGCATGTTTTTAATGTAGCACTCAACAGGTAAGAGCTTTTTCATTAAAAACGCCTGTTTACCTAATTTATGGGTCAAAATTAAAAATGGCCGTTTGAGTGATTGCGTGTAAATAATATCAGCCACTTGCTGGGCATTAATTGGGGAGCGTTCAAACGCATGGTTAAGCATGGTTCGCATAGCAGGCTCGCTTGTGCGCATTAATTCGTTTAAGTTGGTTTTAAAAAAGCTGGGGCACACAACGCTCACATCAATGTTGTCGTGAACTAATTCAAGCTTTAAGGTTTCGCTAAAGCTAACCACGGCAGCTTTTACTGCATTGTAACTACTCATAAACGGAATAGGCGTAAGACCAGCCTGTGAGGCAATGTTAATAAAGTAACCTTTACCTTGTTGTTTAAATACGGGATAAAAGGTTTTACAAACACGCACCACCGAAAGCAGATTAATATCCATGATCCACTGCCATTGCTCAATTGTCTCGCCCTCAAGTGAACCGCCGGTAGCAACGCCGGCGTTATTAATAACAATATCTACGCCTTGCCATTTGGTTTGTATTATATCGCGCAAGCTCTCTATATCAGCTTGCTTAGTTATATCGCAGGCGTAATAAAACGCATCGGCTTTTAATGTTTTCAGCTCGGCAATTGTCGCTGCTGCGCGCTCGGCGTTTATATCGGCAATACAAATTTGTAAGTTGGCGCCTAAGTTATTTGCATAACTTAGTGCTAATGCTTTACCAAGCCCTGTTGCTCCACCTGTTATTATGAGTCTTGTTTTCATGTGGTAGCCTTAGCGGTATTTGTTTATTTCGAGGCGAGAAACCATACCCATATGTACTTCATCGGGGCCATCAGCAAGGCGTAAAATACGCCCCATTGCATTAAACGATGCGATAGGGAAATCGCTCGACACCCCTGCCCCCCCAAATATTTGCATAGCCATATCAGACACCATTTGCAACATGTTTGGTACCACTACTTTTATGCTCGATATTTCGGTCATGGCGTGTTTAACACCAACGGTGTCTATTTTCCATGCTGCATGTAAAGTAAGTAGCCGAGCTTGATCGATTGCCATACGCGCTTGTGCTACTCGCTCTAAGTTACCACCGAGCTTTATAAGCTGCTTACCAAAAGCACTGCGCGACATACCTCGCTTAATCATCATTTCTAAACAGCGCTCTGCTGCGCCAATAGCGCGCATGCAATGATGAATACGCCCAGGCCCTAAACGTCCTTGTGCAATAGCAAAGCCTTTACCTAAGCCTAAAATAAGATTTTGTTTTGGTACGCGTACGTTATTAAATTCCATTTCGCCGTGCCCGTATGGAGGGTCAAAATCACCACAAGCACTTAGCATACGTTTAATATTTACACCCGACGTATTTAGCGGCACAAGTACCATTGAGTGCTGACTGTGTTTATCGTTTTCGGGGTTAGAAAGCCCCATAAAAATAGCCACTTGCGCATTAGGGTGGCCAAGTCCTGTAGTCCACCACTTTTTACCATTTAAAATTAGGTCGTCGCCATCAACATCTATTGTTGCCTGCATATTTGTTGCGTCTGAGGAAGCTATATCGGGTTCGGTCATGGCAAATACAGAGCGTATTTCACCGTTTAGTAATGGTGTTAGCCATTGCTGTTTTTGCTCATCGTTTGCAAAGTGATATAGCACTTCCATATTGCCGGTGTCGGGGGCGTTGCAATTAAAAACGTCTGATGCAAATAAACAATGCCCCATTTGCTCTGCAATGGGAGCATATTCAAGGCAACTCAAACCTTGTGCTAACGTGCTATCGGGTAAAAATAAATTCCAAAGCCCAGCTTGTTTTGCTCTTGCTTTTAATAGATCAATCTGAGGTGCTAATTGCCAGCTTGTCCAGTCGTTTGTGCTATTTTTTGCGTGGTTGTGCGCAACGACTGTTTGCTCAACAGGGAGTACGTGATCTTGCATAAATGCTTTAACACGATTTAAGTAATCTTGGCTCTTTTGGCTTGGCTCAAAGTTCATACGGTTGCTCTGTTTATTTAAAACCTAAATTCAGCATAAAACATTCGATCCAATGAATTAAATGAAATATATTACCAATCAAATGTGAATTATATTCATAAATTAAAGGGCGTAAACTCGAATGATAGAAGCTAAAAATATTCAGCAGCTCGATTTAAATCTTCTTAAAATATTTGAGAGTTTGTACTTTGAGAAAAACATGAGCGAAACAGCCAAGGTTTTATATATAACCCCTTCAGCGGTAAGCCATGCGATTAAACGCCTGCGCAGCGTATTGAACGATCCTTTATTTGAACGCCAAGGGCAATTAATGCTGCCAACACCTGCGTGTCAACGCATGGCGCCTGCGCTAATAGATTTACTCGAAAAGTTACGCCAAGTATTACAAGCGTGTGGTGAGTTTGATTTAGCCACTACCGCTCAAACTTTTAAAATAGCGCTGCACGATGCTATTGAGCCAATAGTACTGCCTAAACTACAACTAATACTTGCTGAACACGCGCCAAAGGCAACGCTTGCCAGCGTAAAATTGAACCGTGATGATATGCACAAACAATTGGCTAATCATCAAATTGATATAGCAATAGATGTAGCCAGAGCAATTAAATCACCTATTAGCCATGCCGTACTTTCGAGCGATCACTTTTGTGTATTAATGAAAAAAGATCACTCACTTAAAAACCAATTAAATATAGATAATTACTTAACTGCCAAACATGTAGCTGTATCTAACAGACCAACGGGTACGGTTATTGAGGATATAGCATTATTACAGTTAAGCTTAAATCGTGAGGTTGCTATACGTTGTCAAACGTATTTTTCAGCAAAAGAGGTAATAAAAAATTCACCATTTTTACTGACTTTGCCCTCCATGGTGGCAAGTCAGCTACTTGATGAAACTTTAATTGCGCGTCCAGTACCAACCACTATGCCTACTATTTATAAGCACTTATATTGGCACCAAAATACAGATAAAGACGATGCATTAATATGGCTACGCAGCCAAGTAGAAAGTATATTTAAGCGTTAAGTGCAGCTTATAACGACACTTAAAAATCATTCTCAAGTGGATTTGTTTTAAGTCTACAGCAAAGTTTAATAATGAATTTATATTTGTAGATGTCTAGGGCATGTTTACACTAATCTGCTTATATAGGCAATAATGCAACATAAATGTCAAATATGCGGCTGCTCTTTGGGAGCGTCCTTGGGGGCGACCTGTTGCCTATATGGATGTTGTAAAGGATATGATCATGACGCAGGAGCAGTTACCGAGTCTCGTGATTAAATAATCCCTAGATAGAGTAAACTTTAATCCGCAAAGGTTAACAGGTCCAAGCTTGGAGAGTGAAATGTGTCCGTGTAAAGTAAATTCTAAGAATAAACAGAGCTTACACAAGCAATAATAAGCCCTGCTTTTTAGCTATAACTACATTGTGCGTTTGTTTTTAAGCTTTAATCGCCAATTAACAGCAGCGGCCCTATAAACATTGCCAGGCCATAAATACCGCCAGTAACTGCGTATTCTGGTTTATTTAAAAAACTAATCGCAATTAAAATAGCCAGTGATGCATTTTGAATCCCAACCTCAATAGAAAGCGTTAGTGAATCGGTTAAATTTAATTTTGAACACTTAGCAATTAACCAACCTACAATCATCGAGCCTATATTCAGTGCTATACATGCCCAAAATACATCGTTAAATGAGCTAACTAATAAAGCGCGCTCTTTTATTACCAATGCGGCAATCATAATGAGCATAAAAAACAATGAAAAGCGTCTAAAAAACGGTTCTGTTTTAATAGCAAAATCATTTTTAAAATGGCGTAACCAAATACCTACAGCAACAGGCACTAAGGTAATAAAAAACAACCCAAGTGATGTCGTCAAAATAGAAAAACTAGCGTTATCTGCTGGCGCAAACTGGCTCATAGCAAAGCCGATAATAAACGGTGTTGTTATTATACTAATAGCGGTGGAAGCGGCTGTTAAGCTTACCGAAAGTGCTAAGTTAGCTTTAGCGAGCTGGCTTACTACATTTGACATGGTGCCGCCGGGACAAGCGGCTAATATCATTAAACCAATGGCTATAGGTGTTGATAAGTTAAGTAAATAGCATAGGCCTAATGCCAATAAAGGCATTGCTACAAGTTGGCCAATTAAACCCATAACGATGGCGAGTGGGCTTTTAAATAACCGGGTAAAGTCGTTTGTAGTGAGCCCAAGTCCCATGCCAAACATAATAAGTGCAAGGGCGAGCGGAAGTATTACTTCAGTTAATATAGATGCATTCAAATTAGGTAACCTCGTTTGTTATTGTTTTTAATTAGAGTGTTAATTTTTAAGTTAACTGTATACCAATTCGCTTAATTAAGTGATCTATTTTGAGGATGTAAAAACGTGTTGATAGCTAGGCAAAAAATTCGCTATTTAGTTGTTCTCGGCAATTGCTCCTGCATTGCTCTACCTTCTGCATCCATGCAGTCGTAAATGAGAATTTTTTAACACAGGTAGCGACACGTTTAGCCCCGCAAAATGATTAAGTATTATTGCGGATTGGTATAACGCCCCTTTACAATAACTAGAAGTATTACTTATTTAAAATAGCAGCAACGTGCTTATCTAGTTCTGGAAGTACATCTTGCTCAAACCATGGATTCTTTTTAAGCCATATATTATTGCGCGGACTGGGATGAGGAAGCACTAAATAGTTTGGCCAATACTCACGCCACGATTTTACTAACTCCGTAAGTGGCGTTTTTTTAGTGTCCGGTAAGTGATACGCCTGTGCGTATTTACCAAGCACTATTGTCAGCTCAATATTTGGTAGTGCAGCCAATAATTGCTCGCGCCATGTAGGTGCGCATTCTTTTCGAGGTGGTAAATCACCCGACTTCCCCCTACCAGGATAACAAAAGCCCATAGGTAAAATGGCTATATTATTGGCATCGTAAAATTCATCTTTTGTTAGCCCAAGCCATTCTCGTAGGCGATTACCGCTTGCATCGTTAAATGGCACGCCTGTTTCGTGAACTTTTATTCCAGGTGCTTGGCCTGCAATTAAAATACGTGCGTTTGGGTTAAATTGTATAACAGGGCGAGCCCCTAAAGGTAAATCAGGTTCACAGATCACGCATTTACTAACTTGCTCTATTAATTGGTGACTATTCATGTCTACTTGGCCTTAAATGCTTAATATTTATCCTAAATGGCCATTTAGGATAAATGAGTTGGTAAAAAATCGGTTTATTTTAATTAAAACGAGCGTTAGTTAGTAAAATCGTGATCTTTAAGCTCATTCGCTCTACAGGCCCTTTAAAACCTAATGTTTCTCTGCCCATACAGCAAATTCATTGCCGCTCGGCTCTGCAAAATGAAACCGGCAACCACCCGGAAATTCAAAAATAGGTTTTAATATTGTGCCACCATGGAGTTGTACTTTTTTATACGTGGCGTGAATGTCGTTACTATAAAAAACCAATAGCGCAGCACCGTTTTGAGTTAGCGATTTAAGCGGCGCATTAAAAAAGCCACCATCAAGCCCTTGGCCACTAAACGCCATGTATTCGGGGCCGTAGTCTGTAAATTGCCAATTAAATACATTGCTAAAAAAGGTTTTAGTAGCAGGTAAATCATAAGCAGGTAACTCGACATAATTTAGTTTTTCGTGATCGCTCATCGTTATTAAAGCTCTTATTAAAGTTTAATAAACAACCTTAAACCTTAGTTAGTTGCTAATCAAATATACTGATGTTATTTGAGATCGCTATTTTACTAAGTAGCCTGAATTATTGGATAATAAATCTATCTCAAGCAGTTACTTTCAACGTTAACTGCGGTGAGTTTAAATATCATTATGGTTCAATATGTTAAAAAATTACTTTATCAGAGAGCAGGTGAGTAATAAATTTTTTGGTTGGACAAACTTAAATATCACGAATGATAATAACTATCTTTTGTATTTGTAGGCTATATAATAATGCTTTATTTTTTCACCCGCTGTATTTATAAGAGATTAATTCATTATGCAGGCACACCCTCTGAGTGCGCAGCCCACTAAACTACGCGTTATTGAGTTGTTATCGCAATTTTTTAAACTATCACCTATTTTTAGCTATCGTTTTTCAGTGTTTTTACGCTTTTTAATTGCCATTGTTGGCGGCTATTCTTTTACGGCTGCGAGTACCGCTTTGCTGAGTTTTTTATTACCGCTGACCAAATCAGATGCGGTACTGCTGTGTGTATCATTAAGTATTCTAATTTATGCATTAGTTTTTATTTATGCGTTTTATATTAAATCATTAAAAACAGTTTGGATCAGTATTTTACTAACGACTAGTGCGCAAATTTGTTTATTAGCTGTATTGAAGGGTTGGCTATGAAAGACAGTTTTTTCCGCTCAATGACCTGGCTACATACGTGGGTAGGGTTACTCGTTTGTTGGTTATTATATTTAATATTTTTTGCAGGGACTCTTAGCTTCTTTAGAGACGAAATAACGTTGTGGAATCAACCAGCCATACATAATGTGCAAGCCCAAACACAGCGTATAGAAGCGCAAAAACAACAAATAATTACCGGATTTGATTACTTAGCTAACCATGGGGCTAACTCATCAAGCTGGCGTATTACATTACCTGAGCCGCGTATTCCTTATTTAATTTATGGTTATGCAAAGCCAAAAGAACCAGGTCAGCGCCGCAGTAAGTTTGAAAACACGCAGCTTAACCCTAATACCATGCAAGAGCTTGAGCCCTTTGTAGATACTAAAGGTGGTAACTTTTTTTATCGGTTGCACTATGATTTACATTACATGGATGCAATAACAGCACGCTGGATTGTATGCTTTGCTAGCTTTTTTATGCTGATTGCCATTATATCGGGCGTGGTTATTCATAAGCGTATTTTTAAAGATATGTTTAGCTTTAGGCGTAACAAAGGTAGCCGTACGTGGTTAGATGCCCATAACTTAAGCTCTGTGCTAGCCCTGCCTTTTCATTTAATGATTACCTACACTGGCATGATTACGCTCATATTTATGTTGTTTCCCTACCCTGCAAAAGTAACTTACGATAACGGCATACGTGGCTTTTTTAACGATGTAACCCCTCGCAACACCATGACCGATAAAGCCCAAGGCGAATTGCCAATGGTGCCAATACAACGTATTTTGGATCAGGTTTATACTAAGTGGCCTCATGCAGATATTACTCGCGTACAAGTTAACCAACCAAATATGGCAGCTTCAACAATTACCGTATTGATAAGTGCAGGTAAAACACTACGTGACCAAGCACCACGCTTAATATTTAGTGGTGCTACAGGGCAAATGGTCGCTAAAACTGATGACGAGCTAACTAGCAGCAAAGCGCTTTACGAATCGCTTAATTCTATGCATACAGGGCGTTTAGCTACGTGGTTGTTGCGCTGGTTATACGTATTAGGCGGTATTGCAGGCTGTGTAATGATTGGCTCTGGCTGTATTATGTGGGCTAAGCGAATTCGCGAGCGAACTAAAAATAACGTTAAACCTTCGTTTGGTTTAAAACTAGTTGAAGGGTTAAACCTAGCCACTATTATGGGACTTCCACTGGCAACGTGTGCATTTTTTATTGCTAACAGACTACTTAGCCCAACTACCGCAGAGCGCGCCGATAAAGAAATACTCGCGTTCTTTTTAACATGGCTAGCGATTGCTCTTTTAGCACTTATAAAGCGCGACACACTGCAATGGCGAGTTATGGCAGCTATAAATGCTGTTGCATGTTTAAGCGTACCGGTTATTAATGCACTTACAACTAACGGTAATATAGTTAGCTATTTGATGCACAAACAGTGGGCTTTATTTACTTTTGATGCACTGTTTTTGTTATTTAGTATATTGTTTTTTATACAAACCGAAAAATTACGTACTGCTAAAAGCAACTCAAAAACAATCAGCCCTAGTCAATCTAATAACCTTAAAAGGCAAAAACCATGATTGATTTACTCGGTTTTAGCCTATGCCTGCTCAGTTTTAACTGTTTTGCGCTGGCTAAGTATAATCATTTTAAAGACGTATTTAAAAAACGCCCTACAGAATCCCAACGTAAAAAGCTGCTATTAGCTGCTTGGATCAGTATTTTACTAAGCTTGGTGCTTTGTATAGTTACTCAAGATGGATATGGAGCATTACTATTTTGCGGGTTTATGAGCCTAAGTGCTTTAATTATAATGGTTTTTTATAATTTTTTAGTAGGCTACGTAAAGTGGTTTAGTGTTTTAAATAGCGTGTTAATTGTACTAAGTGGGTTGTTTTTAGCATTAAACTAGCCTTAGTTAGTAAAAACGTGATCCGTTATTTTCCTATATATTAGGGCGTGTTGA
Organism: Pseudoalteromonas sp. 20-92; assembly: GCF_030847595.1. Classification (NCBI taxonomy): domain Bacteria; kingdom Pseudomonadati; phylum Pseudomonadota; class Gammaproteobacteria; order Alteromonadales; family Pseudoalteromonadaceae; genus Pseudoalteromonas; species Pseudoalteromonas sp. 20-92. The sequence continues at coordinate 273,641 of NZ_JANJGQ010000002.1, forward strand.
TCTTTGGTGGGTGAATTTGCAGCAGACTGTTTGGTATTTAGGCAAGGCAGAGCCTATGTAGTGTGGTTATTCCCCATAAATAGGCGATAACGCAGCATAAATACCAAACATGCGCTGCCCAAAGGGTTCTTTCTAGGGACGATTAACTCTTTGTTGCTCGGTTTTTACTTAGCCCACTAGGTTACAAACCTCGCGCTGCGATTTAATCGCCCCTAGATTGAACAGATTTCAATCCACAAAGATCAACACGCCCTAGGCAAAAAAAATGGCAAGCTATATAGCTTGCCAACAATAGGGGATATTCAGTGTTTCTAATACTTGCTGTCTCACGACAAGTACACACAATATAACCATAATATATTTAAGTTACTTTACAGTTAGATGACTCTTTTATTACTACTGTAAAGGGGCTTTACATTGTTTATTGCTTAACCCAAATTATTTCATCGGTAGCAAAGCCCAACTCTTTAGCTTTAGTTAAAAAGTGTTCTTTAAGCTCTTTGCTAACCGTTGGCGTACGCGACAGAAACCACAAGTAATCTTTGTTGTAACTGGTTATAAATGCATATTGATAATCGGGTTGGTCAAGCTCAAAAATCACGTAAGCCCCATAAAATGGACCAAAAAACGAGACTTTAAAATGTCCGGTGTCAGTGCCTTCAACAAACTTGGCTAAGCCTTCGGCGTTATCCCATTTTTTATCATCCGTTAAATACCCTTTGTTAAGGACCTTTACTGTGCCGTCGTCGTTAATTGAATAAGTCGCGGTAACTTGCTCCATACCTTCTTCGAATGAGTGATTAAGACGCGCTATTTCAAACCACTTGCCTTTATATTTTTGTATATCAAAGTTTTTAACAGGTGTTATTCCCTCAGGAGGGCTGGTGCAGGCACTAAGAAAAAACAACCCCGTAATAAGTAAACCGTATTTAATAGCCTTCATGTAAGCTCCTTTTTAAATTACATAAATAGTACGTATTATCTAAATATAGATGAGTATAAAGTTTGCTAGCCGATTAAAAAAATTTGCTATAGGATCATATTAATTCTAAAGCAATAAAAATGACCATAGCATGAAAATTTGGGTAGATGCAGACGCGTGTCCTGTTGTTATAAAAGAAATACTTTTTAGAGCTGCAGAGCGTATGAAAATCGAGACTATTTTAGTGGCTAATCACGCAATGCGTATTCCGCCGTCAAAATACATAAGCCGCGTTCAAGTATCGTCGGGGTTTGATGTAGCCGACGACGAAATAGTAAAACGTATTGAAAAAGGCGATTTAGTTATTACTGGCGATATTCCGCTAGCAAGTGAAGTAATTGATAACGGCGGGCAAGCACTCAACCCGCGTGGCGAGCTTTATACCACCGAGAATATCCGCTCAATACTTAACGTGCGCGACTTTATGGATACCATGCGCTCAAGTGGCGTAGAAATGAGTGGTGGGCCACCGCCACTTAGCCAAACCGATCGCCAAAACTTTGCAAATAACCTCGACCGTATTTTAGCACAAAACAAGGCTAACTAACTTGAATACCCAATTAGTTGGCTTAGGTGATACGCAATTTAGCGTGGCGGTATACGTAGCAAAAGCGCCGCCAATGCCGTTTTTTGAAACACTTGAATGCCTAGAGCCGGTTATAAATGAGCAAATAAATACCATAAACCAGCACTGCGGTAATGGTTGGTGCAAAGTGTTTAACGTGTACGCAAAAGTGCTATTTGCCCTGCCAAGTGAGCATTACTCATTTGCCAAACAAGCCTCTACTTGGCAACAATATCGCGATGAGTTTTTACTGCAAAAAAACAGTAAAACCGCCCTGCTATTTAGCGCGCCCAACATTACTATTACGTGTGCAGATAAAGCTACTAGCAATAAAAACCAGTTACACATAATTGCAGGGCGTACGCACGCTAAAAACTTATTACAACAAGGTAAGTTACATGCACAATTTGATTGGCTCGACGACGAGTTTGCAATCGATACCAGTAACAACATTATTGTTTGCCCGTATTTTGATTACAGGCAGCTAAGTAATATAAAAATTGCGAGATTAAGCGAGCTAGTCGCGCAGCTAAAAATGACTAAATAACCTAAACTCTGGATAATAAATCTATCTCAAGCAGCTATTTTCAGCGCTAACTGTGTTGAATTTACTTGCAATAGGCCAGCTATTGACGCGTAAATTCGCCTTGCTTTCACTGAAAATCTCTGGCTAGAGAAATAAATTTAAATATCATTATGATTCAATACGTTAGTAACTTTCTTAACCAGAGTTCAGGTTAAATAACACATTGTAGGGAACGACCATGGCCGGAATTTTAGAGTTAAACGAATTATTAAAATCAATGCAGCCAGAACTAAAACAAGGTGAATACATATTTTGCTGCTTAGCAGGTAAATTGGCTGATTATGTTCATTTAGAGCCACTTGCCACTTATGTTGAAGAGGAAGGGCTAACCCTTATTTTAAAAGCTGAAACTGCCGATAAAGCAGGTATTACTTACGAGGGTAAATATAATTTAATTACTCTTAATGTACATTCAAGCTTAGAGGCAGTCGGTTTAACCGCTGCGGTATCTGCAAAGCTGACTGAGCATGGCATTAGCGCTAATGTGGTAGCTGCGTTTTATCATGACCATATTTTTGTACAAACAGACAAAGCACAGGCCGCGATGAAAGCACTTAGAGAGATTGGTTAGAATTGCTGGCACAGCAACAATCTGATTGATGTGGATATTGGAGCGTCGGGTGGTGCTTCGCTTAACCGACCTACATTTCATGATGCTCATGGCTTAAAATTTTTATTAAATTGTCTAATATCCGCTTTATTTTTATTACAAATAATAGTTTTTGTATCACTCAACAACCAGCTTTGATACCACCCATTTATGCAGTGGATTTTTACTGTAACGCGGATGCCATGCGGCTATTACGTCAAACGGGGCTGGTAACTGTTGTAAATCAATTTTTACCAGCTCTGAGCTTACTGCGCGTGAGGGTAAAAATGCGATGGAGTCTGTAGTTTCTAGATACATTGGTACAATAGAAAAACACGGTGCCGACACAACAACATTGCGTGTTAAATCAAAGCTTTTAAACCAATCGTCAATAGAGCCTTTAAAATTTGGACGCGAAGGCGAGGCAATAATGCTTGGGTAACTGGCTATTTGTGCAAGCGTTGGTTTAGTCCCTGCTATTGATGAGTTAGGTGAGGTAACGCAAATATGTTGCTCTTCAAATAGCTTAACAATGGGGTAAGTACTTGGAATGTAGTCGGGGAAAGCTATCGCTAAATCGACTTTACCGCTTTCCATTAAATCGTGCAGACTATCGAGTTCAAAGTCTCTTATTATTAGCTTTAAATTGGGCGCATGTTCTCTTAGCTCTTTTACAAGTGTAGGCAAAACAACTTGTTGTGCGTAGTCTGTAGCGGCTATTACAAACGCACCATTAACCGTTTGTGGGTCAAATATTTTAGGGGCCAGTAATGTCTGGAAATCGTTTAGTAATTTGTCTATATCTACCGATAGCTCCTCAGCATATGGCGTAGGCACAAAACCGGTAGTTTTTCTTAAAAACAACTGATCGTTAAACACATCACGTAGCTTTTTAAGTTGCTCACTCACTGCTTGCTGGGTTAAGCCCAATTTACTTGCCGCCTTTGATGCGTTTTTTTCACGTATTAGCGCTTGAAATATACGTAGTTGTTTTATATCTAACCTGTCTAATTTGTTCATGCAATTGTCTTTACCGTTTAAGCAGTGGTGCTTAATTTAACATATTACCAAATTTTCTTGTATCACTTACATAAAATGGTTGTTTCAAATTGTTGAGCTGCCCCCTTACTATGCCCCTACACACTAATTTGAATGATTGGAGCAAACAATGAAAACAGTAATTTTAATAGGCGCACGAGGTAAAATGGGTCAAGCGGCATTAACTGGTTTAACTAAGCACAAAGTAATTACGGCGGGTCGCTCTGGCGATGTTGATCATATTGTTGATATTACCAGTGAGCAGTCAATTACTGAGCTGTATGAAAAAGTAGGCCATTTTGATGCCGTAGTTAATACCGTAGGTTTATGCGAGTACGAAACATTTGCAGATATGAGCGAAGCCCAGTGGATGAGCACTATTATGAGCAAAATGATGGGGCAAATTAACCTTGTACGCATTGGTCAAAAGTACATTGCTGATGGCGGTTCATTTACTTTAATTAGCGGTATTTTAAACGTTAAGCCGATTCCGTTTGCGATTGCTGATGCAACAACCAGCGGCGCAATAGATACCTTTGCAAAATGCGTATCACTAGAAATGCCACGAGGCACACGTATTAATGTGGTAAACCCTACCGTACTTGAAGAAGCATGGGGCGTTTACGGCGAAATGATGCCAGGTTTTCAGCCAGTACCAGGCAAACTTGTAGGTAAAGCGTTTGAGCGCTCGGTTGATGGCTTCATTACTGGTGAAGTTATTTTTGTAGACGCATAAAGCCTAATTAGTAGCCTGTTATTGAGAGTAACCTAATGAAAAGTCATGTACTGATATTAATATTAATTTCTATCGCTCTTTCTGGCTGCAGTAGCGTGCCAGTAAGTGGTGTAAATAGTACTGTTGAAAGCCCTACTAATACAAATAAAACGTGTAAAAGGGTACTTAGGCATAAAACACATATTAAGCATTGTAGGCCAGAAACCAAGCTTAATTGATACATGTTACAGGCCGAATAGTTTGCTATTCGGCCTGTAACATTTGAAGCTATTTAATGTAATTAGATTCGATTTAATTCTACAACCATAATAAGTTAGAGTGTGAAGTGGTTGCAGATTTTAATCATTAAAACTTATTTTTTATGAGAAGTTTGAATGTTAATGACTAAATCACTCATAACTGAGGTTATGAACTTAGCCCAGCCTCTGAGAGATTTTTTGATAATTAAGATTGATTAAACTATCGATTCAACAATTTTTAATGCTTTAAGCTCGTTTTCATCGGTAATGCCATCAGCTTCAATCACTTGTTTGAGAAGTTCTAATACAAATACCCTCATTGGTTGATCAATAATATGTGTCATCCGATGTTGAATAAATGAATCTATTTCACCGCTCTGCACGGCTAAAACACATTTTCTGGTCATATCTACAATATAATTATCAAGCTCAATGGCTGAGTTCCACTCGATCTTATGTGCCCATGCTTCAACAACATTTAGCTCTTCATCAGCGATAGAACCATCCACGGTAACAAAAAGTAAAGCAAGGTCTAAAAGTGATTCTTTTTGTAGTTGTTCGACACAGATACCCATATCAAAATTATTTAATAATTGCTCAAACTTCATAACGATCCTTTGATAAAATAAAGATAGAGTATTTGAGCTTATACCAAACCATTTTAAAAAGTAACCTAAATAGGCTTCACAAATTGGGTGTGTTCGATTTTAGACAGTTGAACTTTTAATTGAGATTGCCTTTGTAGGCAAGGCTGAGCTTACTTTACAGGTTATTATTAACTTTGAATCGCTATTTCACTGTATATTTTGCCCACAAACGCGGTGCTAGGTCGTAGTGAAATTTGTACAAAAACACCGAGCTAGTTTACTCGGTGTTTAATAGTTCTTAATAGCGAGTTTGGTTTTGTACAAACTAAACAACGTATCCGCTAAAACCTAGGGCTTTAAAATACAGCTTCGGAATGCCAAATTTGCACTCATTTAGCAGTTCGCTAAAGCGCATTCTATCAAGCGGGTAAAACTCATTTTCTAAGTCATGCCCTGTTTGTGTTTTACCGGTTTCGGTTAAACCCAATTGCGCGCACGTTGTAAGCTGGGCTTCGCGCTCAAATGAAGTTTCGGGGCGCATTAAATCCGCAATATAAAGGTTTGCGTCTTTTTTAAGCCTTCCTTTAATTGCTTTTAATAACTCTTTTTTATCGCCGTTATCTTGTAAAAAATGCATTACTAATAAACATAAAACGGCATCGGCTTTAACCGATAACTTATCAACTGGGCCATTATGTACATCTACGCGGCTTGTTATGCCTTGCTCATCAAATTGCTGCTGTGCGATAGCAAGCATATCGGCTGATGTATCTTGCGCAGTAAATTGCCATGTAGGGTTTAGTGCAGCCAGTGCAAGCACTTCTTTGCCTGTGCCTGCCCCTACTACCAAAATATGTGCATTGTCGCTTAGCGTTGCTTGTAGTTGCGCATTAGTGAGCTGATGTAATAATTCATAACCAGGAACTACACGGGTTATGCGGCTATCGTATTGTGTTGCTTGCTCGCCTGTAAACGTTGGCATTGTATCTCCTTGTTTTCAGTAATGTTGCTTATAAAACTTCAACTGTGGAATATCCACCTGGCTTTTTGGCTACATGCACTTGAGTGGCCACACGCTCGCTCATTTGTGTTACGTGCGATATAACGCCTACTTTTCTGCCTTGTGCTTGCAAAGAATCCAAAGCGTCCATTGCAATGCTTAGGGTTTCGCTGTCTAACGTACCAAACCCTTCGTCAATAAACAAAGAATTGATTTGTACTTTGTTAGATGAAAGCGATGCTAAACCAAGTGCAAGCGCTAGCGATACTAAAAATGACTCACCGCCCGAGAGCGTATTTACAGAGCGTTGCTCGTCGGCCATGTCGCGGTCAATAATCGCAATATCAAGCGTTTGCGCTATGGCGGTTAATTCGTAACGTTTGTTGAGTGTTTTTAAATGGCTGTTGGCATAGTGCAGTAATATTTTTAACGTTTGTGTTTGCGCTAAGTTACGCATGGTTTTACCCGTTGCATCGCCCAATACTTTATTAAGCAAGTGCCACTGCTTTACCTGTGTTTTAAGCGTAGTTAACTCAACTTGCTTACCTTCAAGCGCCTTTGCGTTTTGGTTGTGTTGCTCAATAGCGGTATTAGTTGCTAGTAATGAATTTTGCAGCTGCGTTTGTTGCTCGTGTAAGCTGCTTAATTGCGTACTTAAAGCCTCTGCACTTTGCGTTGGTTTATCGCTACTGTTGTGTTTTTCAAGCGTAAGTTGCTGCTGTTTTAATGCGGCGTTTGCATCTGTTAACGCTTGAGTTAACTGCTCGTGCTGATTTAAATGCGCTTTAATAGTATCGCTACTTAGCGTTAGTAAAATTTTGACCTGTTCGTGCGTTGCATTGCTATATTGCGCTTTAAAGTCAGTAAACCACTGGTTATAACGTGCCTCAAGTGTTGCTAGTTCTTGGCTGTTTTCAAGTAAGCGTTGCTCCACATTTTTAAGCGTTATAGCGTGCTCATCTCGTTGTTTTATAGCGTCGTCATAGGCTTTTTGGCTCGCTTGAACCTGCGATTGTTTTTGCTCTTGCTCACTTGTGAGTTTTGCTTGGTAGTCGTCTGCGCTTATTTGCTCATTATTAAATAAAGCTGAGCGCTCACTTTGTACCGCGTTTAATAGCGCTTTAGCTTTTACAAACTCTTCATTAAGTACTTTTAACGATTGCTCGCTTTTGCTTACAAGCGGGGTAAGCTGCTTTATTTGCTCATTAGCTGTGTGTTGGCATTTTTGGCTTTGCTCAAGTTGCGTTTGAGTGTGCTGGTACTGCGTAACCTGCTCGTGCAGCTCGCTAAGTTCAAGTGTATTGGCTTGAAGTTGTTGCCAAAAATCACTGTTTTCAAATTGGCTATTGAGCGTTGTACCAAGCTCGTTAATTTGCGTACTTAGCTCGCTATGCTTACTCGTTAACTGGTTTTGCTGGTGTGTAAGCTCAAGGTGTTTATTACTCAGTTGCTGCTGTACTTGCTGCTCTGCTTTAAGTGCTGCTTGTAGCTCATTTACTTTAGTTTGCAGTGTACGTTGACGTTTTTGTTGCTCAAAGTATTGCGCTTTCTGATCGTTTAATTGCTTATAAGTTACTTCAAGCTGTTCAGGCGTTAAGTCGTTAAGCTCTGTGCGTGCGCCTTGCATGGTATTTTTAATGTCGAGCTGTTTGGCTTTTGCTGTTTGTATTATTTGCTCAAGTTGTCCGTGTTCAGCAGTTAATACGGCATGTTGAGTTTGATGCTTATGCAGCTCGCTTTGTGCATGGTCAAATTGCTTTTTAGCTATATTAAAAGCATTTTCAAAATCAGTAATTAAGTTATTTAATTGCTGATTTTGATTTACCGCAGGGTGCTCAGTTGCACCGCACACTAAACAAGGCTCATTAGGGCGAAGCTCAGTGCGTAAATGTTCTACGTTTTCGCTGGCTCTTAAGCGCGCTTGGTTAAGTGCGTACTCGCTACCTTTAAGCGCTTGCTCGCTGGTTATTAAATGCTGATTAAGTAAAGTATGGGCTTGCTGGCTTTCATTTAACTGCTGATTAAGTACTTGTTGGCGTTGAGTGCTTTGTTTTAGTTCTGCGTTAAATTGCCCGTAACGCTCGCGCTGCTCTTTTAAGTAATCAATACTTTTTAACTGCGCGTCGCAGTGCTCTGCATTAAATTCATTAAGCTGAGTATTTAATGCCTGTAAAGTTGATTGCTCACCACTAAGTGCCACCTCGCACTGCTGCACTTTATTATTTTGCGCATTTAAAAGATCGTTCTGACCTGCAAGCTCGCTATTAAGAGTTTGGCTTTGCGCAGCGTTTGCGGTTAATTGCTGCTGTGCATTTAAGTAGGTATTGAAGCTTTGCTGATAGTAGCTCCAGTCTTTTGCTAAAACATGCAGCTGTGCATGCTCATTAAGCCATTGCTGGCCTTTAGTTGAGTCGGTATTAGCAAATTCAAGTTCGTTATTGCTTTGTTTAAGCTGCTGTGTGAACTCATCTAATTGAGATTGCTCTTTGGTTATTTGCGACTCTGTGCCTTTTACAGCTTGAGTTTGCAAAGCAATGCTGCTGTCGAGCTCTCTCGCTTTAGCTATAATAGGCGCTGCATTTTGTTTTTGCTCATTGGCGTTATTAAGTAGCTCGGTATGCTTAGCAAGCGCGGTATTACGCTCGTTAATTACCGCTAAATGATCAACACTTTTAAGTGATGTTATTTGCTGAACCAACGCCGTATTTTGATCGGTTAACAAATTAAAACGGCTGCGGTTATCTTTTATTTCAAGCGCTTGTTTAGCTTGTTTTGCCTGCTCGCTTTGCTCAACGATACTTTCAAGCGCTGAGCTTGCTTGTTGCTGGGTTTGCTGTGCTTGCAGTAAGTTTTGCTCAAGCACTGTAGCTTGCTGATACCAGTTAAGTGCTTTTTCGGTTTTGGATAGCTCTTTTTTAGTGTGTTCTGTTTGCACTTTTAAATCGGTTAACTTGGTTTGTTGTAGCTCAAGTTCATCGCGCGTTAACAGAGTATAGCTTTGAAGGCCTGCTTTAAGCGCTTCAAGCTTTGCTACTTGCTCTTTATGGCGCTCAAAAATACGCACGCCAATACGGCTAAATTTATCGGTGCCTGTTAAACACTCTAAAAGCTGCGCTCGCTCATCGCCAGTGGCTTTTAAAAATGCAGCAAACTCATGTTGTGCTAAAAGTACGGCACGGGAGAACTGCTCAAAGTTAAGCCCTATTTTGCTCTCAACTTCTTTTATTGTGTGGCTTTTGTCAGCTATTAAAGTTTCGTCTGGCAGGGTAACTAATGTGTGCTCTGCTACTTTAAGTTTGCCTGTTACTTTTTTATGAGTGCGTGAAATTGTATAGCGCGCGCGATAAAGCTGTTTATCTTGTCCTAAAAAGTCAACCTCGGCGTAGCCTTCCCAGGTACCTCTGCGCAGTAAATTACGCGCGTCATTGAGCTTTATGCTGTCGCCATTAAACTCAATTAAGTTACCTTTATCGCCGCGTAGCCTCGCTGTTTTTGTATAAAGGGCTAAACATATCGCATCTAAAAAAGTACTTTTACCAGCGCCGGTATCGCCTGTTATCGCAAATAAGCCTGCATCTTTTAATGGGGCTTTAGTAAAGTCTATTTCAGCGTCAACTATTGAGGCTAAATTATGAATACGAACTGCGGTTATTTTCATAGTTTTTCTTGCTCCGTAAGCTCGTTTATCACGTCACTTAAAAGTGCTTTTAGCTCATCGGGTACGCTTTGCCCTGCCATGTCTTTATCGTTTGCAAATGCTTGTTCTAATAGGTTTAGTGGGTTGAGCATTTCAACTTCGCTTAAATCTTCAAATACGGTGTTATTGTCATTTTGCGCTGATTGTTCACGTACACGTTCAATACCACAAAATTTAATATGTTTGCCTTCAAGTGCTTGTTCTATTTGTTCTCTGAAGGTGGTGTCGATATCGCTTGATTTAAGCTTTACACGTAAATAAGGCGCTATTGTATTTTGTGCAGTGTCGAGCGCTTTAATTTGCTCGCATAGTTCGCTCAATGGTACACACTCCCCTTTTGGTAAAATAATTACATCGGCAGAGCGCGGAATGTAAAGGGGGTTTACAGTTGTACTAATGTGTTGTTTTTCATCAATAATAAACTCAACAACGTTTACTTGGTGCGTGTAGTTACGCTCTGAAAACGACATAGGGATAGGTGTGCCGCTGTAGCGAATAATATCGCTTTTAGCGACTTGTTGCGCTTTGTGTAAATGCCCAAGGGCAACATAGTTGGCTTGTTTACCAAATACATTGGCTGAAATAGACTCCTCACCACCTATTACTAAGTTACGCTCAGAATCACTTGAGATATCCCCGCCTTTTGCGTGTAAATGCCCCATAACTATTAATGGTGAGTTTTGCTCGTTTATATTAGTAGCGTGTTCTAGTGCAAGCTCGTAAGCTTTTGCAACGCCTTGAGAATAACTAGGACCGCTTTCAGTTTGGCTAAGTAAACTTACATCGCTTGCACGTAAAAATGGCATAGCGACGATTACAGCGCGTTTACCATTGGTATTTATGGTAATAACCGTTTCATCGGGTATTGCGACATCAAAGCGCCCTACTACGTGTGTATCAAATTGCGCTAGTAATGGCTGAGCTGCCAAAATACGATTCGCAGAGTCGTGATTACCCGCAATAATGACTATGTGTAATTGTGGGGATGCCTTTTTGGCGTCTTTAATAAATTGGTAAAGCTGATTTTCGGCGCTAGCGCTTGGAGTTGCGGTATGATAAATATCGCCAGCAACTAAAAGTAAGTCTATTTGTTGTTCAACAAGAGTGGCTAATAACCATGTAAAAAAGGCTTGATGTTCAACACGGCGGTCGTGTTCGTAAAATTGTTGGCCAAGGTGCCAATCTGAGGTGTGGAGGACTTTCATGTCACGCTCTTAAAAAACCAGTAAGAGCGCCAATATACCCAAGGCAGTTAAAGATGCAAGCCTAAGGACCATTTTAAGATTAGGTTAAACTATACCAGCCTACAAAAATAATCGGTAATGCTAGCAATGCCATAATTAGTGGGTACTTTAGTGTTTTAGTTTGCTTAGTTTGTAGCACTTTTAAAGCATTAACTTCGTTACATGCTGCTACTTTATCAATGTAAAAATAACCAGAATCGAGATACTGTTTACAGTTGTTCTCATTTGCCGGGATAGCAATTAGTTCTTGTTGTTTTTTTAGGATATAAAAATCCATGAGTCCACCGCATTTATTGCTACTAATCTATATTTATTTGAGGATAAATGTGACGAATTTATTTGCCTCAAATAAAAGGGTGGGCGATTTTAAATACAAACAGCATTAAAGATCAATAAAAATATTAACTATTTTTAATTTATCGTATAAATAGCCAATATTATTGAGATTGCAGCAATATTTACGCCAATAATAATGCGTTTCTTATTACTTTTTTGTATGGATGGGAACCTTTTTAGCGCATCCTGTTTGTTACATGCCGACACTATATTTACGTATTTGTAGTTATTATTTTGGTAACTTTCAAGCAATTCTTCTTCAGCTGGAATAGCTTCGAGCTGCTGATCTTTTTTAACAATATAAAATTTCATAGCAGTCTCCGTTTTTACTAATGTAATTTGAAGTTAATGTAAGTTAACAAATATACCTACACTGTAGTTTGTTGTAATGAATTAGGGATGAACTCTATAAATTGAGTTGTTTGTTCCTGTTTTAATACTAAGTAATTGTGTTTTTTGTAAACCCCCTTTACAGTTTTGCTCCCGTTTATTTTAGTCATAGTTTTATACATAATAAAAAGCTGTAAAACGTTAGTGAATACCACCTTATAAAAGCTGCACTTTATCGCTAATTTATTGAAGCTAAGCTGTTATTTTGTCAAAGTACCCTTACTAAAATTTATCAGGACTAACAATGAAAAAAATAGGTCTTACGCTGAGCGCTTTTGTATTGCCACTGGCAATGTCGAGTGTTGTTATGGCGTCTTCAGTTGAGCAAACAAAAGGTTCTTATGTTGATAAGTTTCGTCAATTAGACGAAGCTCTGCCAACACCAAATGTTTACCGTAGTGCGGCTGGCGAACCAGGAGAAAAATACTGGCAGCAACGTGTTAATTACGATATTGATGTAAAGCTAGATGAAAAAAAGCACCGTATTACGGGTAGCCAAAGTATTGAATATAAAAATAACTCACCACATACGCTTAAATATTTGTGGTTACAGCTAGATCAAAATATTTTTAAAAGTGACTCTATTGCCGAAACAACAAAAACATTTAAAAGCACTTTAAAAAGCCTACCAGCTCAAAAGCCTGCTAAATTAAGTTTAGGTGAGCTACGTCGTCAGCAATTTATGAGCGACAACGAACTTGGTTACACTATTAGTGGTGTTAAAGACGAAGACGGCAAAGAGCTGCGCGTAACTGTTGTTGATACTTTAATGCGCGTTGATTTAAACGAGCCATTAAAACCAGGTAAAGAAGTAGAATTTAGCATGAACTTCGCCTTCAACATTGTTGAAGAAGATGCTGTAGGTGCACGTTCTGGTTACGAGCATTTTGAAGAAGACGGCAACGACATATTCTTAATTGCTCAGTGGTTCCCTCGCTTAGCCGCTTATACCGATTACGAAGCATGGACAAACAAGGCATTTTTAGGTTCTGGTGAGTTTACGCTTGAGTTTGGTGATTACGATGTTGAGATTACTGTTCCTGCTGATCACATTGTATCGGCAACAGGTAAGCTTGATAACGCGAGCAAAGTACTAACAAGTACGCAGCGCAAACGTTTAAAGCAAGCTGAAACATCTAAGCGTCCTGTGTTTATTGTTAACGCAGAAGAAGCGCTAGAAAACGAAAAAGAAGGCACCGACAAAACTAAAACGTGGCACTTTAAAGCGCAAAACGTACGCGACTTTGCTTGGGCGTCTTCTCGTAAGTTTATGTGGGATGCAAAAGGTTATCAACAAGGTGGTGACGTTCAGCCTTTAGTTATGGCAATGTCGTTCTTCCCTAAAGAAGGTGGTGACTTATGGAAAAAGTACTCAACTGAAGCGGTTGTACACACAATGGAAGTGTACTCTAAGTATTCTTTTGATTACCCGTACCCAACTGCACAGTCGGTTAATGGCCCCGTTGGTGGTATGGAATACCCAATGATCACCTTTAACGGTCCACGTACTAAGTTACAAGATGATGGTACTCGTACTTATTCTCAAGCTGAAAAGCGCTTTTTACTTGGCGTAGTTATTCATGAAGTTGGCCATATTTACTTTCCGATGATTGTAAATTCGGATGAGCGCCAATGGACGTGGATGGATGAAGGCTTAAACAGCTTTTTAGATGGTGTTGCTGGTCGTGAATGGGATCCTACTATTCCTTGGGGTGTTGAGCCTCGCGATATAGTGAGCTATATGAAGTCTGAAAACCAAGTACCTGTTATGACTCAGTCAGACAGTGTATTACGTTTAGGCCCTAATGCTTATACTAAACCTGCCGCAGCCCTTAATATTTTACGTGAAGTGATTTTAGGCCGTGACTTATTCGACTTTGCATTTAAAGAGTATGCTCAGCGCTGGAAATACAAGCGCCCTACCCCAGCTGATTTTTTCCGCACAATGGAAGAAGCCTCTGGTGTTGATTTAGATTGGTTTTGGCGTGGCTGGTTTTACACCACAGACCATGTTGATATCTCTTTAGATAAAGTATATCAACTACGTTTAGACACTAAAAACCCTGATATTGATTACAGCCGTTTACGTGATATTGAAGCAGATAAGCCTACGTCATTATTTGTTGAGCGTAACCGCGCCGAAGGTAAAAAAACATGGGTTGAGCAAAACCCTGATGTTACCGACTTTTATGACGAAAACGACCGCTTTACTGTAACCAATAAAGAACGTAACTCGTACAATAAGTTTTTAAAAGGCTTAGAGCCGTGGGAGCGTAAAACGCTTGAGCGCGCTTTAGAAGAAGATAAAAACTATTATGTAATGGAATTTTCAAACCTAGGTGGTTTGGTAATGCCTATATTACTTGAGCTAACATATGAAGATGGCACAACCGAAGAGCGTTATATTCCTGCTGAAATTTGGCGTCGTAATTATAAAAACGTTCAAAAGCTGATTGTTACCGATAAAAACAAGCCGCTTGTATCAGTGACTGTCGATCCAGGTTGGGAAACAGCTGATGTAGATGTTGAAAACAACAATTACCCTCGCCGTATTATTCCTTCACGTATTGAAGTGTTTAAAAAGGAAAAGAGTAAAGCTAAAGTGAGTCGCGATATCATGCAAGATATTAAAACTGAGCTTAAAAGTGATGAGAAAAAAGACGAAAAGGATGACGGTGAGGAGCAGCAATAATGCGCTTTTTGCTTATTATTGTTTGCCTTTTAGTTGCTGCGCCAAGTATAGCGCATCAACTAAAATCGTCAGTTACAACGGTGCTTTTTAACAAACGAACGCATAATGTTGAGTTAATGCATCGCTTTTATTTACATGATACCGAACATGCCGTAGGAACATTATTTGAAGGCAAAATCGATATTATTAGTAATAAAACCGATCAACAACGTTTTGCTAAGTATGTTGAATCGCACGTTGCGCTACAAACGCTAAGTGGTGAATCTATACCGCTTAGCTTTGTAGGTGCACAAGTTGATGGAAAGTTTTTTTGGGTTTACCAAGAAGCACCTATACCAAAAGGGATTGAAGGGATTAAAATGAGTAATGGTGCACTACGTGATTTATGGCCAACTCAGGTGAATATGGTTAATGTTGAGGGGAAAGGTAGGATTAAAACCTTAAACTTTGCCCAAGATGATACATGGCTTGAAGCCCGCTTCGAGCAAAATTAATTATTATTTGAATAAACCTTTCCCAATCTACGCGCACTGTAATTAATGTGCGCGTATTCTCTTCTTTTGTTTAAGATACATTCATAATTGATCTGTACTATGTAAAGTACCGTAAAATTAATCAAATTGTATTGTATATTTACCTTGTTTCGCGCAATCTAAAGGTAATTACTAAGTTTTTATTTTTTCTTTATTATCAGTTGATTGATGTGTTTACGCATTATTAATTTAAATATAGTTGATGTTATTTCCCCATAATTTGGGCATAAGTAGTAGAGCATTTTATGTTTAAAGTACGTTTAGTTAATTATTATTACACCCAAGGAATGATATGACGACTCAGGTAGAGGCTATTCATGGTGTTATTTTTGATTTAGATGGCACATTGGTATCGTCTGAATTAGATTTTTCGCTTATAAAAGCACAAATAGGCTGTCCTTGTGAGCAGGACTTACTCGATTTTATAGCGCAACTCCCATCACCTTACATGCGTGAAGAAGCTATGAATATTGTGCATCAGCATGAGTTACTCGATGCTCAACATGCCACGTTATTACCAGGTGTTAGCGAAGCTATTGCACAGTTAAAAGCTAAAAAAATTCCAATGGCTATAGTTACTCGAAACTTTGATAAAGCAGCATCAATAAAACTTCAGAATAATCCATTACCTATCAGCACGGTTTTAACGCGAAGCGACGCACCCGCAAAACCAGATCCAAGTGCATTAAATGCAATTGCTACGCTTTGGGATATTAGTTCTGCTAATTTGCTCTACGTTGGTGATTACTTATATGACATACAAGCTGCACACAACGCAGATATGCGTGCTTGTTTATATGCTCCTGATGTAACTCCTGGTTATGCAGATCAAGCTGACTACGTTTTACATGACTTTTATGAGCTAGTTGGATTAATTGATAATTACTCAGAAAATTAGAGTTATGTTAAATAGCGTGTTACTTAATTTAATTAGTAATAAGTAGTACACTATTTAAATTACAAAACTAGCCCAATACGTTTTGAATTGGTAAAATACTGCAAAACGTAACGTATTCATTAGAGGCACAAAATGGGCAGAGCATTTGTAGTTCGTCAAAGTTCTATGATCAAAACGGCTAATGCTAAAACGAAAATAAACTCAAGGTATGGTAAAGAGATTTACGTTGCAGCAAAAAGTGGTGAACCCGATCCCGAAGTAAATCAAACATTACGCCGCCTAATCGAAAAAGCTAAAAAAGACCAAGTTCCCGCACACGTTATTGAAAAAGCAATTGAGAAAGCAGCCGGTGGAGCAGGGGAAGACTATTCAGTTGCCCGTTACGAAGGCTATGGCCCTGGTAATTGCATGGTTATTGTTGACTGTTTGACCGATAATCCGAACCGTACTATCAAAGATGTACGTTTGCCATTTACTAAAACAGACTCAAAAATTGGTACTCCTGGCTGTGTAGCGCATATGTTTGATCATTATGCGGTACTTGGCTTTGCAGGCGATGACGATGAGGTCGTATTAGAAGCATTAATGATGGCTGATGTTGATGTAACCGACGTTGAAGCCGAGGACGGTAAAATATCGGTATTTGCACCGCCAACAGAATACTTTAAAGCTAAAACAGCCCTTGAAGACGCATTTGAAGGCATTAACTTTGAAGTAGATGAAATTACGTTTATTCCTCAAGTTAATATTGAAATTGAAGACGAAGAAGTTATCGCTAACTTCGATAAGTTTATAAATATGCTTGAAGATTGTGACGATGTACAAAATATTTATCACAATGCGATTGTAAAAAATTAAACGTAAACGGTTAAAAGCTTTAAAAAGCGTGTTTTGTGTATGCAAAACACGCTTTTTTACGTTTGAATAAATGTTAGATATTCATGTGTATTATGCTTATTTGAATATATATTTTTAAAATGCCATAAAAGCGCTGCTATTTTAATTCTAGGCGATAAAAAACCAGCCCGAAGGCTGGTTTGACTCAAAAAACAACTCAAGCACGTGTTAAAAATTTGGAGTGATTAACAATGTTGTGCTTTGTATTTAATACGGTAGCTATGCAGTAATGGTTCAGTGTAACCACTAGGCTGTGTTACGCCATCTAAAACTAATGCAGTAGCGGCTTGAAACGCAATGCTGTTATTAAGGGTTTCTTCGTCTGTTGCCATGGGTGTATAGGCAGTGTCATGCTCGTTTTGACCATCAACCACTTTGGCCATTTTAGCCATGGTTGATTTTATTTGCGCCTGTGAGCACACGCCATTTAGCAACCAATTAGCCATATGCTGGCTTGAAATACGCAGTGTTGCTCTGTCTTCCATTAGCCCAATATGGTTAATGTCAGGTACTTTTGAACAGCCTACTCCTTGATCAATCCAACGTACAACGTAACCTAAAATACCTTGTGCGTTGTTTTCTAGCTCACTTTGAATATCTTCTTTTGAGAGCGTTTTAGGGTCTGCCATTAGCGGCGGTGTAAGCAGGTCATTAAGGCTAGCAATAGTACGTTTAGCAATACTTTGCTGCTCAGTAAATACGTTTATATCGTGATAATGCATTGCATGCAGGGTAGCGGCTGTAGGGGAGGGCACCCATGCTGTATTAGCGCCTGATTTAGGGTGAGCTTGTTTTTGCTCCATCATTAATGCCATTTTATCTGGCATTGGCCACATGCCTTTACCTATTTGTGCTTTATGACTCAAGCCACAAGCAAGGCCAATATCGACATTGCGATCCTCGTAAGCTTGTATCCATGGTTGCTGTTTAATCTGTGCTTTTGGAAGTACAACGCCCGCTTGCATAGAGGTATGAATTTCATCGCCGGTACGGTCTAAAAATCCAGTATTTATAAATACAACACGCTCTTTAGCTGCACAAATACAGGCTTTTAGGTTTACAGAAGTGCGGCGTTCTTCATCCATAATACCCATTTTAAGCGTGTTTTTAGGTAAGCTTAGCGCTTCCTCTACTAAGCTAAATAAAGTGTTAGTAAACGCTACCTCTTCAGGGCCGTGCATTTTTGGTTTTACTATATTAATACTTTGCGCGCTTGAATTTTTTATACCTGTTTTTTTATTTAGGTCGTGCAGGGCTGCGGTCGCAGTAAACATCGCATCCATAATGCCTTCAAATACCGGTTGATTGTACACATCGGTAATAGCAGGGTTCGTCATTAAATGGCCAACGTTTCTTACAAACATCATGCTACGGCCTTTTAAAGTAACTGTGCCACCATCAAGTGCGGTGTATGTTTTATCACTTTGCAGAGTACGCTCTACAGTTTTATCGCCTTTTTTAAACGATTCAACTAAGTTACCTTGCATCAACCCAAGCCAATTTTTATAAACTTGTACTTTATCTTCTGCATCTACCGCAGCTACTGAATCTTCACAATCCATAATGGTGGTAAGCGCGGCCTCTAGCACTACATCTTTTAATCCTGCTTTATCAGCTTGGCCAATAATGTGGTGATGATCGATATGTAGCTCTATATGTAAGCCATTGTTTTTTAATAACACTACAGTTGGATTTTGCGCTTCTCCTTGATAGCCAATAAGCTGAGATGGATTAGCTAATGTGGTTTGAGAGCTATCACGCAAGGTAATTAAAAGTGCGCCATCTACTACTGAGTAATTCGTGCTTTCTATATGCGAGCCATTGGTCAACGGCAATGCTTTATCTAAAAACTGGCGAGCGTAGGCCATTACTTTAAAACCACGAACAGGATTGTAGGTATTGCCTTTTTCAGCTCCATCGTCTTCGCTTAGTACATCAGTACCGTATAAAGCGTCGTATAACGAGCCCCAACGCGCGTTAGCGGCATTAAGTGCAAAGCGTGCGTTACTTACAGGCACAACCAATTGAGGGCCTGCAGTAAGGGCTACTTCAGGCTCTACATTTTGGGTTTCAATTGTAAAGTTGGCAGGCTCTTTTACCAAGTAGCCAATATCTTGTAAAAAGGCATGGTACTTGGCGCTATTCCACGTTTTATTAGCTAGATGATAGTCATCTATTTGCTGTTGAAGCAGCTCTCGCTTTTCAAGCAGTGCCTTATTTATAGGGGTAAGCGTTTGAACGATATGTGCAAAGCTTTGCCAAAATTGCAGCTCACTTAAGTGAGTGCCAGGGAGTAATTGGCTTTTAACAAAATCAGCGAGTTGTGTGTCTACGCTGAGTCCTGAGTGTGTGAGAGTGTGGGACATAATTGCCCTCCTTAAACGGTCGCGATGTTGTTGTGCGCTTGTGCGTTAAGGCAACAATAACGCAAAAAAGCAATGTTGAGTGCTTTTTAGCCATTCATAAAATATATAGCCGTAATAACAACTATAAATTTACTAAATCTAAAAAATGAGCCTAATGTTGATTTAAGCGCTACGGAGCATGAGCAACGTAGCCACTCTCACAACACTAAAATTATTTACACACCCGTTCGAAGGATTTTATTATGACAACATATCAACGCGAAACAGACACACTCTCAACTCTTTGCCAATCTCAAGGTAGCGCATGGCACGCAATCAACCCTGAATATGCAAGCCGCATGCGCTTGCAAAACCGTTTCCGTACTGGGATTGAAATTGCACAATACACAGCAGACGTAATGCGTGAAGATATGGCAGCATATGACGCAGATACAAGCCAGTACACACAATCTTTAGGCTGTTGGCATGGTTTTACTGCACAACAAATGATGATGGCTATTAAGCGCCATCAAAAAACAACTAAACGCAGCTATGTATACTTAAGTGGCTGGATGGTTGCAGCGCTTCGCTCTGCATTTGGTCCGCTGCCAGATCAAAGCATGCACGAAAAAACATCGGTACCTGCATTAATTGAAGAAATTTACACATTTTTAAAGCAAGCAGATGCACGTGAACTAGACCACTTGTTTAACGACCTAGATGAAGCAAAAGCGAACGGAGGCGATGTTCAAGCTGTTATTGATAAAATAGACAACTTTGAAACCCATGTTGTGCCAATTATTGCTGATATTGACGCAGGTTTTGGTAACGAAGAAGCAACTTACTTACTGGCTAAAAAAATGATTGAAGCCGGTGCGTGTGCCATTCAAATAGAAAACCAAGTATCTGACGCTAAACAATGTGGTCACCAAGCGGGTAAAGTGACCGTTCCACACGAAGACTTTTTAGCAAAAATTAACGCAGTACGTTACGCCTTTTTAGAGCTAGGTATTGATAACGGTATTATTGTGGCACGTACAGATTCATTGGGTGCCAGCCTTACGCAAAAGGTACCTGTTTCGCAAACGCCAGGTGACTTAGCAAGCCAATACAATGCATTTTTAGAAACCACGCCAATTAACGGTGTTGATGACTTAAATGAAGGCGACACGGCAATGAAAATTAATGGCCAGTTATGTAAACCAACTCGTCTAGATAACGGTTTATTCCAATTCCGTGAAGGCACGGAAAAAGATCGTGTAGTACTAGATTGTATTACTAGCTTGCAGTCGGGCGCTGATTTACTGTGGATTGAAACAGAAAAACCACATGTTAAACAAATTGCAGAACTGGTAAATCGTGTAAAAGAACACGTGCCAAATGCAAAACTGGTATACAACAACTCGCCTTCGTTTAACTGGACGCTTAAGTTTCGTGAGCAAGTGTATCAAGAGTGGGAAGAGGCAGGCCGTGACCTTAGTGCTTACCCAAGTCTTGGCGATAATAAAGGCCTTATGGCACCAGAAATGGATGCAACAGAGCTTGCGCAAGCAGCCGATTTACTAGTGCAAAACTTCCAGCGCGATGGCGCACGTGAAGCCGGTATTTTCCATCACTTAATAACCTTGCCGACATACCATACAGCTGCGCTAAGCACTGATATTTTATCAGAAGGTTACTTTGGCGATATGGGTATGCTGGCTTATGTACGTGACGTACAACGCCAAGAAATTCGCCGTGAGCAAGCATCGGTTAAGCACCAAGATTTAGCAGGGTCTAACATGGGCGATACGCACAAAGAATACTTCTCTGGTGATAATGCGCTAAAAGCCGGTGGTGAAGACAACACCATGAACCAGTTTTAATTCCTAACTAGATAGTGTTACTCAAGGGCCAATAGGCCCTTTTTTATTGCTTTAAATAAAGTTAGAACATTGAAGCATAATTACAGATCAGACTTTAACTAGGGCGTATTGATCTTTGTGGATTGAAATTTGTTCAATCTAGGGGCGATTAAATCGCGGCGCGAGGTTTGTAACCTAGTGAGCTAAGTAAAAACCGAGCAACAAAGAGTTTATCGTCCCTAGAAAGAACCCAAAGGGCAGCGCCTGTTTGGTATTTATGCTACGTTATCGCCTATTAATGGGGAGTAACCACACTACATAAGCTCCGCCTTGCCTAAAAACCAAACATACTGCTGCAAATTCACTAACCAAAGTTCAACACGGCCTTGCCAAATTATTTTGGATCACTATTTAACTACCTGAGTGAATTTACAGATCAGAGTTTAACTAACCTTTCATAAAACGGCATATTTGGGGTGATTTTGCTGTAAAAAGCGTTTACGGCAACTTTAAAAGGCGGGTAAGTGACTGATTTTTGCTTTAATAGGCAAACTAAACGAATTTATAAACCGATTTTTTACTAACTTCTTTGTGCTATAAAACAAAATTTTACTAACTGAAAGGCTATAAACAGTGACTCAAACCGATTTTTTACCAACTCAAGTTACAAAAAATGTTATAAACCGAAATTTTACTAACTGAAGTTTTAGCTAAGTCCGATATTTAACTGTCACAGAAGTGTAAAGGGGGTTTACAGTTTGAATACTATAGGGTAAATATAAAAGCCACTTATTTGAAGTGGCTTTTATTTAAGCTATAAATTTATTATTTAGTGTGTTTATCAAACCACCATTGAATATAAGCTACCTTGGTCATTAAGTTTGATGGCCGAGCTGTAATGCCATGTGAAGCATTAGGAATTCGCACCATTGCAGTATCAACACCTTGTAATTTTAATGCCTGATAAAACTGCTCAGTTTCTGAAATTGGTGTACGGTAGTCAGATTCACCAGTGAGCAACATAGTAGGAGTTTTAACGTTTCCAACATAGCTAATAGGCGAGCGTTTCATGTAGTGCTCAATGTGATCCCATGGTTTACCTGGGAACCAATAATCAGCAAAAAACGGGTAAAAATCTGCTGTTAGTACAAAACTGATCCAATTAATAACCGGTTTGGCAACTACAGCCGCAGCAAAGCGATCGGTATGACCTACAATCCAAGCTGTTAGCACACCGCCACCAGAGCCACCGGTTACAAACAATTTAGACTCGTCAATAAAGCCTTTCGCTATTAGCGCATCAACACCTGTCATTAAATCATCAAAATCGTTACTTGGGTAATTATGATGAATAGTTTGTGCAAACTCTTTACCATAGGAATCACTACCACGTGGGTTCATGTATAAAACGACATTGCCTTTGGCTGCAAACAGTTGAATTTCAGCGCTAAAGTGCGGGCCATAATTAGCGACAGGGCCGCCGTGAATTTCTAGTATTAGCGGGTATTTTTTGCTGCTATCAAATTCTGGTGGGTAGGCAATCCACCCCTGAATAGGAAGTTCATCGTGGCTTGATTTAACCCAAATTTCTTCCACTTTAGCCAAAGCTCTGTCGCCCAATGCATCTGCATTAAGGGTAGTTAAACGCTGGGCTTTACCGCGTTTAATTGTTGCTATATCAGCAGGGCGCTGGGTATCGGCAAGGGTAAAGGCTACCTCTCCATCTTCGCTTACATCAAAGTCGCCACCAGAATAAGGGCGTCCAAAGGCAACGCTGCCAATTTGAGTTGTTATTATTTTACGCTTGCCACTGCGTGGTTGATAGGCGAGGGCGGTTTGGCCTTTATCGGCGTAACTAAAGTACACACCTTTTGAATTGGCACTCCATTTTATTTGCCCAACGCTACGATCAAAATTTGGCGTTAAACTAGTTGTGTTACCTGTTTTTAAATCACGAATATAAAGTTGAGCATTTTCGTAATTAGTGCGTATATCGTCATAACCTGTGTACGCTAAGTAACGGCCATCGGGCGATACTTTAGGTTGTTCATCAGGGCCATCTCGGTTAGTAATTTCGGTTATAGTTTGCGAGGCCAAATCAAGTTTATAAATTTCATTATTTGTGAATTTTAGCTGGTTGTTTTTATGTCGGTTTGCAGAAAAATAAAGTGATTTACCATCGTTACTAAAGCTTACATCGCCGGCGTTATCAAACTCATCATGAGTGAGTCGCTTGGCATTACCACCGTTAGCATCTATGGAAAATAATTGGCTAAAACCTTTTTGTGTGTAACCGCCACCATCTGAACGGTAATAAACATCATCAATAAATTTAGCGGGTTCTGCCCACGTTGCCCCTTTTGGTTTTCCGGGCAGGTTTACGGGGGCTGAAGTTGCACTTGGTACAAACATGTTAAATATTAATTGGCTAGAATCAGGGCTCCATGTAATTGCACGAGGGCTACTCGTTAAGTTACTGATTTTTGCCATAGCACCTGTTTTAAGCCATTTTATATATATTTGGCTGCTGCCATCACGTGTTGATATAAACGCAAGGCGTTGACCATCAGGAGAGAGTACTGGCGAATAATCCATATGCACGCCAGAGGTTAATGGTTGCATTTGTTTAGTTTTGTAATCAACAGACCAAATATTACCCACTTTGCGATCTGTTTTTATATCCATACGATTACGCACAAAGTAAACGGTTTTACCGTCTTCGGTTATATCTATCTGATTCGCATATTCAAGGTCGAATACGTTTTCAAGTTGTAGCATTTGCTCTGTTTGACTCGTAAAACCTGAAAAACTGACTGTTGCCAAAAGCGCAAAAGGGGCAATAAACTTCATTTTTATTCCTTGTTATTAAACAGTATCACATCTGTTATAAGGCAATAATGATTGAAAATAAACTCGATTGCGATGAATGCACATTACTTAGATAATGACTTATTTGAGTAATATGCATTTCAAGTGGTTAAGCTAAAGCAACTGCTTGCTGAGCCTGTTCTTGCAACTCTGCCTGTAATGAGTGTGCTATTTCTGCTGACCTTACTGAAAGTATTGAGAGTAAGGTGTCGCTTAAACCATGGGATGATTCTGAACGTCCTTGCAAAAATAACGATGGAAGAAAACGTTCGTCCGTTTTAACTTGATAATTTCGATCAATATCAATGTTTCCTAAATAGGCTTTAATCGGTTCTAACATAGGCGCCATTTTAGGTCGTTGATACCCTGTTGCTAAAATTACTAAATCGTAATTATTCGTAGCATGCTGATTTGATTTTCTATCAAGTATAGACAGCGTTATTTTTCCATTTTTTTCAGATGCTTCAGTAACTTCACTGTTAGGGCAATATGTATGTTGCTCCATCATGGCAACTTTTTGTTGATAAAAAATATTATATATTTGCTCAATCATCGATGAGTCAACAGCTGAATAATTAGCGTATTTATATTCTTTTAATAGCTCTTCTCTTTCTTGCTGCGTTTTACTGAATATAGAGTCTGTTGATGATGGGTTAAAAATTTCATTCACATAGGGACTTGAATCTGCTGGCTTCATCGAATTACCACGCATAATTAAATCAACTTTTGCGTGTGGATAATTATCATCAATATCAATAAAAGCTTCCGCAGCACTTTGCCCACCACCGATTATAGCAATGCGTAAATCTTTTGTTTTTACTGGAATAAGTTTAGCCATTTTTGATAGGTAGTGAGTATGATGAAATACAAGCGGGGTTTGTTTTAGCGGTTGAAAAACTTCCGGTATTAAAGGGGTTCCGCCAGTGCCCATAACAAGTGATTTAGTAAAACGGATCTTACTTGTACCACCTGTATCTGCTGTTGTCACTTTGAGTAATTTTACTTTTTGATTATCCATAACCGGCTCAATAGAGGTAACCTCTTCGCCGTATTGACATTGAGAAGAAAAATGACCCGCAACCCAGCGAAGGTAGTCATTAAATTCTAACCTGCTTGGGTAGAAAGTACTTAAATTTATGAAGTCCACTAAACGATTATGTGAATGTAAATAATTTAAGAAAGAGTAAGGGCTGGTTGGATTTCTCAATGTAACAAGATCTTTCAAAAATGAGACTTGTAGCCCACTTTGGTTAGTAATAGTATCACCATGCCATTGATATTCTGGCTGTTTATCAATAAATAAGGCATTTAGTGTGGTGGAATTGCTCTTAATTTCTTCTAAGGCAATCGCCAAAGCTATATTTGATGGGCCAAATCCGACACCAATGATATCGTATGTAGGTATTAGTGGCTGTGCCATGCTTAAACTCCTCGTTTAAAACAACTTTTATCTGCTACATAAATTTACTTTTGTTTATAAAAATGTGTAGCAGTGGGTATTAGCTGAATAAGGATTCATTAAGTATCCTTATTTAATGAATTACGTTAATTTAGCTTTTTTTTTCAACAACCCAAGGTGAAATGCTTGCTAGTTTTTCACTGGTTTCGGTGAGTTCTCTTTCTGGTGTTGAATCAAGTACAATTCCGGCTCCAGCCTGTAACCAGTGCTGATCGCCTTTACTCATAACACTGCGTAAAACTAATGCTGCGTCAATAACGCCTGTGTGATCTAGTTTTAAAATTGCGCCTGCATAAAGCCCTCTGCTACTGCCTTCGTGTCGTCGTATTTCTGAAAAAGCAGCCAGCTTTTGAATACCAGACGCTGTAACAGCAGGGAATAGGCTTTCGAATGCATGCCAAGCGTTATATTCTGTTTTTAGAGTGCCACAGACTCTCGAAGCTAAATGTTGCACAGAACCTCGCTTTTTTTGAACCATGAACTGTGGTACATGTACAGATTCTGGTTCACAAACTTCATTCATTTCGTCAACTGAAAGTCTCACAGATATTGCGTGTTCGTGGGTTTCTTTTGGATCTCTTAGTAACTCATCAAATATTTTTTGATCTGTTTCTGGATTACCTTCTAATCGTCGAGTACCCGCTAACGGCTCTGTTGTAACTTTACGGTTTTCATCAACTGAAAGTACAATTTCAGGACTAAACCCAGTGATTTTCCAACCAGCTAAATTCATTGTAAATGAACGAGCAGGTGTGTTCATCGAACGCCCTTGAAGCCAAGTCGCAGTGTAATCGGGCGAAAAATGTAGGGGAACCTTACGCGAGAGTATGACTTTTTCTAGTAAACCATTTTTAATATTGGCGACAGACTTTTTGACTGCATTTTTATAATTAATATTGTCTGGTATTTCGACATTTTTGTAAGGAACGTGTGCTCGTACAACTGCATTTTCTAGTATTAAGCGTACTTGCTGCTCAAGTTCACTGGATTTAGATTTAATGAGTGTTGGTTTTTTCCCTAGGGATACCGTTATTTTTGGCTCACAAATAAATAATAACGCTTCTTGACCTGCTTTTTCTTCTTCGGTTAATAGTTCTGGTGATTTCAGGGCATACGCGAATTCAAAACTAGACCATCCGCATGCTTGCCACTCACCATCCCAAGTATTTAATTCTTGCTGTAGGACTTGGCAGAGGTTTTCGCTGTTAACTTGGCGCTGAGTTTTTCCTGCAGAGGTATTAGATTCAATGTGAGTTGCAAATACTGTTATAGATCGAACAATACCTCCTGCAAACCAACATTCACCGTTATCTTCGTAAATTAAATATTCTTTAAATATACCACTGTCGGCTAGAGCGGCTGCTCGTGCGAAGATTAAATTTTGCTCATCGCTTTGGGTTGTGCCTTCATTGGAAAAATTAGTTTTCATAATATCTTATGCTCCTTTTCAAAATACATTTTGCATACACACGGGATTAATTTTCAATCAATGTGTTGCAATAATAACTACAGTAAATAATAATGCAAATAATTATTGTTTATATTTTAGGGTCTGTTTTATGGATAATGCACTTAGGCTAAAGCTTGCGAGAAAATTGGCGGCAACTCGAAAAATAATCATGCCGAATAATAATGTGGACTCTTTATCGACATTAAATCAAAGCTTTACAGTTTCAAAAGCAAAAAATGAGACCAGTTATGTACTTTCTAATGCGCAAGAAAGGATGTGGTTACTTAATCAACTGGATCCACTTTCGTCTGCTTACAATGTTTGTGTCTTGTGGCAATTTAAAGGTTGTTTAGATGCGCGTGTTTTACAGCAAAGTTGTTTTGAATTAGTGAACAGGCACAGTATTTTTCGAACTTCCTATTATGCAGACCCTATTGTTGGTGCTCGACAAAAAGTGCTTGATGAGTTTCCTTTGCAGTGGTGTGAATATGATTTACAAGATTTAGATCATCAGACGCGAGAAGTACGTCTTAAAGAAATAGCACAACATGCAAGTACAGAACCTTTCGATCTTGCAACTAAGAGTACACTTCGACTTGCTCTCGTAAAAATGACCGACAGTCATCACACTTTAGTTATGGTAGGGCAACATATTGTTTGGGACGGGGCGTCATTTGGTATTTTTTCTAATGAATTATCAACATACTATAGGCTAATTAAGAGCGGCGAATCTAAACAACGGGCTCCTTTACCCATCCAGTATTTAGATTTTGCTCAATGGCATCGTGAAAAATGGCAACAAGATTCCGAACAAAGCAAAGAGCAGGTTGCGTTCTGGCAAAAGCAGCTTACACCGCTACCTGAGCCTATTGATTTTCCAACTGATTTTCCTCGGGGAGTGAAGCAAAATGAAAATGGTGGCTGGCACAGTGATAATCTTGATCAAGCAACAACACAAACCCTACTTACGTTAGCGCGAGAAGAACAAGTTACAACTTTTGAAGCCATTATTGCGGTGATTGCTTTATTAATGACTCGGCTTTCTAGGGCCTCAGAAGTGACGATAGGGACAGTGGCTTCGCATCGTAATTTACCTGAGCTGAGTGACCTGATAGGTAATTTTGGGAATGTTATTCCACTGCGGATTAAGGTTGATAATAAACTTTGTTTTCGTGAACTGATCCGTGATTGTGCGACACAATGTCGTGCTGCTTTTTCACATGCAGATTTACCCTTTGAATTATTACTTGAAAAATTACAAATAAAACGAGGGGAATCGCAAAACCCATTATTAGACACTATGGTGACTTTCTTAAGCCATGGGATGTCTCCACCCATAATAGATGGCTTAGATGTACATTGGGAAAAGTATTTTAATGGTACAACGCAAACAGATCTCTCTTTTGACGCATTATTAAAAGATAACTGCCTTCAGTTTCAAGCCACTTGGCGTGCTTCATTATATCGACCAAAAACCATACCAAATCATTTAAAACGGTTGCTACAGTTACTTAAACATTGTGTCCAAGAACCAGATATAGCACTAGCTAACATTACCACTGTATTACCCGATGAAAATCAGTTAATAAAATGGGGTCAACGCGATGCTTTTGTAAGCCCAGTAACAACGCTCGTTGCTTGGTTTGAGAGTACCGTGAGTAAATACCCAAATCGAACTGCTGTTGAGTTAGTTGACAGTGAAATGATAAAGAGTGTTTTGCAAAAACAAAACGTGCTGCATGACCTCAGTTTTCTAACGCTCAATGCAAGAGCAAATAGAGTCGCAAGGTGGCTAGTATCGCAAGGGATTGGGCCAGAAGATCGGGTTGCCATAATAATGCCTCGCCAGTTGGAATGGTTCGTTGTGATGCTTGGTACACTCAAGGCAGGTGCCGCTATTGTACCTATAGATCCAAATTATCCAGAGGATTACATTAACCGAGTACTTACATTGGCGGCGCCAAATATAGTAATTAATAATGGTGATGCACATTCATTTGAATCAGCTAAAGCGACTGAATTAAAAACTAAAACAGTCAGTTTGTTAGTTATTGAGAATGAAGCATTAAGTATAAAAAATAGTGATCTTAATCTTACAAACGAAGAGAGATGCCGGCCATTGCGCCCATCTCATCCAGCCTGTATTACGTTTACATCAGGCTCAACAGGGCAGCCAAAAGGTGTTGTTGTAAAACATGCTTCTCTGGTTAACCTTATTGCTAGTCATAAACACGATCTCTATAGCGAAGCTTCTGCGCTTGTAGAACATAATCAGCTAAAAGTTGGCCATGCTTGGTCTTTGGCTTTTGATGCCTCATGGCAACCTACACTGTGGATGTTTGAAGGCCATAAAGTCTATTTATTTGATGCAAATACGATGCAAGACGCGGTCACTCTTGCCAAAGAGATAATGCTTAAAAAAATGGATTTTATTGAGTTAACTCCCAGTATGCTAGATGAAGTATTACCGTGGTTACAGTCAGGACTTACAGATACAAATGGGCAATTTATTGAACCTCACACACCTGCAATATTGGGTTTTGGTGGTGAATCGGTAAAACAAGAGCTTTGGCAACGTATAAAGAGCCTTCCTGGTACGTTGGGCTTTAATTTATATGGCCCGACAGAGGCAACAGTGGATGCGATGATTGCTAAAACCAATGTCGCTGAAAAGCCGGTAATAGGTGGGCCGGTTGCAGGAGGGCAAGTTTATGTTCTAGATAATTGCTTGCAATTAGCGCCTTTAGGGGTGCCAGGTGAGCTTGCAATTGCTGGTGCTGGATTAGCAAGAGGATACCTTGATCGTAGTGATTTAACAGCAAGCAAGTTTATTGCTAATCCTTTTGCGGAACAAGGTGAAAGACTTTATCTAACTGGTGATAGAGTAAAATGGACAACTCAAGGAAATATTGAATACATTGGCCGTATAGACGAGCAAGTAAAAATTAGAGGTTTTCGTGTTGAGCCGCTCGAAGTTGAGTCAACCATTGAGCTGTTAATTAAATGTCCTTGCGCTGTCATTGCCAGAGCAGTTACTCAAAGTGCGATGGAGCTAATTTGTTATCTTGAAAATGAAATAGAGCAACTAAGCGATAATCAAGAGGCTAATTTAAACTTAATAGCCCGCTTTCGCTATGTATGTGAGCAAGCTCTACCTCCTCACTTAGTCCCCAAGTATTTTGTAATTAATAAAAAACTACCTAAATTACCTAATGGAAAAATTAATCGTAAAGCGCTGTCGATACCTGATGATTTAGGTGTTATTGCCAAAAGAGCCCCTCGTAATGAACTGGAGAAAAAGCTATGTAATTTAGTGTGTGACGTTTTAGGGATTGAGACAATAGGCATTGACGATGGATTTTTTGCAGTGGGTGGCGATAGTATTTCAGTTGTAAAATTAGTCAGCCGCGCTCGTCGAGAAGGGATCCACCTTACTCCTCGCCAAGTATTTAATGCAAAATGCATTGCGAATTTGGTTAAAGAATTACACGAAGTTGATCCCCTCGGAGACAGTCAAAATAGTAAAACGGTTAGCCACGATAGTAATGATAAAGGTCAGCTTACTTCAACTTTATTAATGCAGCGCTACCTTAATGCAGCGACACCGCTTGATCGATTTGCACAACTAGCAAGTGTAGTAGTGCCTGAAAGTATGACGGCTGGTGAACTAAAAGAGCTTGTGTATGCTTTACTTAATCGCCATGGGTTGTTGCGAGCTCAATTGGTGCAATCGGGTACGGGAGAGTTATCCCTAAATGTTCCGGTTGAAAATACCCAAACTATTTATTGTGAGCAAACTTATCAACAGTGTGATGATAATAAATATAGAGTGTATTCTGAAAATGCTGATTTACCCACTTTAGAAAACTCAGGTGTATTATCAGCAGCTGAGTTGGCAAAACAACTATGCAGTAATTTAAGTCCTAAAAACGGTGTTATGGTTGCCGTATTGTTAGTTAAAGAAAATGAAAATAATAACCAAAGGGCTTGGTTTGCCATAAACCATTTAGTCATAGATGCCTCATCATGGCATATTTTGGCTGAAGACCTTGCGATTGTCCGAAATCAGCAAGTGAGTAATGAAAAACTTGAATTACCTCCCGTACCAACATCATGGCGTAGTTGGTCCAATCATATAAATAAATTAAGCCAGCAGTATATACCTGCGCCAAATTCAACCAATTTGGGAACGTTGGCAAGTGCTCACACATTAACTTGGAGCTTGGAACCTTATAATAAAACATGTCCGGCATTAACTGTCGCTCGTAGGTTAGGGCTTCCACTGGCTAGTTTATTACCTGCTATAAGTTGCTTAGCTGCTATTACATCAAAATTAAAACCAGCGCTAGATAATCGCTGCCCTACCTTGGTACTAGAGCGGCATGGTCGAGAAGTACAGGAACCAACACAAGATTTAAGCAGGACCATTGGCTGGTTTGCCCGTGAAGTTTATGTGGCTCTCAATAGTGATGTTTTAAAGACTAAATCGGACGAAATGTCGAGCCAGTTGATAGAAACAGTGTTGCGTAAATGGTGTGGTCAAATTATTCAGCAAGACTCTCCTTTTGTATCATCAAGTGGTGTCGCGCCTGCTCAACAAGGTGTAAATGGATGGTTAGTCGGTTTTAATTTTCTTGGTGATTTAAATTTATCCTCCAATTCAGATTTATGGTCAGTAACTCCGCTTCTTGAGCAGCTTATTGAAGCTTGCTCCGAACACTGGCCGTTACTAAATTCTTTAGATTTAACAGCCTATTACAGCCAACAAAAAGGGATAAAAACACTTCACTTTAATGCGATAGCACCTAGTAGCGAATTGCACCATAGTGATCTACTACGATTTAAAGCTGAGTTAAATAAGCTTTTTCATCAACTACACGACTGTTTTATTGAAGAACAACAACAGCTACAAGCGCAAGGTCTTGTTGATAGTAATAATTTGACAATTAAGCCAGCTACGCCACTGCAAGTTGAAATGCTTCGCCACTGTCATGGACTAGCAGATCCATGGACAACACAAATGGAAATAACTCTTTCTAATCAACACACCCCAGAAATATCTGAAAGTGCTTTAAAAGCAGGGGCCGCGGATCTTCTGCGCCGTCATGACGCGCTAAGATCAGGCTTTTTTGTGAAAACATTTTCTACCTTTACTGCCGATATACTCGAGCCTGTATGGGAAACTTTAGATTTACGTGGTGAACCAAGTGAGCAATATGAAGCATTGTTAGTGCAGCATCGCACAGCATGGTACCAATATCGCTTTGAATTTGATGCTCCGCCACTCATGCGATTTTTATCTATACGTATAAGTGATAGTCAGTGGCTAATTTTGATTCATTGTCATCACTTACTGCTTGATGGTTGGTCAGCCCCTCGAATTTTGCAAGAGTGGCTTGGAGGAATGAGTGCTGAAGCCACTTTAGCTTATCCAAATTTACATTGGGGTCAATATCTTGATTGGTTACAAAAACAAGATCCGACAATAGCTTGTCAATATTGGAATAAAGCGCTGGATGGTTTCAAAGCCCCTTCATTATTATGCCCGACAAGACAACAACGATTTCCTTCACAAGAATTATCTAGTGTGCTTTGTGCTGCTGTAAATGCAGACATTAAAGCATTAGCTGCAAAGATTAATGTATCTACGGCCATGCTATTTCAATTGGCATGGGCTAAAACAGTGGGTAATGCACTTAATCAGGACGATGTCGTATTTGGTTTATTTGACTCTGGTCGTGCAGCGTCGTTAGCAGGTATTGAAACGCTTGTTGGATTGGTTACTCAGTTAGTACCAATACGGATTAAGACCGATCCTTTGAGTAGTTCAATTGCGTTGTTGCAGCAGTTGCAAACTGAACAATTTGAATGGCAAGCGTTAGCTCCGGTTAGGTTGGATAATTTGGAGGCGACTCATCGTTTTGGTGAATTTTTTGATACTTTATTAGTTATTGAAAATGCCCTTGATGCGGATACACAAACCGCAGAGCCAATTAAACAAGTCGATTCATCTCAAGGACTTACATTACCAGTTGCATTGGCAGGATTGAAGGATGTTAAGTGGCAAGATTCGGTTGGCCAAGCCGCTGCTTTATTTATCTACCCAGGTGCAACAACCAAGATCCGCTTGAGCTTTGACCCGCATGCAGTGGGCAAAAAACGTAGCGCTCAGCTATTAACTGATTTTGAGTTCTATTTGCAAGAAGTTGTCGATAGTTGTAACAAATTCAGTCATGAAACCGCAAATTCTGCGCAACTTAATAACAGCGAATTAAACCCCCTATCAACAGTCTCTTTGGAGTTAAATCATGAGTGAAAATATTTTCGATGATGAATCAATGGCATTTGTAGTTCTTATCAATCATGAAAAACAGTATTCGTTATGGCCTGAAGTATTAACTATTCCTTCTGGTTGGGAGCAGGTTTTTGGCCCTCAAACACGTGATACTTGTTTGAGTTGGCTAAATGATAATTGGACAGATTTACGTCCTAAATCACTCATAGAGATGGATGGGAATTAATATGGAGCAGATTAACAAAGGGATGCCAGCAGGTACAGCATGCCTGTATCAATCCTTTGCTGAACAAGCCGTTATGCACCCTAATCGCATCGCCGTTAGTGATGAACATAGCTCCTTGACATATAAAGCACTTAAACAAAAAGCTGATTTGGCATCACATCGACTTTATGCAAGTGGTGTTCGTACAGGAAACTGCGTGGCTTTAATACTGCCTAGAAACTGTGAGCAAATTATTCACGTGTTAGCAATATTGCAACTTGGAGCGTGCTATGTGCCGATTGATCCCGACTACCCCAAAGAAAGGATCGATTGGATAATTGCTTGTAGTCAGCCTAGCGCAATTGTTACTCAGCGAGAGTTGAGCAAGACACTTTGGGGTAACGATTCACTTACTAAAGCTATGAGTCATTTGTTGTTTGTCGAGGACCAATTTAACTTTGTTCCAGATGAGCACGAGAAACCTGTTTACAGAGCCGCAGGTGCTTTCGCTTATATTATTTTTACTTCAGGGTCGACGGGAAACCCTAAGGGAGTTGTTGTAGGGCATCAGCAAGTTCTGGCCTTAATTAATGCGGCAATGCCTTTATTAGATGCAACACATACTGATGTTTGGGCTTTGTTTCATTCACTGGCTTTTGATTTTTCAGTGTGGGAAGTGTGGGGAGCTTTGACCACAGGAGCCAAGCTAACGATTATTCCAAAAAGTGCAATTTGGTCACCAGACGCCTTAGTGCAATATTTGAGAGCAGAAAAGGTCACTATTCTGAATCAAACGCCTTCAGCATTTTATGCCTTAATTGACGCAGAAAGTAAGGCTCTAAAAATGAGTGAGCAACCACTATGCTTGCGCAAAGTAGTCTTTGGTGGTGAAGCACTTAATTTGGATAAAGTAAAAAAATGGTGGCAGCTTTACCCTTGCGAAACATTGCAATTGATAAACATGTACGGGATCACAGAGACAACGGTGCACGTAACATGGCTAACACTAAGTGATTCACTTTGTGGCACTGAAAATAGTCCAATAGGTGAAGGACTATCTAGTTTGGAGGTGCTTTTACTTGATGAAAATTTAGAAAAAGTGGCTGATGGTGAAATTGGTGAAATTTATGTAGCAGGAGATCAAGTGGCATTCGGTTACATCAATCGCCCTGATCTAACCGCGATGCGATTTGTTGCCAGTCCTTTTCACACTGGGAAGCGGATGTATCGTTCGGGTGACTTAGCGAAGCAAATTGATGGTCAACTCTTTTATTTTGGTCGCGCAGACAGGCAATTGAAAGTAAGGGGATTTCGTATTGAGCCGAGTGAAATAGAAGTTGTTTTAGAATCTCATGCAAAGATACAAAGAGCAGCCGTGATAGCAAAACCATGCCTCGACAGTGGTTTATCAGATGGCTTAATTGCTATTTTAATCGCGACAGAGGAATCATTTACCGCACAACCAATAGCAACATTGAGAAATTATCTATCTCAGCTTCTCCCTGTTCACTATTTACCTTCAGACTTTCTATTTGTTAAAAAATTCCCGCTAACAGTAAATGGAAAACTGGATGAGAAAGCGTTACTTATGCAGTGGCAAGCAAATCAAAAAAGTACTTCTTCTTTGCATCAACAGCGGCTAGAGCTGCTGCGTTTGAAGCAACAAGACATCCTCGCCAAGTCAACAACATGATTTGGTAAAGACAAACATTAAGAATGGAAACTACCCAAATGAATAAAAATAGTAATTCAGCCTCGCTATTAGAAGATGTAC
Organism: Pseudoalteromonas sp. 20-92; assembly: GCF_030847595.1. Lineage (NCBI taxonomy): Bacteria > Pseudomonadati > Pseudomonadota > Gammaproteobacteria > Alteromonadales > Pseudoalteromonadaceae > Pseudoalteromonas > Pseudoalteromonas sp. 20-92. The sequence continues at coordinate 308,890 of NZ_JANJGQ010000002.1, forward strand.
TTGCTGTCGTTAGTAATACGTTAAATTTACAGCCTGGCGCTGTCTCAGCAGAATGTAACCTAATTGAAGCAGGACTTGATTCGATCACATTAATGAACTTAGTGTCAACTTGGCGAGCGGCTGGTTATGATATTAACTTTGCAGATTTAGCTAAAAAACCATTCGTGGGGGCATGGGTTGAGTATCTTAGGATATCGGCTGCCAGCCTCGCTGATAATACACAAGACACTATCTTTGGGGTCCCAAAAATAAAAATCGGGAAACTTCCTCATGCGCCTTTTTCACTTGCGCCTATGCAGTATGCCTATTGGTTAGGACGCGATGTTAATCAACCGCTTGGGGGTGTATCAGCGCATCTGTATTGTGAATTTGAGTTGTCGGCAATCAATGATAAGTCACAGCCATTAGATTTAGCCCGTTTGACGCTAGCAATAGAGAAACTTGTTCAACGTCATAGCTCGTTGCGTTTACAAGTATGTTCCAGCGGACAGCAAATACATAATCCAAGTAATAATACAGTGCATGTCATCTTTAATGATTTACGAGATAAACCTACTGATGTTGCGCAGCAGTTATTAGAGCAGTATCGCTCGACCTATTCATCACAAATGTTAGATATTGAGTCAGGAGAAGTATTTGCGGTCGCTTTAAGCTTATTAGAAAATGGTAACAGTCGCCTGCATTTAGACATTGATATGATAGCTGCAGACGCCGTTAGTTATCGCACGCTACTGCGTGATCTTGCACTGTTATACGATGACCCCGATGTAGAACTTGCTGATTTAGCAATGAGTTATAAAGATTGCCGAATGGCCATTGAGCATAATTGGGAGTCAATAAAAGAAAGCTCAGGAATGTGGTGGCAAACACAGCTAGCTTCTTTACCCAATGGTCCATTACTGCCTTTAAAAGCAGCTTCATCGCAGCATCCTATTACAACACGACGCCATTTTAATATTGATCCGCAGCGTAAAGCACAATTATATGCGCAATGTCGTCAGTACGGATTAACCCCATCAGTGGTGTTAGCAACCGTGCTGGCAGAAACCCTGGCTGGATGGAGCAAAGATCCGCGTTTTATTCTTAATGTTCCTTTATTTCAACGTCCACTCGCAGGCCCTAATATTAAAGAGGTGGTAGGCGACTTTAGTAGTTCAATACTCCTCGATGTTGATACTGGCCCGACTGCAACTTTTGTGACACGAGCGCGTGATGTTCAATCTAGTATGCACGAGGGAGCAGCGCGCGCAGACTACGGTGGAGTCCATGTTTTAAGAGATTTAGGGCGTGCACGTGGGCAGCAAGTAACAGCGCCTGTTGTATTTACAAGCGCATTAAATTTAGGTGAGTTATTTGATGCAAATGTGCGCCGAGTATTTGGGGATCCTATTTGGATTATTTCTCAAGGGCCACAGGTATTACTTGATGCACAAGTAACTGAACTTGATGGTGGTATTTTAATTAACTGGGATTGTCGAGAGGATGCTTTTGTTGATGGTGTGCTCGATGCAATGTTTAATTTTTTCAGTAATACCGTGGTGAACCTCGTCACTGAGCCGGATTATTGGGATACGCATATTGGTGATACGTTACCCAAAAATAGAGCCGTTGCTGAGGTCCAAGAGCCAGTAATTACTAAAAATTTGGAACATGATGAAACCTCGTTAAGTATGCCAATAGTTCGTGTGGTAGCTTCTATTTGGCATGAAGTGATCGGGGGGGATGGTAGTAATATTCATCAAAACTTATTTGCTGCGGGTGGGGATTCTGTTTTAGCAAGTTCGTTAATCGCGCAAATTAGGGAAATCTTCGGATCCAATTCGATAGACATGAAAAGCTTATTTAGTTCACCTTCTATTGCAGGCATTGCCGCTTCAATTACTGACTCGAGCGATGCTGAAGAAGTATTACAAATTGCTCAAGTGTATTGTGAAATCTTAGATTTAGATGATGACGCACTCAGTGCTGAATTGGAAATGGAGGGGTCACTGTGACTGAGTTTGTGCCTACCGAAGCCGGGTTATATGCTTGGCCAGAAGAAATAAGCAGAAAGTACAAAGAGCAGGGGGTGTGGAAAAATGAAAACTTTGCAAATTGGTTAACTGCAAAACTTAAGCAATATGCTGATGTTATCTTGCTCAGCGGCCCCGACCTTCAATCTGGTGAATGGCAACAGATGACAGGCCAAGAAATAAGCGCTGTCGTGAATAATATAGTAGAGCATTGCCACAGTATTGGTCTTGGACGAGGTGATAAAGTGGTGATGCAAATGGGTAATAATAATGCATTTGTATTAACCTTTTTCGCTTTACTCCAACTTGGCGTTATTCCTGTCATGGCGTTACCTGGACATGGACAACGTGAAATTTTGCATTTTGTGAAATTAACACAAGCACGTGCTTGGTTTGTTAGTGAACAATCGATTAGCTTTGATTGTCATGCATTTGCCAATGAGCTACTTAATACAGTCCCAACACTTAAACATGTTGTTGTGGATGGCCTAGATTTAAAACCGCATTCGTCAATATTATCTTTACTAGGGTTTACTAAAGCAACTAAAGCTCAGATGACAGCACTTGAGTTTCCTGGTCTCGCAGCGGAACCAGCTGAAATGGCTTTATTATTATGCTCAGGCGGTACAACAGGAATACCGAAGTTAATTCCAAGAACACATAGAGATTACCTCTACAATATAAAAGCCAGTGCTAAGCTGTGTGAATTGAGTTCACAAGACCGCTATCTTGTAGCATTACCAGCGGCGCATAATTTTCCATTAGCTTGCCCAGGTATTTTAGGTGCGATTGAAGTGGGAGCTGGTGTCGTTATGTGTCCAGTGCCGAGTCCTGAAATTGCATTTGAGTATATTGAAAAAGCAGGGGTTACGGTGACAGCGTTAGTGCCGACTTTAGTGAAAACTTGGCTTAATTATGCTGCATTAGTAACACCTCCAGCGGCATGTCTTGATTTATTACAAGTTGGCGGTGCTAAACTTGATGAAGCTACAGCTCGCAGAATCGGTAATGAACTTAATTGTAATTTACAACAAGTGTTTGGCATGGCTGAAGGACTTCTTAATTTCACTCGTAATTCAGATCCTAGTGTTTTAAAACTCAAGACTCAAGGACGTCCATTATCTGATTTGGATGAAGTTAGGGTGGTGGACGAACAAGGCCAGGATGTTGCAAAGGGAAAGTGTGGCGAGCTGTTGACCAGAGGTCCATATACAATCCGTGGTTATTATAAAGACGAGCAGGCCAATCAAAAATCATTTACTACTGAAGGTTATTACCGTACTGGGGATCAGGTAAGGCGGCTAAGCAGTGGTCACCTTATTGTTGAAGGCCGAATCCAAGAGGTTCTTCGCCGAGGTGGAGAGACTATTTCTGTTGAAACATTAGAAGCTCATTTAGCTTGTCATCATGGCATAAAAGATGTTGCTGTTGTGGGACTACCTTGCGAACAACTCGGTGAGCGAACATGCGCAGTTATTGTTTCGCAAGACCCAAATTCGCCTAACTTAGCACTCAAAGACGTAAGGCAATACTTAGCGGCACAAGGTGTTGCACGCTATATGTTGCCAGATACAGTGGCGTACGTTGAACATATCCCATTAACCGTTATAGGTAAAATTGCTCGTAAAAAATTATCTGCACAAATTCACCTTGAGCTTAATAAGCAACATCAAGCAATACAAACAGTGTGAATTAAATTAATGATGCGCAATCACCACCAGAGGATGTACCGCAATGGCTGGCTGCTGAATATAAGCAAGCTAATGATGTTGATTGTGGCTAATAGTGGATTGGTAGTGCGTTTAAAGTATTAGTTATTACTGGGAGTTTGTTGTTTAACTTGTTGATGAAACAAACTCCCTCAATACCCTTTATTTAATTATGAGGTGAGCCTTATCATCGATGAACAATTTACTTTAACGGCTGAGTTAAAGAGCGAATACCAAAGTCGAGTAATTGAGTATGCACGTGAATTACTGCAATTTGAATCGGTAACACCTGATGACGCAGGTTGCCAAGCATGGATTGCAAAAAAGTTATCAATGCTGGGAGCAAAAATCGATACATTTGAAAGTCATGGGGTGAGTAACCTAATTGCTGTTATATCTAATGGTGATGGACCCGATTTAGGTTTTTGTGGGCACACGGATGTTGTGCCCGCAGGTAATCTTAATAAATGGCAAGCCCCACCTTTTGCAGGTGAAATTAAAAATGATTACCTGATCGGTCGAGGCATCGCAGATATGAAAGGCGGTATTGCCGCAGCCTTAGTTGCAGCTGAGATGCTAGTACTCGAAGGGAGCTTTGTTGGGCGACTATGGTTTTTAATTACCAGCGATGAAGAGGGCGATGCTTTATTCGGCTCATGTGAAATTGTAAAACACTTTAAAGATGCAAAACAGGACTTGGATTATTGTATTGTTGGAGAACCGACATCAATAAAGCAGTGCGGTGACATGCTAAAAATTGGACGCAGAGGGGCGTTGAGTTTTGCCATTCAAGTTAATGGAAAAAGTGCGCACGTTGCTTATCCGACTCAAGGCATTAATGCTATCCATCATGCCTGTAGCATTGTAAAAGATTTAATGAAATTTGATTGGGATAATAGAGATAGCAATCAGCTTGGTACAACAATGCAAGTCACTCATATCGACTCAGGCTTGTGCAGCGATAATGTCATACCTGACGCTGTAATAATTAATTTAAATATTCGTTATACCACGGCTTACAGTGAAGATGATCTAATTCATTTAGTCACTCATATTGTAACGCGAACTACTAATGACTTCTCACTAACAACATCGCATGCTTGCAACCCTTATTACTCTGCAGAGAATAGTAAAAATAAACTTTCGCTAATAAAAGAGTGCAAAACAGCCATTAACCAATGTACTGGTTTGCTTCCTCAAACCTCAACTGCAGGAGGAACTTCTGATGGCCGTTTTTTTAGCGATATTTGTCCGCAAGTAGTTGAACTTGGTTTAACTAACGGCACTATCCATCAAGAAAATGAACGAGTTCATATTAGCGAGCTTGGAAATTTAACAAATATCTATTTTACGGTGTTTAAAAAGTTACTAAGTAACCTGAACACGGGTTAAGAGATTTACTAACATATTGAATCATGGTGATATTTAAATTTATTTTCTCTAGCCAGAGATTTTCAGTGAAAACAAGGCGAATTTACGCGTCAATAGCTGGCCTATTGCAAGTAAATTCAACGCAGTTAGCGCTGAAAATAGCTGCTCGAGATAGATTTATTATCCAGAGTTCAGGTTAAATAAATAGGGGAAAAATAAGCTTTAATTTACTTCTCGATGTTGAATTTGCAGCCGAGTGTTTGATTTTTAGGCAAGGTAGCGCCTATGTAGTGTGGTTATTTACCATAAGTAGGCGATGACAAACATGGATGACACTCGCTGCTATTTAGGTTTGACTCGGTGATGAAACCCTTTTGTCATCCACTATTTTAATTATTCTCACAAGGATACAGCTATTAGAGTAACGCGGGCCGTTATGGGGCGACTTGGTTACACATTTAAATGGCCTTTAAATTGAAATAATTTAACTCTGAAAAGCTAACATACCTTATTACCTAAGAGGCTAAACTAAATTTTATAGGTCATTAAAACAATCATAATAAAAACTACAAGTTGTAAATGAAAACTGTTAGTATTTTTGTTTTCAAATTAAATTTAACATCAATGAAACCCTTATCTATTTTATTTATTATGTTTGTTACTTTACTTGCTAATAGCTATGTACATGCAAGTCCGCAGCCTGTTAATCCACAGCGAATAGTGGTTGCAGGGGGCTCAATAACAGAAGTTATTTACGCCCTTGGTGAACAACAACGCATTGTTGGCGTTGATAGCACCAGTGTTTATCCAGCCGCTGCAACTCAGAAGCCACAAATTGGCTATGTTCGCAAAATAAGCGTTGAAGGTGTGTTGTCATTAAATCCAGATCTTATCCTCGCTGAATCAGATATTGGTCCTAAAAAAATGGTTGAGCAATTAAAGCTCACTGGCGCTAACTTGGTTATCTTGCATGAAAACGACAACTTTTGGCGTATTGAAAATAAAATAGAGCAAATAGCCAAACAATTAAATGTTGTGAGTAAGGGCAATATGCTCGCAGACTCTTTGCAAGCGGACCGCAAGGCCTTGTCATATATTTTAGAGCAAACAAGTACTAAACCTAAGGTTTTGGTTATCCGCAGTAGTAAACTTATGGTTGCAGGGGCAGAGACGACTGCTGATGAGTTGGTAACTATTGCCGGTGGAGTGAATATGATGGCTCAAACAATGGTTAACTGGCAGACGATTTCAAGCGAGGCTGCATTGGCACTAAATCCTGATGTGATTATTAGTATGGGAATTGGCGCCAATGATCAGCAACCAAGCGCTGAAATATTATCTGTTTTTAAATATTCAAATGCGATAAAAAATGGACGTATTTACAATTTTGATGCGCTCTATTTGTTAAGTATGGGGCCTAGAACGCCTCAAGCGGCCGTAGAACTAGCGCATGCATTTTATCCTAAAACACGCTTGCCAGATGGCTATCAATATAGATTTTTAAAATTAGCTGAAAACAGCACAAAACAACAGGACGAGCGATAGTTATGCTGGCGTTAGGAAATAGGTTATTAGCGCAACAACGGATACGGGTTTTATCTATTCCTGTTTTGTTTATTATTTGTATATTGGTATTTTTTATTGCTCTAAGTCAGGGAGGGGTCGTGATAACGCTGCGCGAGACGATGCTTATGCTAACCCAACCGGTAGATGATCAGCTTAAACACGCTATAATTTGGCAGATCCGCCTTCCTCGTATTCTACTTTCGATGGTTGTTGGAGCTGGTTTAGCAACCTGCGGTGCTGCAATGCAAGCTTTATTTAGAAATCCATTAGCAGATCCTGGCTTGATTGGCATTGCCAGTGGTGCAGCGTTAGGTGCAGTAGCAACTATTGTATTAGGAACAAGCTTGTTTGCTAATTTTAGCGACAACTTAGGCTACTATGCGGTGCCTGTAGGGGCATTTTTGAGTTGTATAGCGGTATGCATGTTTATCTATCGGTTGGGCGCGCAAAATGGGCGTTTTACTATCGTTAGTCTACTACTGGCAGGGATTGCCGTAAATGCGATTGTAAACGCTATTATCGGTATCTTAACACTGGTAAGTAATGAGCAACAATTGCGTGATTTAACATTTTGGAGTATGGGCTCTTTGGCGGGGAATCACCTTGCGATGATAATGCCAACACTCGGTATTATTATTGGTTGTTGTATTGGTTTATTACGTTTATCTAAACCTCTTAACGTGTATTTATTAGGAGAGGCTCAAGCGAAGCATGTCGGCATTAATGTGACTAAATTGAAAAAGCAGGTTTTTATATATACGGCACTTTGCACTGCCGCAGCCGTCGCAATTACGGGCGTTATTGGTTTTGTTGGCTTAATAGTGCCGCATATTATGCGCTTAATATTAGGCCCAGATCACCGTTATTTATTACCAGCTTGTATGTTAGGGGGAGCATTAATGCTTAGCCTTGCTGATTTATTTGCCCGTACCATAATGCTACCAGCAGAAGTGCCCATTGGTCTAATAACCAGTGCTATTGGCGGTCCATTCTTTTTGATTATGCTGCTAAAAACTTACCAAGGAGCAAAGTGAACTATGTTAATTGGCAATCAACTTAGCGTAAAAATTAAACATAAAACGTTGCTGGATAATATTGATTTTTATGTAAAACCACATGAAATTGTAGTTATCATTGGTCCCAATGGCGCAGGTAAATCATCATTAATGAAAGCATTATCAGGAGATTTGCCGTTAAGTGGCGGAACGATAAATATTAATCAACGAGAGTTAAATGAGTATAGTTTGCTAGAGCTTGCTAAATTAAGGGCGGTATTAACCCAGAGCTACGAGTTAGATTTTCCTTTCACCGTTAATGAAGTTGTTGATATGGCGCATTTTAGTCATCAAGAACAGTGTACGCAGGCTACTTTGAAACAGTGCTCTAATGATGCAATGAAAGCCGTAGGGATTACTCACCTAGCACAGCAATGCTTTACTCAGCTTTCTGGTGGTGAAAAGCAACGTACTCAATTAGCGCGTGTATTGTGCCAATTACAGCCAAGTTTAACTCAGCAAAAAAATGCTTATTTATTAATTGATGAGCCAACTGCTAGCTTAGATTTATATCATCAATATGAAGTTATGAACCAAGCCGTTACAACGGCAAAACAAGGCGCGGGAGTTGTTGCTGTTCTTCATGATTTATCACTTGCTGCGAGCTTTGCAGATCGAATTTACATGCTTGATAAAGGAAAAGTTGTTGCTCATGGCTCGCCTGAAGAAGTACTAACACAGCGCCATTTAAGTAATGTTTATAATATTAATGCAAAGCTGCAAACAGATATTGAAGATGTACTTCCCCACATTATGGTGGCGGAAAAAACACTCACAAATATATGATTTTAAGTTGTATCGATTACATATTATTGAGTGTTTTTATAAAGGGGTAACTAGGGCCTGTTTATCTTTTGAGGTTAAATTTGCAGCAGTATGTTTGGTATTTAGGCAAGGCTGAGCCTATGTAGTGTGGTCACTGCCCATAAATAGGCGATAATGCAGTATAAAGACCAAACATGCGCTTCCCTTTGAGGGACGATTAACTCTTTGTTGCCTTGTTATCGACACTATTTTCTTACCTAAAAATAGATCACTTAATTAAGCTAATTGGTATTACCGCAATGAGAGTGGACAAGTGTAGCTACATCTTGTAATTCAATATTTTCAGGTATCGCTATCTCTTTGGCTGATGCCTGTAGCCATGTTTTAGCATCATCAAGTGATTTAAATACGGCTCCAGGTATACCAAAGGCTTTTTGAACGCTCATATTCTGCAATTTTTGATATTGCTCCTCAGGAACAACGATAAGCATCGCTTGAACAAGTTGTTGCATTTTCTCTGCCGCACCATTTTTAAGCCATTCTTGTGTTGCAGGACCCGCCCCTTTAGGGTGTTGTAAGGATGCTTCATCTGTATAAACACGCACTACAATAAATGCTTCAGCTCTATCAAACCAACGATCCCATGATATTAAAGAGTCTAAGTGCATTGCTAGCGTGCACTCCCCCTTTGCTACTGTTACAGCTAATGGCCAGAGGCTGCTATCGTATTTAATTGTTGTCATACTTAATAACCTTTGTTATTGATTTTATAGATTTTCCACAGCAAATAATTTAGCTTTGCCGTGGAAAAATCTGATTGATTAGAATGTATACTGTATGCCCGCACTAATCGTTCTTGGTTGGGTCAATACTGCTGTATCAAAGTTAGTATCAGGTTCATTGCTATCAGCAGGTGCTGTACCTGGATACAATGCAACAGGAGCATCTTCATCAAAAATATTACGTACTGAAAGATACACTTTAGCTTGCTCAGAGATAACGTAGTTCAAACTTGTATCAAAGGTCGCAAAAGCGTCTGTTTTACCGCCTTCATCGTTTGAAATACTGGTATACCAGCCATCAGTGTACTGGCCACTAACGTTAACAACCCAATTATTTGATTGCCATGTGGTCCCTAATTTCATAGAAGCAGAAGGAACCGTAAGTAATGAGTTTCCTTCTAGGCCTGAGTTTGGATAATCAGTGATCTCTGAATCTAACAGTGCAAAACCACCATAAAGATTGAACTGATCATTAATCTGCCAATCGGCATTAAATTCAAAACCAATAGTAGTTACTTCGTCTGCATTTCTAACTACATAAGCTTCATCACGTGAGTTTTCAGGTGTTAAATCAAAAGGTAGTTGCATGTCTGTATATTGCGAATAAAACAGGTTTTGAGATGTGCTTATACTGTTATTAGCCCATTGCTGACGACCATAGATTTCTAAAGAGTTTACGTACTCTTCATCATATTCATAGTTAACAATTGGTGCGCCAAAGGAAATGCCGCCGCCGCCTGCATTATACCCGCGAGATAATTGTAAACCGACAATATGCGTATCACTTACTTGGTAGCTGAGCCCAAGCTTAGGTAATAAGGCACTGTAGTCGTTATCGGATTCTATTTTTGCAATCGCTCTATCAGGATCACCGCCTTCACGTTTGCGGTTTTCTTTTTCGTAGCGTAAACCTGCCGTTAGCTCAAATTTGTCACTAAATGGGAGGGCACCCTCAGAGTAGATTGCAAAATTATCTGAATCATCAGTAAAGCTTTGTTTTACAATGAATTGGATCCAATCATCTTGTTTTGAAGTGTAGTAGCGACTACCAATAACCCATTGTTCGCCGTTATCACCTTGATAGCGTAAACGAGGTTCTATCACAAACTCTTTGTTATCAATATTCGCTTTAGAACCATCTGGCGTAGATTTACGTTCAAAATTAAAGTCTGTTGCTGAAGCCGTTACTTCTAACTGTAGTTGTTGAGTTAATGATGCGCTGTATTCAATGCCTAAGCTTTTAGTATGCGTAACATGAACGGGTTGTTGCGGAAAGTTAGAACGACGCTGATCAAATGGGTAATCAATGATTTCACTATTTGGACCACTGTATTTGTTATCGGTTAGTGTGACAACAACGCGTGTACCGTATTTGTCATCGCCCTCATAAAGTAATTTCCCTCTAATTGCACGGCCTTCCATGTCAGCTGGGTCTTTAACACCAGGGTAAGATTCATAATCAACAGATGAACTACGTTCAAATTGATCTGCTGCAATTCGTAAGGAAAACTGCTCCGAAAGAGGTTGATTATAAATAGCTGAAAGTCGTTTTTGGTCTAAATTCCCGCCTTCAGCACGAATTGTGAACTCTTGTTCAAACGTCGGATCTTGTGTTTCTACCCGTATTGTACCTGCTATTGCATTACGCCCAGCTAAAGTACTTTGTGGCCCTCTGAGAACTTCAATTTGTTCTAGATCCCAAATACCTAAATCGCCAAAAACTATTTCGTTATAAGTCGCTGAACGACCATCAATTTGCCAGTTTAAGCGTGCTCTGCTGCCTGCAAAAAATGCATTCGCGTTTTCTGCGGCTCCAGTACCATCAATACCCCTTACTGTTGGAGCTTTACCAGTACCAGTGACCATTGTGATGTTTGGAATTTCGCTTAATACGTCTCTTACTGTTCTTAATTCGGGGCGGCTTTCAAGTTCTTTACTATCGAAAACAACAACGCTATTACCACTTTGTAGTAGACTTCTTGATAATAACTCTCCAGTAACTTCAATCACGGTCATTTGATCCACTGTGTCATTGTTATCAGAATTAGCTAAAGCTGTAGTAGATGTAAGTGCTGCGAGGGGGATTAAAACATCCTTAAATTTCACAGGTATTCCTTTTTGTAAATGTAAATGATAATTGTTTTTAATACTACATTTGGTTGTATTAAAATACAACACTAAAGTTAATTAATGTTGTATTTTTAACTTAATTGTTAATCAGTAAAGAGGTGGTTTGGCTGTTATTTCAATCTAGGGGCGATTTAATCGCGGCGTGAGGTTTGTAACCTAGTGGGCTTGGTAACGGCTCCTGCGTTACCCTACTGGCAGCGCATGTTTGGCATTTATTCAACGTTATCGACTATATTATGGGGAATAACCACACTGCATAAGCTCAGCCTTGCCTAAATACCAAGCATACGGCTGAAAATTTAACCTCGAAAGATAAACAGGTCCCAGACAAATTTTTTATCTAGCTGTTTCAAATAAAAATTTTAACGACGTATAGTGCAATTTAATTCGTTAAATTGCTCAAAGATTTATGCAGGTTGGTATAACTAGGAATTTTTGAATTCGCACTCTGTGAGCACTATATTTTTGTCACATTGGTAAAATACGGTTAAGTAAGTGTCTTTAGGCACTTGCGGTGAAAGTGCTTGGGTTATTTTAAATTGCAGTTGTTGTTCATTAAAGGCAATGAGCGTAGCCGCTTCAAAGCCAAAAAATTGTTTCACACTTGCGTACAAAGCTTTAAAAATACTTTCTTTTGCTGAGAAGATAATGGTTAACGGGTGTGATACCTGCTCCGCGAACAATCTAAACTGAGGATAGTCATTAGGGTGCAAAATTTGTTCTTGTAGCTCTCGCTCTTGTTTTGCGCTCATTAGCTGTTCGATATCAATACCAATGCCAGCGATATCTGTGCGCTGAGAGGCCATTGCCATTGCAATCCCTTGAGTATGGGTAATACTACCGATAACTTTATCAGGCCATATCGGCGCGCGATCATTGCCAGAAAGAATATCAAAAGAGGAAATACCGAGTGCGTTTAGTACTTTTTTCGCACAAAATCGGCCAGCCAAATACTCGGCCTTTCGTTTTGTGACTGCTTTTTGAAGTTGCAGCGGTGAAAAAATCTGATAACTCGAAAAGTCACTATCAATAAAGTGGTTACTATCAAATTTACAACAAAAAGTGCTATGGCTAAGGTAGGGTGTAAACTGAGTATAAGGGGAAAGTTCCATATGCTATTTGCATTTTTCCTAAAATTAAGAGTAGCGCTTTAATGGTACGTTAAAAATACAATAAATAAAGTAAAGTTTATGACCTGTGCTGAGCTTAAGCTCATTGCGTAATGTACAATATACATGATTAATTAACCTGAACTCTGGATAATAAATCTATATCGAGTAGCTATTGACGCGTAAATTCGCCTTGTTTTCACTGAGAATCTCTGGCTAGAGAAAATAAAGTTAAATATCACCATGATTCAATACGTAGTAAATCTCTTAACCAGAGTTCAGGTTACTTAGTTTTTGAATGTTTAACGAGTTTGGCACAGAGCTTTGATCTCCTGAATAAGGGCAATGCTTGCTTCGTTATCGCTATGCACACATAAACTATCAGCATGTAAAGGTAATACCTTTCCCGATTGAGTTGTTACACAGCCTGTAGTTAACAGTTGTTTTACTTGCGCAATCAGTGCCGATTTATTATGCACGCTACCAGGAATATTCCGCGACACTAACAGTCCTGCATCGGTATATTGACGGTCCGCGAAGGCTTCTAAAATTAATGTTAATTGGTATGTTTTGGCAAGTTGCTGATGGCTATGTGCTTTAGCCGTTGCAAGTAGCATGAGCTTTAATGGAGTTGGGTAGATGGCAATGGCATGCATGACAGTGTTTAATATTGTTTCATCAGCCATCATGTTGTTATAAAGCGCACCATGTGGCTTTACGTAACTAAGTGTTAATCCCTGCACTTTTGCCATACCTTCAACCGCTGCAATTTGATAATGTAGGCAGTTTATTAGCTCGCTTGCACTAAGATTCATTGAGCGCCTACCAAAACCTTGCAGATCTGGGTAGCTCGGGTGAGCGCCAATTTGTACGTTATATTGTTTTGCAAGAGTGAGGGTGCTTGCCATTACATCGGCATCGCCGGCATGAAAACCACAGGCAATGTTAGCCATATCAATATGTGGCATTACGCTGCTATCAAGGCCCATTTTCCATGCGCCAAAGCTTTCGCCTAAATCACAGTTAAGTTTCATATTAGCGCGCCTTTTGCTGCTTTATAGTGACAGGTAATACACCATTGGCGGGTGACTGCCCAAGTAGTACTTTTGCAAGCGCGGTAAAAGCAGGGCCAGATACAACATCGTTTTTATCGACATCAATATTATATGCGTAGGATGCAAGTACAGCTTGTGCGTAGTTGCCAAATTCAGCAATATCGTAAGGGGCTCTTAAGCTTATAAATACGGTATTTTTATTATTGGCTTTAGCAAAACTGAGTAATGATTTAAGTGCTTTTGGCTGCTGTGCATCATTGAGTGCAAAATTAGCGTCGTCTTTTAAATCATCCATGCCGCCAATTTCTACCGCACTTTGGTTTGGTGTCGCATTACCTGCAATTATTATATCGGCAGTGGTTATATCGATATGTGCTTGCTGCGGGTTAAAACCTTGCAGGCTGCTACAAGTATAGTTAAGCACTTGAGTGCTTATAGCTTCAATGGCTTGTTGCATTGCCATACACTTACGTGTGTCAGGCATAATAATATGAATATGCTGATCTGTTTTAAGGCTAAGCGGTAAAGTGTTTTTATTATTTTTAACTAGCGTTATAGCCTCCACAGCTAGTTGCGCTTCTATTTCACGATGTGCTGCACTGCCAATTGTTTGTTTTGCATTTATAAGTGCGCTGATAGGGTCCAAATGAGTGTTTAATCTAAACTTATTTTTAAGTGATATTATACGTTGCGCTGATTTAGCTATTTCTTGCTCATCAAGTTGCGCTGATTTAACCGCTGCGGCAAGTGATTTTATAAGTTCATCCAACGTTATTAAATCGTCTGGCGTTCTAATTTCAATTGGCATTAGTGCAATATCAACACCAGCTAAAAATGTATTAATTACCGCTTGAGTGGGTGTAAAAAAATGGCTAATACCAGCCATGTCAAGCGCATCAGTTATTACAACACCTTGGTAATTTAGTTCTCCTCGTAAAATGTCGGTTACTATTTTACGAGACATCGTTGCAGGTTTTATCATGGTTTTTCCATCAACGCTTACAAACGTTGTACTATCTAGCGCAGGATACTGAATATGCGCCGTCATGATCATACCGGGATTTTGCTTTGCAATAATGTATTTAAATGGTGCTAAATCTTGAGCGTAAATAACCTCTTTTTCATGACTTACCATAGGTAAACCAGTGTGACTATCGACGCTGGTATCGCCGTGCCCAGGATAGTGCTTTAACGACGTAATAACCCCATTGCTTTCAAATCCTGCAACTTGTTCAGCACCAAGCTTGGCAACTAAAACAGGGTCTTCTCCAAAAGAGCGTACGTTTATTACCGGATTATCTGGGTTCATATTTACATCGATAGTGGGCGCGTAGTTTACATTAATACCCAAAGAACTTAGCTCTTTAGCAATAACCGTTGCCGTTTCTGTAGCGAAGCTTGTTCCGTGTTTTTTATATGTTGCACCAATCGACATGTTGCCAGTAAATGAAGTAGCTAGATCACGGGGTAACCTAGCTACTCGTCCACCTTCTTGATCTATGGATATAAATAACGGTAGTTTACTACTCGATTTACTTGCTGCATTTTGCAGTTGAGCATTCAGTGTAATAGTTTGCTCTATTGATTGGGTATTTTCAGAAAACAAGATAACCCCCCCAATGTTATGCTTTGCAATTATGTGTGCAAGCTTGTCTGGTAATTGAGTTAATGGTGTTCTGCATTGTTTATTCGTACCTTGTTCGCAAAAATAGCGAAAATCAAGCATGAGCTTTTGACCAAGCTGTTGTTCAAGAGAAAGTACAGGTTGTGCGAACGAGGATTGTATTGGCATGAAGCACCCAGATAAAAAAACGATAGACGACACAATATACTTATTTAGCAAAACACACTCCAAAGCTAAATAAAATAGATAAGTGTGTGCAGCTTATCTACTTTTTAGTGCAACTGCAAAACATGGTTTTTCTTTACTAAAGCCATTAACGTATTGTAACGAATAGATAAAATTTATATCGTTAAATTTAATGAAAATCAGTACTTACATATATTTTTTCTGTCTTTGTAAACATTAGATTATAAGTTTTCAAGAGGGTATAATTGTAGGCTTTATATACAATAATAAGTGCAAGCTTTAACTGCCTTGTACTGTGGACGATATACATTTGCTGTACAAATTACTACCTGCACTTAATCTAAGGTTACTCATTCTGCTTTTAGCATTTTCTGCTTCGTTGAGCACTCTAGTAAGTAGTTTTTATTCTACTTATCAAGTGCAAAAAGAGCAGTTAATGAATTACACACTAAAAAGCAATTATGCTTATGCAAATAAGTTGGCTTCGGCAACCGATAATTTTTTAGAAGCTGCAATGCAGCAACTTACTTATTCAGCAAAAATAATAGAGCAAGAAATAAATAATGAAAAATTATTGAAAGAAGAAGTAACCAGATTAAATTTACAAACAAATAGTTTTAATTCTGTAGTGATAAACAAGAACGGTATTATTGCAGCGACGTCTCCTGTTTTACCGCAAATAATGGAGCAAACAATTTCCTCTCCAGGCGCAATACAAGCATTGAAAGAAAAGCGCCCGCTCATTAGTGAACCTTATATGTCAGCCGCAGGTAATTTGATAATTTTTATTTCCCATCCGTTATTTGACAATGCAGGGAATTATTTAGGCTATCTTGGTGGATCTCTTTATTTAAAAGAGCGCAGCATTTTGAATGATTTACTGGATCAACATTATTACGATGAAGGGACACATATATATGTGGTCGATTCTTATAAACGCATACTTTATCATCCGGATCATATTCGTATCGGCACCTATGTAAATAATAACGCAATTATAGATGATGTTATTAATGGAAAAGGAGGGATTGCGAATGTTAGAAACAACCAAAATGTTGAGATGCTAGCAGGGTACGCCCCAGTAAAAAAAGCACATTGGGGAGTTATTGCGCAACGTCCAGTTAAAAATACCTTAGCCTCACTTGATACATTGATTATAGAAGTTATCAAACGTACGTTACCAATGGCGGTTATTACTTTTATACTTATAGGCTTTTTTGCTCATTTTATTTCTAGGCCGCTTAAACAACTCGCAAACAAAGTAAATACACTTGATAACCCGGCTAGTTTTGAAAATTTTGAGAATATAAAAGCATGGTACTTTGAAAGCCAGAGGTTAAAGCTTGCCATGTTAAAAGGTGTGAGTATTTTACAAACTCAAATAGGCCAATTACGCCATGATGCACAAACAGACCCACTTACAGGGGCGCATAACCGCAGAAGTTTAAACGGATTACTTAATCAACTTATGCTTAAGCAAATTCCATTTGCAATATTGGAAATTGATATCGATTTTTTCAAGCGTGTAAATGATACCTTTGGCCACGATAAAGGTGATGAAGCACTAAAAACACTCACCGATATTATAAAAAAACTATCCAGAAAGGATGATGTTGTAGCGCGTATTGGTGGTGAAGAGTTTGTACTTATCTTACCAAATGAAGACAGCGAAAGTGCTTTTAAAATAGCGGAACGACTACGAACAACCGTTGCCTCAACAAACATGGAAATTATTGGATTTATTACTATTTCTATAGGTATTGCAACCTGGCCTGAGCACAGTAACGATATAGACCAAGTGTACAAATATGCGGATAAAGCACTTTATTACGCTAAAGAGCACGGCCGAAACTGCTGTGTAATAGCTGACAAAAATTAACTAATCAGCATTTAAAATTGGGTTTCTATAGGTGAGTAATTTACGGATACTTCGACATTTTTTACATCAGAATAAGCACTTAATGATTTAGCAACGGCTTTAATATTATCGTCTTGAGTGACTAGTAACATATAGTTATGCGCAGTCGAGCGTATTAAATTAAAGTTGTTGGCTAAATCCTTTGGTACAAAATCAGATGCAAGCGTAAGAACAAGTGTTCCTGTAACAACCCCTTTTTGTTGCATCGTTTGGTTAAAAACAATATCCCCCTTTTTCAATACCTCTGAGTTAAAAATCAATTTATCGCCTGATGACATAATGCTATTTGCTTGCAGATGAATTTTTTGGCTAACATCTTCTACTGCCGTTTTATTTTTTATGCTGACCTGTGTTGGAGTTTGAGGCTCAGACTGTTGTACGGCTGCAGCAGCTGGTTCTTTGCTGTTATTACAGGCAGTCAAAGTGCCTGAAGCAGTTAATATCAATGCAATTATTAAATACGGCGGTTTCATATTTTTACCTTTTTATTATACAAGATAGAGTTTTTTAGCTTTTTTTTTACACGACTTATTGCTACTGTCGTTTGGTATTACATTTAAAATACATTTAATAAACAAAAATTACAAAATATAAACAGGGTGTTTTATGTCTAATTTCAAACTAACCACAGTAGCAACAATTGTTGCAGCTACTTTATCCGCAGGACAACTAACCGCAGCTGAATCAGCGCAATATTTTGATGTAACTGCAAACTCTCAAACTCAAGCAATAGCACCAGCGGCAATGCAGCAACGCGCACTAGCTGAGCGAACGACAGTATCTGGTCATCGTTCTATTTATGACAAACAATTGGGTAAAGCCACATTTTTATGGCAAGCGGTGGGGCAAAAGGCGCCAAATATGTCGCTTATTGAGCCTGCAAAACGAAACCAATATGCAGCGGATCTTTATTTAGAATCTCTAACTGGTATTAGCAGTCAGAAAAGCACAATATCATCAGCAGTAATGACTGATTTGCATGAGCAAAAGCGAGGCTCAATAGTCGCAAAGTATAAACAGCAGGTTCATGGTATTGATGTTTTTAATCGTGAATTCAACTTAATAATGGATAAAGAGTTTAACCTTGTGGCTGGCTCTGGTTATTTTGCGGATACGTCGTCAGCTGAAAAATCATTTGCGGCTTTGAGTGGCTTTGTAAATGCTGAGCAAAGCATTCAATCTGCACTTTTGGAATTGGCTGGTATTAATGCATCGCTTCGTAAGATTGGCGAAGAAGGTGGATATGCTAAATATCAGGCCACCTCAGGTGATGATTCTAAAATTATATTAGGTGAACCCCGCGCGAAGAAAGTATTTTTTGAAGTCGCAGGACAATTAGAGTCAGCATATTATGTTGAAGTCGAAGTTGCGGATAAAAATGCGCTTGAAAGCGACTATTATAGCTATGTAATTGGCACTCAAAATAACAAAGTTTATTTTAAGAAAGACTTGAAATCACATGCAGCCGACTTTAATTATCGCGTGTATGCTAATCAAGATGGCTACCCAATGGAAAGCCCTCATGGTGATGTAATTCCAGCTGATGGGCCTGATCAAGTTGATGAAACTGAAATTTTAGACGCGCCAATAGTTGCGTTATCTTATTACAGTAAATTAAGCACAATGGATCCATGGTTAGCTGATGATGCTACGACTACATCGGGCAACAATGTATTTGCTTATGCTGATGTTGTTGCGCCACAAGATTTTAGTGAGGGCGACTTTACAGCTGACACCACAGCCGATCTGACATTTGATTATCCGTACCAAGTAGATCAAGTTGCTAATAGTTACGCTAATCGAAAAGCCGCAATTGTTAATTTATTTTATATGAATAACTTTTTACATGATTTTTTCTACGATCACGGCTTTGATGAAACATCAAATGTTGCGCAATTATCTAATTTTGAACGTGGAGGCATAGAAGGCGATCCAATTGAAGCACAAGCGCAGGATAATTCAGGACGTAACAATGCCAATATGTCGACACCTGCAGATGGCGCAAGCCCTCGTATGCAAATGTATTTATACAATAGTAAAGATGCACAAGTCGGTGTTGATTTTGGTATTACAGTTACTTCGCATGCGACTTTAGGTTTATTAGATTCAACAAAAGAGTCAGGCTTCGGTCAATATCAATTTAGTGATATTAAAGGGGATGTTGTTCGCTTAGACGATGGTAATACAACCGATTCAACAAGTATTAATGATGGGTGTGAGCCTGCTATAAATGCCACCGATCTTGCAGGTAAAATAGCGTTAGTCGATCGCGGCTCATGTTCTTTCACAATTAAAGTAAAAAATGCACAAAATGCGGGCGCAATAGCAGCAATTGTTGTGAATAATGACCCAGACACAGATGAGCCAGCGCCAATGGGCGGTGAAGATGATGCAGTTACTATTCCAAATATGGGATTAAATTACGCTGATGGTCATGCTATGTATGACTTAATGGCTGCGGGCGATACTGTTTCTGTAGATATGTTTACTAAAGCAACATTAAAAGATGGTACGTTTGATAATGGTATTATTGCTCATGAGTGGGGACACTATATCAGTAACCGTTTAGTGGGTAACTCATCTGGTTTAATTAACTTCCAAGGTCGCGCAATGGGCGAGGGTTGGGGGGACTTCCATTCACTCATGTTTATTGCTAAAGCTGATGATATTAACATTACAGGCAATGATAAATTCCAAAAGGCATATGGTAGCGGTACATTTGTAGAGGACTTTTATTACGGTATTCGTCGCGTACCTTACTCAACTGATACCGAAGTAAATGCATTATCATTCCGCCATATTACAGAAAATGCAGGCGCTGATATTGGTATTACACCAACAAGCGTAGCTTCGCCACATGCCGCAGGCGAAATTTGGGCAACGATGTTATGGGAAAGTTATGTAGCATTAATTAACGAGCATGGTTTTGAGGAAGCTCAAAACCGCATGGCTGACTACCTTGTTGCTGGCTATAAATTAACGCCAGTAGCTCCGCTTTACACTGAAGCGCGTGATGCCATCTTAGCTGCTGCTTATGCTGTTGAACCTGCCGATTATAAATTAATTTTAGGAGCATTTGCTAAGCGTGGCATGGGATTAGGAGCTGAATCGCCAGAGCGTTTCAGTGATGATTTAACGGGGGTTGTTGAATCTGATAAATCTGAGCTTGCTACATTCGCGTTAAGCGACGTGATAGTTAATAACGCATATAACGGTGCTGAGCTTGGTTATTGTACTAACGATAATATTCTAGATAAAGGTGAAACAGGTTCTATTAGTGTAAGCATTGTTAACCGTGGTAGTGAAACCTTAACAGGGACTAAAGCGCAGTTAACGGTAATCAGCGATCATGATGTAACACTTGAAAATGATGGGTTAGTTACCTTTGCTGAAACAGCACCATTTGCAATATCAACAAGTGACGCTATCACTATTACTTTAAATGATGCAGGCACCGCTGAAACACTAGAAATAGCAGTAACCTTCCCTGAGCTTGAAACGGATGATGATATTGTTGAAGCACTAGAAGATTCAATTTCATTCACTGTAAATATAGATTTTGAAGATGAAGCACCTGTCAGTGCTACTGTTTCAGATGATATGGAAGTGTCGGCTGCCTCATTATTTGATTTAAACGAAAATGTAATGTTTGGTGGGGATGCTGCTATCGGTACGCAGAGCATGGATAACAGTGGCAATATAACCACTTTTGATGCTGCGGGCTTTGGGTTAGGCGCTCAGGCAATGTTTTTAAATAACAATAGCTTCCAAACTGATGTGGCGGTTGAGTCTAAATCGTTTGAAATAGGTTACTCAGGTGATTTTGAAATATCATTTTGGCACCTTTACCTCATTGAAGAGAATTGGGATGGTGGTGTTGTAGAAATTAGTGTTAATGATGGCGAGTGGACGGATGTAACGCAAGTGGGTGGGGAATTTAGTGTTGGTTATAACGGCCCACTAATTGAAAATACTTCTCAAGCACTCCAAGAGCGAAATACATTTACAGGACGTAATATTCAAGACGATGGGGCGTTTGGCAACTACGAAACAATTAATTTTGGCGATGCTTTAAATGGCAACCAAGCTAAAATTCGTTTC
The DNA here is from genome assembly GCF_030847595.1 of Pseudoalteromonas sp. 20-92. Classification (NCBI taxonomy): domain Bacteria; kingdom Pseudomonadati; phylum Pseudomonadota; class Gammaproteobacteria; order Alteromonadales; family Pseudoalteromonadaceae; genus Pseudoalteromonas; species Pseudoalteromonas sp. 20-92. The sequence continues at coordinate 330,273 of NZ_JANJGQ010000002.1, forward strand.
CGTATTTCATCTGATTCGGCTGTTGCTGATTTTGGTTGGTGGATTGATAATCTAACAATGTCTAACGTGTTATCGCCTGTATTCTCTAAAGTAGTCGCAGGAGATGCTGTAACATCATGTGATAACGCGATGCCATTGCTACTTGTTGAGAGTGATTCAGCAGAAATAACTGAGTCTGGCACTGGCACTATTACAGCGACTGCCACAGATAGAAATGGTGATGCATTAACTTATGCTTGGACGCAAGTTAGTGGCACAGCGGCAACACTGTCGGGTATAGATACAGCAATATTGACTTTCACACCTGGCTCTATAAATGCAGATGAAGAACTTGTATTTGAGGTTGCGGTAAGTGATGGGACGACAACTGTAGCTCAGCAAAGTACAGTAATGGTAAAAAATGAAGCCGTTCCTGTAGTACCAGTAACCAAGAAGAAATCTAGCGGTGGTAGTGTTGGCTTTATTGCTTTATTACTTACCCCATTAGTGTGGTTTAACAGACGTCGTAAAAACGTTAGTAAATAAGTTTAAATAAACGTTATTTAAAAGCCCCTGAATTTATTCAGGGGCTTTTTTATTTGATTAATACCAACCTGCTTATAAATGGGGTCTATTTAACGTTAAGAAAATTACGCTAGAACTAGGCAAAAGTTTTTGTATCTAGTTGTTCTCGGCAATTGCTCCCTGCATTGCTCTACCTCCTACATCCATGCAGTCGTAAATAAAAATTTTTAACGACGTTATAGTGCAATTTAATTCGTTAAATTGATCAAAGATTTATGTAGGTTGGTATAATATTTATTTTCTTAAGTTTTCTTTAAGTTTCGCTCGCTAAGTTACAAACATACACTTTATATGAGCGATGTTTATGCAATTAGCACACCTACCTTCATCACCCGTTTATATTCAAAATAACTCACGCTTTGTTAGTGCTCGCGTTAATGGTGAGCATAGAAGTGCGTTAGAAAACACAGTTAAAGAAGGGTTTTTAGTTGCTTATAACGCCACGCTTACCTCTTTTATGCCATTACTTTGCCAATACACGACAAACGAAGGGCAGTGCACATTGGGTTTAAGGCAAGCAACAGCTCCTCTATTTATAGAGCAATACTTAGCACAGCCCATTGAGTATTTTTTACCTGAGCCTACACAGCGTAATAAAGTATTTGAGCTTGGTAATCTATGCTCTACACATCGCAAAGCAACGCTTGGGCATTTTATTGTTGTTAATGAAGCCCTGCAAAGTGTAGGAGCTAAACATTTAGTATTTTGCGCCACTAAAAAAGTACGTGCACTGCTGCGCTTACTAGGCGTTAACTGCACTGAAATTGCTGTGGCAAACAGTTTTGTTGTTGAGCATCCGCTAAGTTGGGGAAGTTACTACGCTAATCAGCCTACCGTATGCGTTGTGAGTTTAGAGCAAGCTCACCAACAAGTATTAAATACCCCAATGCTTTATAGTTTGATGCAGCAAAATCACTCAAATATCAATTCTTTGGTAAATGCGTTGGTGAATGTATGAATTACTATAATACCCATGCAATATCGCCATTAATTATTGCCCACAATAAAGAGCAAACACTTGAAATTAACGGTGATGAGTTTAATCAGCAAATACAAAAAGTAGTAAAAATACTACAAAGCTTTAACGGCAAATGTATCGCTTATAAGCTCGATAATACGCCAGCTTGGCTTGTTATTGATGCCGCTACTGCGGTTTCTAATAAAGTGGCTGTGCCAATTGCTCACTTTTTTAGTGAACAACAAACTCAATATGTACTAGCTCAATGTGGCGCTAATGTATTTATGAGCGACACGCTAAACCCTTTACTTGGGGAGCCGACTGCATCAATTACTTTATTTGAGTGTTACACATTATATATTTACGAAATCGTTGTAGCTAACCCCGGCAGTTATTTTCCAGATACTCAAAAAGTAACATTTACATCAGGATCAACTGGGCAACCAAAGGGCGTGTGTTTATCTGCAAAGAGTCAAATGCAGGTAGCTCAATCTCTGTGCGATAAAATTAACATTAAAAAGCCTGTTCATTTATGTTTATTGCCGCTTGCTGTATTGCTTGAAAATATAGCCGGTGTGTATGCCCCTTTAAAAAGTAACGGTACAGTGCATTTAATGCCGTTAAATGAATTAGGCTTTGTTGGTACTGCATTAAAACAGCCCGCACAGCTTATAGCTGCGATTGATAAAGTTAAGCCAAATACGCTTATTTTAGTGCCTGAACTATTAGCATGCTTAGTTACTTTTGCAGAAGGTGGTTGGCAACCGCCTAGTTCGTTACAGTTTATTGCCGTAGGTGGTGCGCGTGTCAGCGAAATGCTATTAACCAAAGCGCGTAGCTTAAACTTACCGGTGTACCAAGGTTATGGACTTTCTGAGGCGGCATCTGTAGTGAGTTTAAATACACCCACAAACGATAACATCCACAGTGCCGGCTCTGTGTTACCTCATATTCAAACCAAAATTGAAAACGGTCAGCTTTTTATAAAAGGCGATTTGTTTTTAGGTTACTTAAATCATCAACCTCACAACAAAAACCAGTGGTATGCAACTGGCGACCTGGTCGAACAGCATCAAAATACTTTATTTATTAAAGGCCGATTAAAAAACCTAATTATTACCAGCATGGGTCGCAACATCAGTGCCGAGTGGCCTGAATCACTATTACTCAGTCAAAGCGGTATTTTACAAGCGGTTGTGTTTGGTGAGGGTCGACCTTTTCTCAGTGCCATTATTTACGCCGATACAAAGCAAAGTAACCCAGTGTTAGCGCAGTACATTAAGACAATTAATAAACAACTACCCGACTATGCTCGAATTCAAAAGTGGCATCGTTTAACTGCCCCATTAAGTGTGCAACAAGGATTATTAACAACAAATAATCGCCCAAAACGAGATGCCATAAGTAAGCAGTACCATGCTGTGTTTGAGCAATTTTACCGACTTGGAGAAGTAATTAATGAGTGATTTTTTTAACACCCTTAAAGAGCAAACTAAACAAGAGCAAAACTACCTGCTTGCAGCGCCGATTATACAGCGTGTTTTTAAAGGCGAAGCATCACTTGAAGAATACGCCTCGTTTTTAGCGCAAGCGTATCACCATGTTAAGCACACTGTGCCATTAATGATGTCGGTTGGTGCACGATTAACCGACGATCAAGAGTGGCTGCGCGAAGCCGTAGCAGAATATATTGAAGAAGAGATAGGTCATCAAGAGTGGGTACTTAATGATATTGCAGCCTGTGGTTTTGACAAAGAAACAGTACGGTGCAGTCAGCCGCAATACGCTACCGAAATGATGGTGTCGTATGCGTACGACTCCATTGCACGTAAAAACCCATTGAGCTTTTTTGGCATGGTGCATGTGCTTGAAGGCACTTCTATAGCGCTTGCTGATGGCGCGGCTTCAAACATTGCAAATGCTGTGGGCTTACCTAAAAAAGCATTTAGTTATTTAACCTCTCACGGCGCGCTTGATATAGAGCATGTAAAGTTTTTTGAAAACCTAATGAACCAAATAACAGACGAGGCGGATCAGCAAGCCATACTTCATGGTGCAAAGCGCTTTTATCGTTTATACGGTGATATATTTCGTGGACTCGATGACGAACCATTTTTTAAAGCACGTGCACAAGGCAAATTGGCATGAGTAGTTCTTTGTGTGTGCTCACTGGTGCAACAGGCGGAATAGGGCAAGCGATTGCTAAAGCCCTATATGCAAAAGGGTGGAAGTTACTACTTGTAGGGCGAAATACCCAAGCCCTTGAAAAACTGAGCCGTGCATGCCCAGACAGTGAAATATTTACGGGCGATTTAACCGACGATACAGCACGTATTAACCTAGCAATAAAAGCCAAGCAACTCGGCGGCGTTAAATTACTTATTAATAACGCCGGTATAAATACGATGCAAAGCCTTGAGCACACAAGTAATGAGCAAATAGATAATATGCTCATTACTAATTTGTCGGTGCCTATTAAATTATGCCAGCTATTTTTAGGGCAGTTAGTGTATACCAAAGGCACCATTGTTAACGTGGGATCATCGTTTGGCAGTATTGGCTACCCGTTTCAAACGCTTTATTGCGCCAGTAAATTCGGTTTACGTGGTTTTACAGAAGCGTTATCACGTGAGTTGAATGGTTCAGGCGTTAAAGTGACCTATTTAGCACCAAGAGCAACAGATACATCTATTAATAGTAGTAAAGCGCGGGCAATGAATAAAGAGCTCGGCAATAAAATGGACTCGCCAGAATTAGTTGCTCAAGAGTTATTAGCTCTTATAAGTTCAAACCAAACAAGGCGCTTTATTGGTTTTCCTGAAAAATTATTTGCACGCATAAATGGCGTATTCCCAAGCGTTGTTGATAACGCTATTGTAAAGCAACTTCCTAAAATTAAACGTTTTTTAAGTTAACAAACACACAAGGGCAAAATTATGTATAAATTTACACTCGCATTTTATTTAATACTAACCTCTGTATTTGCAACTGCAGTACACGCAGATGAAGCGCAAGACTTAACCGATATTCAACAAAAGTGGGCAATTGCTAATTACGAACTTGAAGACGATGCGCAAATAGACGCGTTTACGCAACTGAGTGAGCAAAGCGCATTATTTGTTAAAAACTACCCAAGCTCGGCGCAAACACATATTTGGAATGGCATTGTGTTAGCCAGCTTTGCTGGCGCAAAAGGGGGCTTGGGCGCACTTGGTTTAGCAAAAGAAGCAAAAGCGTCACTCGAAAATGCACTCTCGATTGATGGCACTGCACTCAATGGCTCCGCTTACGCAAGCCTTGCAACGCTTTATAGCAAAGTACCTGGCTGGCCAATTGGTTTTGGTGATGACGACAAAGCTGAAAAATTATTTAAACAAGCGCTCGCTTTTAATCTCGAAGGCATTGATACTAATTACTTATACGGTGAATACTTGTATGACGATGGCGATTATAAACAAGCTAAAGCGCGACTACTTGTAGCGCAAGCTGCTGGGATTCGTGATACTCGGGCAAAAGCAGATAAATATCGTCAACAAGCAATAAGTCAGTTATTGGCAAAAGTAGATAAAAAATTAAAAAGATAAACAGATAATGCATTTATTACTCGTTGAGGACGATCATTTAGTGGCGCAAGGGCTTATTCGCTCTTTGCGCCAAGAGGGCTACAGCGTAGAGCACAGTGGCACAGTAAAGCACGCCTTAGAGAGCCTTTCTAGTGGTGAGATTGAGCTTGTTATTCTCGATTTAGGATTACCTGATGGCGACGGCTCGCAAGTTTTAAAGCATATTAAAGCGCAAAAAAAAGTAATACCGGTGGTTATTTTAACTGCTCGCGGCAGTATTGACGACAAAGTCCAAGGGCTCGATATGGGGGCAGATGATTACCTTGCAAAGCCGTTTGACCCCGCTGAGCTATTTGCCCGTTTACGTGTAGCAAGTCGGCGTATTAATCAAACACAATCAAGCTTATTACGCTGTGGTGATGTAGTAATGGATACTTCTGCTCATACAGTTAAACTAAGTGGGCAGTCACTTACACTACCTCGAAAAGAATACATGCTTTTAAAAGCGCTAATGGAAAATCAGGGAAGGGTACAGTCAAAACAACAACTCGAAAACAAACTTTACCAATGGGGTGAAGAAGTCGGCTCTAATGCCATAGAGGTGCATATTCATCATCTTCGTAAAAAATTCCCTAGTGATTTTATTAAAACCTTACGTGGCATTGGCTACGTGGTTGGTAAGCGTTAGAGTGTATTTGTTTTTCGAGGTTGAAAATGTCAATTCGTAAACGACTGACCTTAATTTTACTTTCAATGATGGTGCTAACTTGCTTTTTAGCATTAGTAAAAGGCTATCAAAAAAGTATGCACCACGGCGAAAGTTTGCTTGATGATGAACTTAAAATAGTGGCTGGCGTTTTAATTGAGCAACCATTGGCACTAAGCACAGATGCAGTACAAGTAAGTAATAATAGCGCTCAGTTGTTGTATCAAATTTGGCAAAATAATAATTTACTTAGTGGCTCATCGAGTTTATCAAATAACCAAATTAGTTTTAGCGAGGGCTTTCAAACAGCCAATGTAGCAGGGCAGCGTATGCGGGTATTTGTGATGAGTAAAAACACCCGTAAAGTCATCGTTGCTGAACCTATGGCAAAGCGTTTTGAATTAGCTGAAGCGGTTATTTTATCCGCAATGTTACCTATGCTATGGGCAGTCCCTCTGCTTGCTATTTTTATTAGCTTTTTTGTTAAATACGCATTAGCCCCTCTTACTCGATTATCTAAGCAGTTGGCGTCTCGCCAAGCGAACGACTTTACGCCAATTAATTGGCAAGTAACCGACGAGGAAATTAAACCGGTTATTAATCGTTTAAACGACTTATTTAAACGCGTAGAAACTGCCTACTTACGGGAGCGCTTTTTTGCCTCAGATGCAGCTCACGAATTACGTACCCCGCTTAGTAGTTTAAAAATTAATGTGCATAATTTGGCTAATAAACAAAGTAATCTGCAAGACCATCAAGAATTACAAGCTATGTCGCAGGGCATTAATCGCTTAAGTAATATTGTTGAGCAAATGCTAATTTTAGGACGCACTCAGCCTGAACAATGGCAGAGGCAATTTAGCGAACAATCATTGCTAACGATTACTCAGCAAGTCGTATCGGAGCAATACGACAAAATAGATGAAAAAAACCAAACCATTAGTCTTGAAGGCGATGATTTTGTAATTAATGGTGATGAGTTTACATTAACCACGCTTATCGCTAACTTACTTAGCAATGCCATAAAATACACACCCAATAATGGTCAAATTATAATTAAATTAGCATCAAGTAATAACGGCTTTAGTTGGCAAATTGATGATTCTGGTGCGGGTATGACTGATGAGCAAAAAGAGCGAATATTCAATCGCTTTTATCGCGTAGGTGGCGATCAGCATCCATCAGGCGAGCAAGGTGCCGGTTTAGGTATGGCGATTGTTCAACACATAATTGCTATTTATGGCGCAACTATTCATTTAGCGAATAGTCATTTAGGCGGACTAACTGTTAAGGTTACTTTTACAGGAGTAAAAAGTGACTAAACGTTTATTTAATCAGTGCCTTTGTTGTTTGCTATTTTTGTCGTTTAACGCGACGAGTAAAGAGTACCTTATTATTTTAAAAGATCATTTGTTTTATCCCTCGCAAATAATTATTCCCGCAAATAAAAAAGTAAAACTATTGATAGAAAACCAAGACAGCACACCAGAAGAGTTTGATAGCTTTGATCTAAACAGAGAAAAAGTACTCTACCCAAATCGTAAAAGCATTATTTATATAGGGCCGCTAAGTAAAGGGCATTACGAGTTTTTTGGTGAGTTTTCGCCAAATACAGCAAGGGGCGTTGTTATAGTTAACGATGAAGGGGCGCAGCATGCTAATAACTAGTTTAGTCATGAGCCTTAATCAATTACTACCAGTGGCTATTTTATTAGTACTACTACAAGTAGTTAAAAAACAAAGCGCTTTAAAAATAGGGTCTGCTTTAGTAATTGGCGCGCTCATGTCGTTTTTGTACATGCAAAGTGCTTCATGGGTGAGCCAGTGGTTTGAACACCAAGGACTAGAGTACTCACAAATAGGGCTATGTATTACTATATTTATTGCTGTATTAGTATTTGCAATAAAGCAAAAATTAGCGGCTTTTTATATTGCGGTTATAAGCACAATAACAATGTATTTAAGCCACTATATTATTTACCTCACCAGCTTTTGGCAAAGTAATGATGCAGGGCAAAGCTTATTTATTGGCACTTTATTAGGTGTTGGAATTTGTTTAAGTTTTAGCGTATTGCTGTACTTTTTAATGAATGCAATTAAGCACCGTTTTGGTATGTATCCGCTTTTTACTTTGCTTGCTTTTAACAGCGCGGCTAAGTTATTAGTTGCGCTGGATTTGGCAGGCCAAATAGACTTAATTACCAACACCGCAACCGTGTGGGATTTACGCGATGTATTAAGCGAAAACTCTGAGCTAGGGCGCGTACTGCGTGCTCTTGTTGGTTACGAGGCTACCCCTGATCTAATGAGTGTACTTATATATAGTACAAGTAGCGTGATATTTTTATCACTTTGTTATGTTATTTCAGCTTCAATATCTAAGGAACGTGTATGAAAGCACTCAACCTATATTTAGCGCTTAGCTTTACCGTTTTTTGTTTGTTGGTACTTTCAATCCCAGCAAAGGCCGATGGTATTGTTGTTGATAAGGTATATCACCCCTATGTTTTACCTTTTGAGCGAGAGTTTGAATGGCGGTTGGTGTCGCACCAAACAGATAGTGGCAACATACTAGCGCAGCGTTTGGGTGGTGGCGGTGCTATTAACGATACAATGGCACTCGAAGGCTATTTAGTTGGTGAGCGAGACGATAACGGCGACTTTGGTTTAGAAGCTTATGAGCTTGAACTACGCTGGCAATTGATTGAGCAAGGTAAATTATGGGCCGATTGGGGGGCATTATTTGAGTTTGAAAAAAAACATAATGAAGACGTATATGAAGCAACTACGGGTTTTGTGATCGAAAAAGAGTTTGGCAAAACAAGCTTAACTATGAATGCCTTTTTAGTATACGAGTGGGGGCAAGACATTAAAAATGAATGGGAAAGTGAGTTTAGAGCACAATATCGCTATCGATATCGCTCTGCTTTTCAGCCTTCTCTTGAAGTTTACGTAGGTGAAGACTTTGTGGGTATAGGGCCAGGTTTTATAGGTTTACAGCGTTTTGATGGACAAAAACAGTTAAAATGGGAAGCGGGTTTTATCACTGAGATCAGCCAATCAGAAAAAAATCATAGCTTTAGGCTCGCATTAGAATTTGAATTTTAATAACCAATGATAGCGGTTTTGGTTGTTTATCACTCTGATTATAGATGGGTACTTGACATGTTTTAAAAAATCTATATAGTGGGCTGCAGCTAGAAAGAAAGCATGTAAGCTATAAATCTCCATTTCGATGTTGTATAAGTAATACTTGTAGTACCGTCCTGAAGTTTTTAAAGTACCATCTCATTTTTTGCTACACCCGCTCTTATGAGCATATTTTTTATTTTATATCAGGATATTACAATGTCTAACATCGTATCAGGTACAGTTAAGTGGTTCAACGAGTCTAAAGGTTTTGGTTTCATCGAGCAAGAAAATGGCCCAGACGTTTTCGCACATTTCTCAGCAATCAAAAGCGAAGGTTTCAAAACTTTAGCTGAAGGCCAACGTGTAGAGTTCACTCTTTCACAAGGTCAAAAAGGTCCACAAGCTGATAACATCACAGCTGTATAATTTTACTTTTTAAGTAAAATGAAAAAAAGCGCTTAAGGCGCTTTTTTTGTGTCTAAATTTTGATGAAAGTTACCTGCGTTTATTAGATAAGATCAACTCCACTTATTTACTCACTATACCAACCTGTATAAATCTTTGAGCAATTTAACGAATTAAACTGCATTATAACGTCGTTAAATTTTTATTTAGAGCAACTAGATACAAAAATTTTTGCCTAGTTCTAGCGTAATTTTCTTAACGTTAAATAGATCTCATATAGAAATTAATTATCCTGAATTCCATAAGGTAACGCACTTGTTTTTTCCATTTCAGTGAACGCCTTCTGAAGTGCATTAACAACATTAACGTCTGTTTTTTTATTCGCTGCTAAGTAAGCACCTACAGTGAGTTCGTTTATTCTATATACAAACTTTAAATGGTTGGGTTCAAGTTTTAAATAATCACTTAGCTGTTGCATATAAAGTGGATCGTCTACAACTAAGTCTACTTTTTTAGCGAGCAATAAATCATATGACTTTTGAATGTCGCTAGTGAAAACTGCTTCAAAACCTAGTTTTAAAAGAGTCTGTGTAGAGAAGTCATTGCGTTGCATCGCTATTTTGTAGTTTTTAGCTTGCTCGGTACCTTCAATAACTATATCAGTGCGCTCTGAGAGAGCTATAAACCCCAAATCAAATCGTCCCACTTGTGCAATCCAATAAAATTGTTCTTCTCGCTCTGGTGTTCTTGCTAGGCTGTAAATAAAAACGTTGCTTTGCTCGGTTGCTAACTTATAAGCACGCGCCCACGGATACATTTGTATATTAGGTGTTAGCTTAGCCTCTGCAAATATATCTCGAATTAATTGAGTGCCTTCTCCTGTTACTTCACCATCAACCAATACCTGATTCGGTGGTGCTAATTCTGTAACAACAAGCAGTGTTTCTGTTGCTTGAATATGCACAGAGTAAATAAAAAAAAGAAAATAAATAATATATTTCACAATAGCGAATCGTCATTCAGTTAAATATAGTGATATAAGTGTGGCTTAAAATATTGAAAATACAAAAAATTAATCATGAAAATTAGTGACTAAGATATTGGTTTATTTAAATTTGAGTGTAAATATAAATTGTGTGCTGAGTTATGTTTTCACGTTGTAGTAATCAGCCTGGAGGCTGCGTAACGACGTTCTAAAATGATTTAACCCGCATAATTTTTATGCCAATTGAACTTGGTATGAAGTATTAAAGGATTGATAACTTGAAATATAAAGTACTAAAACGATAAAAGGGCCTTGCGGCCCTTGGTGAAGTATCGTTCAAGTTAGATAGTACTTTAACCCCTTAAAGCAGCTATCTTCTTGTTTTGCAACACCGGTTTCATCTCAATAAGTTTCTAAGCTAGCGAGAGGAAAAACCCAGCAATTGCTGCGCTCATAAGGTTAGCCATAGATCCTGCTAACACTGCTCTGAGCCCTAAGCGCGCGATATCCTTTCGCCGACTAGGCGCCATACCGCCTAATCCACCTAGTAAAATGGCTATCGATGATAAGTTAGCAAACCCACATAAAGCAAAAGTAACAATTGCTTGTGTGTGTGCGCTTAACGTATCGCGATAATTTATAAAGTCTAAGTAAGCAACAAACTCGTTCACTACTATCTTTTGACCAATAAAGCTGCCGGCTATAATTGCTTCATCCCATGGCACACCTAGTAACCATGCAACAGGAGCAAATACATAACCTAATATTTCTTGAAGCGTTAATGTTGGGTAATCAAACCACCCGCCAATACCGCCTAATAAACCGTTTAACAGTGCAATTAGCGCTACAAAAGCAAGTAACATTGCACCCACATTAAGTGCTAAATGCATGCCGTTTGCCGCACCTGATGCAGCTGCATCAATTACATTTACTGGTTTATCTTCATCATCTAAATCTAAATCAGCTAAGTTATCTTTAGGCGTTTCAGTTTCTGGCACAATCATCTTGGCCATTAAAAAACCACCTGGAGCTGCCATAAAGCTCGCTGCTATTAAATACTTAAGCTCAATACCAATAATAACGTAACCGGCCATTACAGAGCCTGCTACCGTGGCTAAGCCACCTACCATAACTGCAAACAATTCCGATTTAGTCATCGTTGCAATAAACGGTTTAACAATAAGAGGGGCTTCAGTTTGGCCAACAAAAATATTTGCCGTCGCTGAAAGCGATTCTGTGCGAGAGGTTTTCAATAATTTTTGTAAACCGCCGCCTAAAATCCTAATTATCCAATCCATAATGCCAAGGTGATACAACACAGCAACAAGTGCTGAGAAAAACACGATAACGGGCAAAACTTGAATTGCAAAAATAAAACCTAATGTATCTTGTGAGGCAAGTGGACCAAATAAAAATCCAATACCATCATTCGCATAACCAATTACCGATGAAACGGCCGCTGACATGCTCGTTAATACATTTTTTCCTGCTTCAAAAAACAGAACAAAACCGCCAATAACAATTTGCATCGCAAATGCTATGCCAACGGTTCTTAAATTAATTGCCTTGCGATTAGTTGACGCAGCAAAGGCAATGCTTAGCAGCACGCACATGCCAACTAAGCTCATAAATGTTGTCATACAAATGTTTCCCGTTGTTATTCTTGTAGTAAATATTTTATCTTACTTTTAATTATATCAATCGCAACACGGTTCATACCGCCTCGAGTCACAACTAAATCGGCGTTATGTTTCGAAGGCTCAATAAATTGATAAAACATCGGTCTAACAGTTGCTTGATATTGCTCAACAACAGATTGTAAAGTTCTGCCTCGTTGTTCCATATCACGCTGCATACGGCGCATTAAGCAAATATCTAAAGGTGTATCTATAAACACCTTAATATCAAATTCTTTATTAAGCGCTTTGTCACTCAATAATAAAATACCTTCAACAATGAGTATTTTTGCAGCAGGCACTCGGCGAGTTTTTTCGCTGCGTGTATGCTGTGCATAGTCATAGGTTGGTACTTCAACTGAGTTACCACAACGAAGTTGCGTTAAATGCTCAAGCATCAACGCATGTTCAAATGCATCAGGATGGTCGTAGTTCGTTTGCGTACGATGAGCCATCGGCAAATGCGACTGATCCTTGTAATAAGCATCTTCTTCAATAATGGCGATAGCGCCTGGTTCAAGCTCGTTAACCAATTCATTGTATATAGTTTGGCTAAAAAGAGATTTGCCCGACGCAGACGCGCCTGCAATAGCTATAATAGTAGTTCGTGTCACTAAAGTTCTCACCCACACAGAAGGATATATTGTTGGTAGATCACAATAGCAAAAAAGACACGATTAATCTCTTTTGCTTCGCTCAAGAATGCAAATTTATAATGTTTAGGTTTTATGAAACAGGACTTTTGTCCTGTACGGAAAATTCAAAGAGCGGATAAAGTAACCACCTAGAAACAAAGTGAGGTCAAAATGGCAAAAGCAATTATCTTAATGGCAGATAGCCTAGGAATCGGTGCAGCACCAGATGCAGATAAATTTGGTGATCTTGGCGCTAACACATTTGCTCACTTACTAAAAGCATATTACGACGAAACTGGCAGTGCACTGTCGCTTCCTAATTTATCTAAATTAGGATTAATAGACGCATGTGAAGCTGCAGGTGGAGAAACCTGTTTAATATCTGATCGCCAAACACCACAAGGTGCATGGGGTTACGCTAAAGAACTTTCTAGCGGAAAAGATACACCATCAGGTCATTGGGAAATGGCAGGCGTACCTGTGTTGTTTGATTGGGGATATTTTCCAAAAACACAGCCGAGTTTTCCACAAGAGTTTATTGACGAGTTTATAGCTCGCACAGGTATTCCTGGTATTTTAGGCAACTGCCATGCATCGGGAACGACCATTTTAGAACAGCTAGGTGAAGAACACGTAAAAACAGGTAAACCAATCTGTTACACCTCAGCTGATAGCGTGTTTCAAATAGCCGCGCATGAAAAATCATTCGGCCTAGAGAAGCTTTATCAAGTTTGCGAAATCGCACGGGCGCTACTTGATGAAATGAATATAGGACGAGTGATTGCGCGGCCATTTTTGGGTTCAAATAGCCAAGACTTTGCTCGAACGGGTAATCGTCGCGACTATTCAGTGCTTCCGCCAGCACCCACATTGCTAGACGTATTAGCAAAAGACGGCGGCGAAGTAATTAGTATTGGTAAAATTTCAGATATTTATGCGCATCAGGGCATAACCCAAAAGTATAAAGCACCTGGGCTTATGAACTTGCTAGAAAAAACCAGCGAAGTAATGAAAAGCGCGCCAGATCGCAGCTTAATTTTTACTAACCTAGTTGATTTTGATGAAAAATTTGGTCATCGCCGTAACCCAGTAGGTTACGCAAAAGCATTAAAAGAGTTTGATGACTATTTACCAACTATACTAAATCAGTTAAACGCAGATGACATATTAATGATCACTGCAGATCACGGTTGTGACCCGACCTTTCCAGGTTCTGAGCATACTCGTGAATACGTACCTGTTATTGCATATAAACCAGGTATGATTAATACACCGTTAGGTGAACGCAACAGTTTTGCAGATATAGGCCAAACCCTAGCACAGTGGTTTAGTTTACCTGCACTTGATTACGGCGACAGCTTTTTAAATGAGCTAACAATGCCAAATAAAAAGGAAAACAATTAATGAGTACTCCGCATATCAGTGCAAACGTTGGTGATTTCGCCGAAACAGTATTAATGCCAGGCGATCCGCTACGTGCGCAATATATTGCTGAAAACTTTTTAGATGATGCAGTACAAGTTACAGGCGTTCGTAACATGTACGGTTTCACTGGTACTTACAAAGGTAAGCCAGTAAGCATCATGGGTTCAGGTATGGGCATTCCATCAATGTCTATTTATGCTCGTGAGCTAATTGTAAGCTTTGGCGTTAAAAATATTATACGTATTGGTACGTGTGGCGGTATTGGCACAGATATCAAAATCCGTGACGTAATTTTTGCACAAGGTGCAAGCACAGATTCTAACGTAAATCGTGCACGTGTACGTGGCTACGATTTTTCTGCAATTGCTAACTTTGATTTACTTTTAAACGGCGTAAACGCTGCAAAAGAGCTAGGAATTGAAGCAAAAGTAGGTAACGTATTTACAACCGACACTTTCTATCAAGCAGACGACTCGTTCTATAAAGATTTAGACAAGTTAGGCATGCTAGCAGTAGATATGGAAACGGCGGGTTTATATGGCGTTGCAGCTGAATACGGCGCAAACGCAATGGCATTATTTACAGTAAGCGACCACGTAATCACCGGTGAAGCAACACCTGCTGATGAGCGTCAAAGCACGTTTAACGAAATGGTTAAAATTGCATTAGAGTCAATAGCTTAAATAATACATAACAGTTCCTTGGTAACGTATTCACTAAGTTTTGGAGACACGCCCAAAGTGAAGTGAGACTAACCTCCAAAGCCGCATCTAATGCGGCTTTTTTTATGCGCGTCTACAAGGCAAAACCTAACTTGTTGTAGATGTAGAGCTTGCTCACGTTAGAAGCGCAGCTTCTCATTACTTAATTTACTTAAACTATCACTCTAAAAGCCTTGCTTTAAACGCCAGCAAGCTGCGCGCTACAAGGTAAACTTGGCTTATTGTTGTAGACGTAGAGCTTGCTCACGTTAGAAGCGCAGCTTCTCATTACTTAATTTACTTAAACTATCACTCTAAAAGCCTTGCTTTTAAACGCCAGCAAGCTGCACGTCTACAAGGTAAACTTGGCTTATTGTTGTAGACGTAGAGCTTGCTCACGTTAGAAGCGCAGCTTCTCATTACTTAATATACTCAAGCTATCACTCTAAAAGCCTTGCTTTAAACGCCAGCAAGCTGCACGTCTACAAGGTAAACTTGGCTTATTGTTGTAGACGTAGAGCTTGCTCACGTTATAAGCGCAGCTTCTCATTACTTAATATATTCAAGCTATCACATTAAAAGCGTTGCTTTTAAACGCCAGCAAGCTGCACGTCTACAAGGTAAACTTGGCTTGGTGTGGTAGACGTAGAGCTTGCTCACGTTAGAAGCGCAGCTTCTCATGACTTAATATACTCAAGCTATCATTCTAAAAGTGTTGCTTTTAAACGCCAGCAAGCTGCGCGCTACAAGGTGCATATTGTTTTGTATAAAAATCATCAGCGCTTTGTATAACTATTACCTAGTTAATGCTAGTGTTTAAAGCACATACATTTTTATAATTTACTGGATTAACCGCTAAATTGTGGAGTCAAATATGTCTAATTGGGTTGATGCAACTGTAAAAAAAGTAACATGGTGGAATGAAACGCTTTTTAGCTTAACGGTTAATGCCGATGTAGAGCCATTTAAAGCAGGGCAGTTTACTAAGCTTTCAATAATTGAGGATGATAAACGTATAGCGCGTGCATATTCATACGTTAATTCACCCGATAGCTCAGTTCTAGAGTTTTATCTTATCAACGTAGCTGACGGGCTTTTATCACCGCGCTTAGCAAAACTACAGCCAGGCGACAACGTATTAATTGAGCGCCGTGCAACAGGTTTTTTTACGCTTGACGAAATTCCACAAAGTGAGCAGCTGTGGATGTTAGGCACTGGCACAGCCATCGGGCCATTTTTATCAATATTGCAACAACCTGAGGTATGGCAAAAGTATCAGCATATAAACTTAGTGCATGGCGTACGTTTTAATAGTGATTTAAGTTACCAGCCGCTTATAAATGAGCTTTTAAAAGCTTACCCAACACAACTTAATTATATACCTGTTGTGAGCCGAGAAGAGCCGTTAGAGGGCTTACATGGGCGTATTACTGATGTAATTCGAAGTAGTCGCCTATTTGATAAAGTAAAGTTAGATCCAGCACCAAATAATGCCCAATTTATGATTTGTGGCAATCCACAAATGGTAAAAGACACAACCGAATTTCTTATAGGGAAAAGCTTTAAGCGTAATAGGCGCAGAGAGCCTGGACATATAACAGTCGAACAGTACTGGTAAGTGGCTGAATGACTACCCGCAAACTCTAAAATTTGTTATGTTGCACCACATTACGCGTTTAGTGTTCATATTAGGAAAGTTATGAAACCGTTATCCATTATTTTAGCTTCATTAATCACCACAGTTGCATTGATTAGTTATGCCTCAGATCAACAACCTGAAGTAACCGAGCCAAAACTCAAAAGTGCAGAGCAAGTTGTTACAAATAAAGGTGACTCAGTCTCAAAAAAGACCAACACAGATAACTTTGCAACTGAAATAGAAGCTAACGATAAAATTAATACTCTTGAATACAAAGCGCCCGAACTTAAAAAACAGGTAATCGACACCGCTAAAACAGATGATTCAAAAGTATTCGGTAACGAAGCACCACAGCCAGTAGAAAAGCCAAAAAATAAAGTAGAGAAAGCAGTGGCTGTTGCTGAGGCCGAAAAAGCAGTTACGCAAGCTAAAGAGGCACTTACTACTAAGCAGCAAACTAAGGCAAAGCAGTCACGTGAGTCACTTGCCGTGGTTGAGCAATTGGTCAACGCTTACAACGCACGTAACATTGAAGAGTTTATTCGCGTGTACTCTGAAGATGTAGAGTTTTATATTTTCCCAAATGAGCTATTATTTAAAGGTAAAGAAAAACTAATCGCACGTTATGGGCTAATGTTTAAAAAGCTCAAATGTATTCACTCATCGCCAATTAAGCGCATAGTGCATGGTGACATAGTAATAGATCATGAGTTATCAGAAACATGCTCCACTGATAAAAACGTTGTAGATAAACGTTCAGAGTTAATTTCGAGCTATCAAATTAAAGACGGCAAAATAATACGCGTCTTATTTTTCCGTTAAAGGACTGTTATGCAAATAAGTGACGAAAGAAAAATTCGCTTAATGTACCGAGTTGAGCCAGGCTGCTTAGGGCCTGATGGTGCTAACCATATAGAAGATTTTTGCCGTTTTGCTAACAAGCATATTAAATCGCCTTATTACGGCTTGTTTGTCTTTTTACCTCGTTACGATAAACAAAAAGATGAGCGTCAATACAGTGTAAATAGCCGTAACTTATCGCAAGTACAAGCTAAGGCGTACTTAAATCATTTTGATATTGATATAGATAATTTTGAAGAGCAGCTCGACGAGCTGCTCGCTAAAGCAATAGATTTATATTTTAAACGTTAAAATGCACTGCATGCAGCATACTATAAATTTAATTGTATTCCAGACGCTTCACCAGCCACAATTGTATTAAAGCTCTCGTTATCGTGTAAGCTTGCAAATGCACTTTCGTGTAATAGTTCATTACGTAAATTAGGCGAGTAATCTAGTGCCATTTTAATATCGGCTAGGGCATCTGCATGCTCATGTATTAGGGCAAAAGCACAGGCTCTTTGCCAGTATGCGTAGCCATAATCACTATCTATATCAATGGCTTGATTGCATAGTTCAATTGCTTGTGCTGTTTCGTTAATTTCCAGTAGTGCGTCAGCTTTATAAGCTATTGCTTCTACATCTTCTGGTTTACGTTTTAAAATTTCATCAAATATTTCAATTTTATTTGCAAAATCACTTTCTAAATTGGCGCGCATCCATAGCGAATGAACCTCGTTGGTAACCGATATACGTTCTTGGTTACTGAGTATTTCTTCAGAGCGTACACGCAGTTTTTCTTCAAGAATTTTTAATCTGTCTTCGTATTCATCCGTAATTACACTTACGCGTGTATTTACAATATCTTCTACTTTATTTTTAACATCACGTAGCGAGTTCCAACCCACTAAAACCAAAATAGATGCCGTGGCAGTAATAATAAAAAACACATTATTAATGGTATCGGTTGTGTATGTGAGCGCACGATCAGCGGTATCTAGTTGGGCGTGGGTAACTTGTTTAGTTACATCTTCACGTAGCTTTTGTTGATCTTGTCGTACTGCTTTTAGTTCATCTAAAACGTAGCGTTCTAAAAGTGGTTTATACATAGGCTCCTTTAGTTGGCTAAGGGCATGTTGTTGTTCTTGCGCAGTGAGCACTTCTGGCCTTTGTTCTGCTGCGTTCACAGTAGCCAAAAAAAATGTAAAACAAACAAAAAGTAAGGATATGTAATAACGCATTGGTATGCCTAGTTAAATTAATTGCGAGTGTAACTTTAACACGCACAGCTAAAAGGCACAAAGCTAGTGAAGCCAAAAATTTTGCAAAAAAAAGCCAGTTCAAGGTGAACTGGCCAAAACTGCTAAAACAACAAAAGTTGCAGGGAAATACAGGAGATAAATTGCATACTAACTGAATTTAGCTGAACAATTACTTAACTCAATTCAGTTAGTTAAAATAAGAAGATACACAAGGTATCTGGTTTATAAAGTAAAGGTGTATTGGGCTTAAGTAATACACCTTTATCGTTATAACTATAATTTCATGGTGAAGGGGGATATTCCAATGTGCGCTTAAGTAAATCAAAGCCACTTTTGAGCCCTTCACTTATCAATACGCCGAAATTTTTCAGTGCGATCACAGGTCTTCTAAAAAAGTTAAGATAAGTATTTTAATCTCGTATTTTAATCTCGTATTTTAAATACAATTACAAAGTGCAGTAAAAAATATACACAACTAACTATCTATCAAAATTATAAATGACAACAATCGTTTTAAACAGCCGTTCGGTGCTGGTATAGCATAATTTATAAGCCTATATTAAATACACATAAGTATTTAGGCCGGTGTACTAAGTTATAAACCAACTAAATAAAATAACCGTTACTTTTGTACTATAAGGATTTCAGAATGAGCAACCCTAAAGCAGGCCAATGTCCGGTCATGCATGGTAGTAATACTAAAACGTCTAATCCAAATACCGATTGGTGGCCAAACGCCCTTAACTTAGACATACTTCATCAACACGATACAAAAACGACTCCATATGACAGCGATTTCAACTACGCTGAAGCATTTAAAACACTAGATTTAGAAGCCTTAAAAACCGATTTAAAACACTTAATGACGCAAAGCCAGCAGTGGTGGCCAGCCGATTGGGGCCATTACGGTGGTTTAATGATTCGCATGGCATGGCACTCAGCAGGATCATACAGACTAGCTGACGGGCGTGGTGGTGGCGGTACAGCTAATCAGCGTTTTGCTCCGCTAAATTCATGGCCTGATAATGGCAATCTCGATAAAGCGCGTCGTTTATTATGGCCAATTAAGAAAAAATACGGCAATAAACTCTCGTGGGCCGACTTAATTATTTTAGCGGGCAACATGGCATACGAATCAATGGGTTTAAAAACCTTTGGGTTTGCAGGCGGGCGCGAAGATATTTGGCATCCTGAAAAAGACGTATATTGGGGAGCTGAAAAAGAATGGCTCGCACCAAGCGACGGACGCTACGCCAATGTAGACAAGCCAGACACAATGGAAAACCCGTTAGCCGCAGTACAAATGGGCTTAATTTACGTTAACCCAGAAGGTGTTAATGGTGTACCCGATCCACTTAAAACAGCAGCACAAGTTCGCGAAACGTTTGCGCGTATGGCAATGGACGATGAAGAAACAGCAGCACTTACCGTAGGTGGGCATACCGTAGGTAAAACGCATGGTAACGGTAAAGCCGAAAACCTAGGGCCAGAGCCAGAGGCTGCTGATGTACACGAGCAAGGTCTTGGTTGGAACAACACCACAACACGTGGTATTGGTCGCGATACAGTAACTTCTGGTATTGAAGGGGCATGGACTACCCACCCAACTAAATGGGATAACGACTACTGTAAACTACTGTTAAGCTACGAATGGGAATTAACAAAAAGCCCAGCAGGCGCTCATCAGTGGGAACCGGTTAATATTAAAGAAGAAGACAAGCCTGTTGATGTAGAAGATCCATCAATTCGTTTAAACCCAATAATGACTGATGCCGATATGGCCATGAAAATGGATCCAGCGTATCGTAAAATTATTGAGCGTTTTTATAACGATTTTGATTACTTCTCAGATGTGTTTGCTCGTGCTTGGTTTAAATTAACTCACCGCGATTTAGGTCCTAAATCACGTTATTTAGGTGCCGATGTGCCAAGCGAGGATCTTATTTGGCAAGACCCAGTACCTACCGTTGATTACACACTCACAAACGCCGAAATTAGTGATTTAAAAGCAACGTTACTTAGTTGCGGCGTTAGCGCTGCTGATTTAATTAGCACGGCATGGGACAGTGCTCGTACTTATCGTGGTTCTGATCACCGTGGTGGCGCAAATGGCGCACGTATTCGTCTTGCACCACAAAAAGATTGGCAAGGTAATGAGCCAGCGCGTTTAGCAAATGTACTAGCTGCACTTGAAAAAGTACAAGCAGGTTTAAACAGGCAAGTTAGCATCGCCGACTTAATTGTTTTAGGCGGAACAGCCGCAGTAGAACAAGCAGCTAAAAGCGCTGGTGTTGCTGTAACCGTACCGTTCGCGCCAGGGCGCGGTGATGCCACAGACGACATGACCGATGCCGAATCGTTTGATGTGCTTGAACCCATTCATGACGGCTTTAGAAACTGGCTGAAAAAAGACTATGTAGTATCCGCGGAAGAGCTTTTACTAGAGCGTAGCCAGTTGATGGGTTTAAGTGCACCAGAAATGTCAGTATTACTTGGTGGCATGCGCGTGTTAGGCACTAACCACAATGGCAGTCAGCATGGCGTATTTACAAGTAATGTCGGCACCTTAAGTAATGACTTTTTTGTAAACTTAACGGATATGGCGTACCGCTGGGAGCCTACTGAAAAAGGGTTGTACAATATTGTAGAGCGTACAAGCGGCGTAACTAAATGGACTGCAACACGTGTTGATTTAGTATTTGGCTCAAACTCGGTTTTACGTGCACTTGCTGAGTTTTATGCGCAAGACGACAACAAAGAACGCTTTGTTCACGACTTCGTAAATGCATGGGTAAAAGTAATGAATACCGACAGGTTTGATATTAAATAATCTGCGCGATGAAAGTAAAAAAGGGGGAGTAATTAATTACTCCCCCTTTTTTATTTATAACGCAGTGGCAAACATATATTTGTAGACGTCGAACTTGCTCACGCGAGAAGCAAGGCTTCTAATTACTTAATACCCTAAAACTACGTTTTTACACGCCAGCAAGCTGTGCGTCTACAGGGTTTATACCCAAGTTTCAGAATATGACTTGTAGACGTAGAGCTTGCTCACGTGAGAAGCGTAGCTTCTTATTACTACGTTTTTATACGCCAGCAAGCTGTGTGTCTACAGGGGTTATACCCAAGTTTCAGAATATGTTTTGTAGACGTAGAGCTTGCTCACTTTAGAAGCAAAGCTTCTCATTACTTAATGCCCTAAAAACTGCGTTTTTACACGCCAGCAAGCTGCGCGTCTACAGGGTTTATACCCAAGTTTCAGAATATGATTTGTAGACGTCGAGCTTGCTCACGTGAGAAGCAAAGCTTCTCATTGCTTAATACCCTAAAAACTGCGTTTTTACACGCCAGCAAGCTGTGCGTCTACAGGGTTTATACCCAAGTTTCAGAATATGATTTGTAGACGTAGAGCTTGCTCACGTGAGAAGCAAGGCTTCTCATTGCTTAATACCCTAAAAACTGCGTTTTTACACGCCAGCAAGCTGTGCGTCTACAGGGGTTATGCAAAAATCCCCAAATTCACTATTTACCACCCATAAAAAAACGGCGCTAAATTTAGCACCGTTTTTAAAAGTAATGAGAAAAATTTACGCTTTTTTCTCTTCACAACTTGAAAGGTATTCGTCAAACGTACCCTGGAAGTCGATTACTTTTTTATCTTTAATATCAATGATACGCGTCGCTAATGACGATACAAACTCACGGTCATGGCTTACAAAAATTAGCGTGCCTTCAAAGTCTTTAAGCGCATTGTTAAGCGCTTCAATGGCTTCCATATCCATGTGGTTAGTCGGTTCGTCCATTACCAGTACGTTAACGTCTTGCATCATTAACTTACCGAATAACAAACGGTTTTTTTCACCACCCGAACAGTTGCGCGCTTTTTTATTTGAATCGTCAGCTGTAAACAACAAACGACCCAGCATGCCGCGTACCATTAAATCGTTATGATTAACTGTGCGCCACTGCGACATCCAATCAAACAAGGTTAAATCGTTATCAAAATCTTTAGTGCTGTCTTGCGGGCAGTAACCAAAGGTCGCATTTTCAGACCATTTAATTTCACCCTCTAAACTTTTAAGCTCGTTAACTAAACAACGTAAAAAAGTAGTTTTACCTACCCCGTTTTCGCCAATAACAGCAAGCTTAGCGCCAGCTTCTAGTAGTAGGTCGCCGCCAGTGAATAACTTTTCGCCATCAAAACCATGGCCAAGCTTGTTAACTTCAAGCGCTTGACGATACATTTTTTTACCTTCGTCAAACGAAAGCGATGGACTCATACGACTCGACGATTTAACTTCATCAAGTTTAATTTTATCCATTTTTTTAGCGCGTGAACTTGCTTGTTTTGCTTTTGAAGCATTAGCACCAAAACGGTTAACAAAGTCTTGTAGCTCGTCAATTTCAGCGCTCTTTTTAGCATTTTCAGCTAAAAGTTGCTCGCGCTGCAGCCCTGCCGCTTCTAAAAACTTCTCGTAGTTACCAGGATAAATACGCAGCTCGCCATAATCTATATCGGCCATATGTGTACATACAGAGTTTAAAAAGTGACGGTCATGCGAAATAATAATCATCGTACATTTACGCTTGTTAAGCTCGTTGGCAAGCCACGTAATTGTATGAATATCCAAGTTATTGGTAGGCTCATCGAGTAGCAGTATGTCTGGGTTTGCAAATAACGCTTGTGCTAAAAGCACACGTAACTTCCAACCAGGTGCAACGTTTGCCATTAATCCATAATGAAATTCTTTATCGATACCCGCTTCTAGCAAAATTTCTTCAGCGCGGCTTTCTGCCGTGTAACCGTCCATTTCAGCAAATACGCTTTCAAGTTCAGCTACTTTCATACCATCGTCTTCGCTCATTTCTGGCAAAGAGTAAATACGTTCGCGTTCTTGCTTTACTTTCCAAAGCTCAACGTCACCCATAATTACAGCGTCTACAACGCTATACTCTTCAAAGGCAAACTGGTCTTGGCTTAGGTTACCTACTTTTAACCCTGGAGTAATAGATACATTACCCGCGCTTGGCACAAGCGCCCCGCTTAAAATCTTCATGAAAGTCGACTTGCCGCAACCGTTAGCGCCAATTAAACCGTAACGGTTACCGTTACCAAATTTAGCTGAAATGTTTTCAAACAACGGCTCTGCGCCAAACTGCATCGTAATATTTGCGGTGGAGATCAAAAAAGGTAATCCTAGATAAGTACTGACAGGAGTACGCTGCAGCAACACGCCACAAACAAGAACCAGACAATAGGGTAAATTAGCTGGCGAATTATATAGATCAGCCAAGAGGAAGGGAAGATAAAAGGCGCTTTAAATTAAAGCAAAAACAGATAGCGATAAGTGATTTTACAGCTCAAAACAGTTAATAAGTTTGATAAGTACGTTCTGTGGCCTTTTTATTTTTTTGAATTAATTGATTAATAACCGATAGTTCATCAAGCGTAACCGTTTTTTTACTCAGCATTAAATGCACAGGGGCTTTGTTAAAAAATGCCATATTAGTAACCGGTTCAATATTTAATGATTGTTTTAAAAAAAACAGCCCCGACAAAGCGTCTTCAATCACAAAATCTACCCGCTGTTTATTGAGCATTTCAAAGCGCTTATCGGCGGTCGAAATAAGCACAACTTGCTTAGGATATGCTTTTTTAAGTTGCTCGAACTGCGCGCCATAATAACTACCTCGATTAACGGCAATACTAAAGCCTTGGCTAAATAGTTGTTCAATTGAACTTAAATTAGGGGAAAGCGTATTTTTATAGAGCAGCATAACCTCGTCACGGTAGCTTTGGCTAAAATACGCAAATTCGCTTCGTTTTTTAGTTTTAGTTGCCGCAAACATAATATCTATACGGCCTTGCTTTAACTCTTCTTGTGCGCGTAAAGAGCTAGGTAATACGCTAAATTTCAAGCAAAAAGGGGAGCCTTTAAACAACGTTTTTATAACGTTAATTTCAATACCCGACAACACCCCGTTTTTTAGCTCAACATAAGGTGGCCAGTAATTTTCATTTGTGCCAACTTCAAAAGTTTTATTACATGCGTGCGTATTAAAGGTACTTAACAGTAATACAGCAAAAACGACTATTATAGTTTTCATTACACTCCAATTAATTGCGCTTGCGGTTATAGCTGGCAATTAAACATTACTCAAATAGCGCCTTAAGTGCCGTTTGATTGTTTTTTATGTGTTTATTTATTACTTCAAGCTCTTCAACCGACACCGTATCTTTGCTTAGCATTAAATGTATTGCGTCTTTATTTATAAATTTGATATTTTTAACCGGTGCTAAGTTTGAGCTTCGTTTAATAAAATAAGCACTCGCTAGCTCATCTTCAATTGCAAAATCAATACGTTGCTTATTAAGCATTTCGAAGCGCTTGCTCACTGCGCTGGTGTACTCAATTTGTTTTTTATACGTTGTTTTATATTGTTCAAATTCTTCACCGTAATAACTACCAAAGTTAGCGCCTACAGTAAGGCCTTGTTTAAAAATATCTTCTAAGCTATCAACATTGTGCTGGTTGTTTTTGTTTTCGTATAAACGCATTACCTCCGTACGGTAACTTTCACTAAAATGAACATATTTAGCACGATTATCGGTATAGCTAGCCGCCCAGCCTAAATCAATTCGGCCATGTTTAAGCTCAACAAAAGCGCGCTTTGAATTAGGCAGTAATTCAACCTTAAAACAAAAAGGCGAGCCGGCAAATATAATGTTAAGTGCATCTACCTCTGCGCCTTGTAATTCACCATTAATACCTAACACATATGGCGGCCAAAATGCATCGTGCGATGCAACACTTAAAGTTCTTTCGCAAGCAAACACAGTAGGCGACACGTTAAAAATTAAGCAAATAAATAGGGTTATTAGTTTATTCATTACGCCTCTAATACAATTAATTATTGTTTGTTTTTAATACAGTATAAACTAGCTTGAGCATTTTAGTGCTGGGGTTGTGTAAAAATGTAAATAGCTCACTAAGCAGAGAAAGATAGCTGAGCGTTTAAGTTTAACAATTGCACTTATTTTATAAACTTAAGAAAAAATATTGTTGCTAACTTTATCAATCGGTACACTACAAATAAATTTATGAATAGTAGAGCAAGTTATGTCGCCAACCAAAATACGTAACGATGTTGTAAAACTCAGTGAATTGAGCACTAAAAAACCAGATTATTACTTTATTCAGGGTTATTTAATGGGGTTGGGTGTATTACCACAAATGCTTAACCCTAGTGAGTGGCAACCAGATCTATTTGGAGATCTTAATGTTCAAAATGCGACTGAACTAAAATACTTAGAAAGCTTAATGGCTCTGTATAACCAGTGCATGGAAAAAGTAATTCAAAACGAATTAAAAATGCCTGCTAAGTGTAGCCTATCTAAACAAGATTACCGTGATTCACTTAAACCGAATATGCCTCTACCAAGTTACTGTAAAGGGGTTTTACAGGCGCTTAAACATATAAATAAGCGTATGCTTGATGCAGAGCAAAAACAGGCCCTTAATAACCTAAACAGCGTTTTAAAAGCATTTTCTAGTGAAAAAGCAGCAGCAAAAGAATTTGGTGAATTTGCCCAATATAACGCCCAAGAATATAAACGTAATTATGTTTATTTTATGGCCGACGCTATTTTTGAACTTCGATTTAGTAACGACCTAACTTTAAGTGACGAAGATGAGGCTGTATTTAACAACAGCTT
The DNA here is from genome assembly GCF_030847595.1 of Pseudoalteromonas sp. 20-92. Classification (NCBI taxonomy): domain Bacteria; kingdom Pseudomonadati; phylum Pseudomonadota; class Gammaproteobacteria; order Alteromonadales; family Pseudoalteromonadaceae; genus Pseudoalteromonas; species Pseudoalteromonas sp. 20-92. The sequence continues at coordinate 356,484 of NZ_JANJGQ010000002.1, forward strand.
TTTAGACGAAGAACCAAATGAATTAGATGAGCTTGATGAATTACTTGGACTTGTACTCGCCGATACAGAGCTAAAAGCACTTGAGCCAATGCAAATGTTGCTAGAAATCATGGAAGGTGGGCTTATAACTAAGCAATTTATTAAAGACAACACAGGGCATTTTTGGGGACTACAAGAAACTCGCCCCTATATGATGCTTCGCGCGCATCGAGCAAAAATACACGCACTGCATGGTTATACCGTAAAAGCACAATCAGAACTCGAAGAGTTACTAAAGCTAAACCCAAACGATAATCAAGCAAACCGCTTTTTATTAATGAACTGCCTAATTATAAATAAAGAGTGGGAGAAGTTAGAGGCTTTATTAGCCGACTTTGATTTTCAAGAACTACACGCAACAGCAAGCCGTGCGCTAAGTGCTTTTGTAATGCATGGCGATTCAAAACCCGCAAACGATTACAAAAAAATGCTCCAGCAGCAAAATAAACACTTTACCAAAATACTCACCGGGCAAGAAAAACTAAAAGAACAACAGCCACCATATTACAGCCCAGGCAGTAAAGAAGAGGTGGGTGTTTACCTTGAGTCGTTAGGTAAACAGGCATGGATTTCGGTTCCCGCGAGTCTTTTTTGGCTAAGAAAAAAGTAATAACTAAACGCGTAAAAAGTGCTAAGCGTGATTTATGTCGCGCTTAGTATACCGCAGATTAAATTTTAAAATGTATAACTGTTTTTTAGGTTTTTATTCAAAAGTAGGGATCACGCTTGTTATGCGCAGTGCTGGCGAATTATATCGCCTAACTGCTGCACCATTTTAAAGCGTATTCTGCTCTCATTTATGACTGATTAGGTGGTATTTAATTACAGACTGATATCTTAGAACTGAGGTTTTTAATTAAAGGCGAGTTTATGTCTCGTTGGGGAGAGTCAAAGAATAGCGAGTGTAGAATAGTTGCCGTTTTGATTTTAAATTCATAGCTAGCCTGAGGGTACGCCGTTTCATTAAGTTTAAAATTGCTACAAATGCAAGCACCCCATATTCGCCATCCTTGGCGTAGTTAAAGCTTAACTTACATCTCTGTATGTAATTACTCATTAATTTTTTGGATATGATCACGGGGAGATAGAGGGCTTTAACTTTGTTATATAAAACTAAGTATCCTTTAGGAAATTAAAAAACTAAATCTCCAATACTTTTTGCGTTCCTGAAGCTTTTAGAGCCTTGCATTACGTGGTAAGCCCACGCCTTTGTATTTTCTTGAGTATTTTGTTCTGGATATAACATCTGCAAAGTCATTTCTGTTGCCAATGCAGTATCCCCAAGCCAAGTTACTTTATCTAAAGAGAGGGTTCCATCTAATTCAATAGGCTCATTGTTATAGCGATTGCCGCTTTCAACAGATATAAAAAAAGCCATTCTAGCTAAAATATTAGGTGTTACCTTTGTTCGCCCCTTTAAACGCCTTAAAAATTCATCAGTTTCTTTAGTTAATTTCATTCCTCTATTAGGCAAAATCATACAGCACCTACCTTGTCTTCATCCCAAAAGTAACCAGTAGTTACAGAAGATGTTTTTGTAATTTGATCAAAACTAATATCATATTTACGAGAAATAGAATCTTTCATTTTCTTTATATATTGCTCATTTATTTCAGTATCGGTAGAAAGAATAATTACCTGCTCAGAGGCTTTAGGAAAATAGTGCTGAACAAGTTTATCTCGATGATTTGAATCCAACCTACCCAAAGGAGTATCGATTACTACAGGGAGTTTTTTACCTGAAATTGCAGCTAATGCATCAAGCATTGCAATAGCAAAAATTTGTTTCTCACCAGCAGACAGACCATTTTTATCAATGTTATTACCAAAGTTATCTAACAAAATTACATTATAACTTTGAGGGTCAATACTAATACTAATCTTAAGATCTTCTTTTCTATTGAGTTTTTTATAAGATTTTATAAACTTGGTCTCAATTTCTATAAGTTTTAATTTAGCCAGTTCAGTCGCAAACTCATCTAATAATGTAATAGTTCGACTAGCTCTAATAGCCGAGTCTTCCTCGCCAAATGCCGTTTTCATTTCTTTTTGAAGTTTAACTAATTTACTTGTTAAATCCTGCGCACTTTTAAAGAGTGTTTTAGCTTCAAGTAGTATATTTTTATAATCTTTAACAAAGGTGTTTTTTTCTTTTTCTAAAAGTCTTAATTTATCAAAAGATTGTTGTAGCTGTTCTTGCTCTGGGGCTCTAGCTATATTAATTGAAGCGTTTTCAATTATATTTTGTAGTCCCACTAACTCGAGTTTTAAAGCATTGGCATTTTTTAAAGAACTAAGTGCGCGTTGAGTAACTTGTGCATGAAGCAATGCACTTTGTTGCTCACTTAAATCAAACGTTATTAAATCATCTTCCGGTTTACTGTATTCACTAGCAGCGCTCAAAAGCTGATCTTTGTAATCAAAAAATTGTCTTGAGTTATGCTGTTCTAAAAATGAATTAAGCTGGTTTTTAAAAGCAACTTTCTTTGCCGCATCGAGAGTTTTAGCTATTTCATCAAGGAGGGTCGTCAGTGTCTTTTGAGCTAAACTGAGGGCGTAGTCGCCTTCTAGTTCTTGTTGCAACCGGCTTTCAAGCACAGCCTTGTTCTGAATGTTTATATCTATAGATTTTATTGTAGCTTCACGACTCGATGCCCAAGCTCCACCACCAGATAGCAGTTCTTGTTCAGCAGACGTTATTTTACGGTTTAGTTCAGTAATACTATTGAATACTAAATCAGCTTGGCTTCGTTTTAGCAAAGCCTGCGCAAGTAATTCATCTTTTTCAGATTCTAATGCGTGATACTGTTCTTTAAGTTTTTCTTCACTTGCTGCTATACCTGCTTTTCGCAGATAGATTCTTAAGTCTTCTTTTAAACGAGTTACTATATCTAACCCAAGTAAGCGTTTTACTGCATGTTGTAAAATTGCTCCAGAATTATCTTCGGCAAGTTCGGCTATTTTTTCACCATCAAAAAAAACGAGATCGGCAATGCCTGCTGGTATTAATTCAAGTAAAAAAGCCTGAGCCTGTTCGTAATTAAGCTCAAATTTTTCAATATCATTCTCAACAATAACGAGTTCGTCAATGGAACCGTATTGCCAATGCCTTTTCACGCAATAGTTGTAGCAAATACCTTGCCTTACATAATTAAATTCAAGCTCTAAAGATGCTCGCTTATTATCTGTTTTACCATCGCTATTATTAATAAGTTTTTGTAATTCATTTATAAAAGCAGGATTTGAAAGTGAGTCAGAAAAGGCTTGCCTACCTAATAAAACAAATCGTATTGCAGTTAAAATACTTGTTTTACCTGCCCCATTTAAACCACCAAAAAGTATAATCGGTTTATCTTTTTCAGGTCTTAAATCAATTTCATGCTTACCTGCAAACACTCTAAAATTATTTAAACTTAGCTTCGTAATAATCATTGTTTATAAATCACTGTTTATTAGTGAGTCAATTCCGTCTAACTCAGCTTGAATTTCATGTATATCTTGCAATAGTGAGTACTGTAGCGTTTTTTCTGATTCACGTTTTTGTTTTGCAGCATCTACATTCCCCCAGTCTTGACGGAGTATTTTATCTAAACGATTAAATATACCTTGGCGCTTGCCTAGTCCCGACAAACTAAGCTCTAAATCAATTAACTTTTTAACTAACTCGGCATCAATTTGATGAACTTTCGCCATATGGTTAATCATTTCAGATTCAACATTAGTAAATGTATTACCGTCATCCTCTAAAAACTCAACGGGTCCGTTAGGATATACACGCTTATAAATTTTAGGTAAGTCATCAGCCCAGTCAGGAGTTAAAGGATCATTTCGCCATTGAGTGCGTATTTCATGGAGTTCAGCTTCTGTAATTAATGAAACTTCACGGCCTTGCTCATTAATTTCCTTCTCCATCGTTAATAGATGCTCTAACCATTCTTTACGCAAATGCAAAAAGTATGGGCCATGAATAAACTCAATATCTTTTTCTTCTTGCATACCGTGCTTTACACTTACTTTACCGTCGCGTCTGCGATTTTGACGATATAACCCTTTTACACTGGGTTCAGTAGTAGAATGCAAAAAATTTCTAAAAGAAGCTAAAGGTTGCAACCAAGTTTCACCATTTGCGATAAGCCCATCAATTGCTTTATCTTTAGTAACTACAGTGCAGCTCCAACAGCCAAAGCGAGATTTACCACAACCTGGAGACGAGGCTGTTTCAACCAAAGGACATTCACCACTAGTCGAATTCGTACTGTCGTAAAGTTCTACTAAAGCAATATTAGATGTACCCCAAGGCGTTTCCCAAGGACCTAGTTCTGCATATTGCCCTGGAGCAATTTGTTGCCCGAGTAAATGCCAAACTTCCTGAACTTGCCAATCTTTTATTGGCGCATACCTACGGTAATGCGGATCAGTTTCATCAAAGTACTCTTTACCAGAATGATATTTTTCTAATATATCCTCGCGGTTTTTACTTTCCTGAGAACGAGAACCAATAACTACAATAGGAGCTTGGTCTGCACTAAATTCAGTTTTAGCAAAATCTTTAAATGGATTTAGCTTTATTTTTTCAGTACACCAGCGATTTAGCTTTAAATTAGGCGCAGGATATCCACGCCCAAGTAAGCGAGACCAAAAAGTATCGCTGGCTTTAGGGGTAATAACGCGAGTTTCTATTGGTAAATCTGTAATACTCGCTGCGCGTTGTAGTGTATTTATAGCATTTAGCGCTTTTTGCAGATAAATAGGTACTTCTGCCAAAGTGTCGCAAAACACAACGTAAATTTTATTAGTTCGTTGCTCAGGGCGCAAACCAAGTAGAGCTAAATATACAAGCGTTAATATAGCTGTAGAATCTTTACCACCACTAAAAGCAACAACCCAAGGCTGGTTTTCACGCATATATAAATATTGGATCTCTGCAAGTTGATCTTTTAAAGGGCGATCAGCAAAGATTTGGTCGTTAATAAAGTCCATGTAGTCATGGATATCGTCATAATTTTGAAATTCAAACATGTTTTTTAGCAAATTCTTCTTCTAGTTTTTTATCGTCACCTTCGAGTTGTAAATCAAGAGCCTGCCTTAAAATATTCGCAGTGAGTTTGATATTACTAGAAGCTTTAGATAGTTTACCGTGGTGCAATGCTCTATTGTCCCATATCGGGTTGCTCTTTCGCCAATCTATTTTGTTTAACTTTTGCAGAACATGCTGCCAATCCCTAGGGTGCTGAGCAATTAACGACTTACCCATACGCCCTAACGCATGCAAACCAATGCCATGAGCATGAATATACTCTTGCCTAAAATTAGCAGGTGAAAGCTCTTTATTATGCACTTGTTGCCACTCTGCTATAACACCAAAACAAGCTTGCCAAAAGCTAACCGCTACTTGTAAATCTCCATCTTCAAAATGTGACTTTGCCGTTTTACTCAGCAGTATTTGGCTAGCTTGTTTAATGCTACTCAAAGTAAATAGCTTTGCACTCTTAGGAGAAACAGTTGATTGCTCCATCTCAGTAAAGCCCACAAAAGGTTTTATCTCTGTGGCTAGGTAACGTGCAACACCAGCAGACGAATCCCTAAAATCATACAACGCACTAATAGAAGGGCTCGGCTTTACAGCATATTTATTTAAGTCGGCAAACATTTGTTGGCTACGTTTTAGCCCTTCATCAACAAAAAACAAAACAGATATATTATCTTGCCCCAGCTCTGGCATTTCTTTTAATGCTTCTTCAATGGCAGCGCGGCGATGTTGCCCATCATTAATCAATATTTCAGCATCCATAGGTACTTGTAATACACCTAAATCATGAGCCCCATCATGAGGTATAAACCGTACTTCCGTCCCAACTGACGCAGTAAGTGACGAAAATACATACTCCTTTGGGTTATCAACTAAATAACGTACCATTTCAGGGAGGCGTGTCCGATTCAAAGTACGTTGTGCTCGTAGCTCTGCTGGCACTTCCTCTTCATCAAATAAAAATATTTTAGGAATAATCCTAAGTGGGCAAGTAGCAATGTAAAAAGGGCGACCTGCTTGTTGCCCCCTTACTGCTGGAAATGAATAGCAATATTTGTTTTCAAACATAATTAATTCTAGTTTGTTATTTTTAGCAAAGTGTAACATTTTAAATGGTAAGTTATAATCATTCGTTTGTTAAAAATAACAAAGTTTTTTCTTGTTCAGTTTGCATTAACTTTTTATTTTGATGTTTGTTCCTTTTTCGACTTTGAATTATTTATAGTTATGATTTAATGAATAATAATCTAAAAAGGATATTTAAATGCCAGCTAAAACAGATGTAAATAAAAATACTATTGAACTAAATCTTGATATGCCAACAGACGTTATTAGTCTTGGAAATAATCAACTTTTTCAGATTGACGCTAAAGCTTCTTTTGAACTAAAAATTAGTGGTTTTTTAAAAAATATAAAGTTGAAAAGTGAAGATGATAGTGAGCTCTTTTATGAGCGTGCTCATAACGCAATTACTATTTGCGGTGCTAGGGGGACTGGTAAATCTACATTTATAAGAAATATTTTAGATGACTTGGCTAATGACAAGGATGGTGAAAATTTAGTTTTACCAGTAATAGACCCTACTTTAGTATCTTCTAAAGAAAATGTTCTTGTACTAATAATATCATTGATCAAAACAAAGATAGACAAGTCCTTCCCTAATACTAATATCTCTAACGAAAAATATTCAATATGGCAAAAAACATTAACGGATTTAGCCGGTGGATTGTGCCAAATAGATGGTATAGGTGCTCAGACAAACTATGGGGATGAATGGGAAGATAAAAATTATGTTTTAGAGTCAGGCCTACAAAAAGCAAAGCAAGGTCTTAGCTTAGAAGTTGCTTTGAATCAGTTTATCAAATCGTCACTTGAACTAATGGGGAAAGAGGCTCTTGTTATTACATTTGATGATATTGATACTCAATTTGAAAGAGGGTGGCCGGTCTTAGAAACTGTAAGAAAATATTTAACACACAAGCAATTAATAATCATAATTTCTGGTGATATTGATTTGTATAGAACTCTTATTAGAAGAGCTGTATTAGAATCCATAGGTGACACTGTTCTGAATTATGATAGACCAAATAATAAATTTCATAATCATCAAAATACTTGGGCAAGTGATCCTTTAATACAGAAAATTGATCGATTAGAAGAACAATATTTATTAAAAGTTCTTAAACCTGAGAATCGTATTCATATGAAGAGTCTACGTAAAATGGTTGAAGAAAAAGGTGATTCTTTGTCTTTTCAAGTTACTGCAGGACAGGGTACTAGTGAAAGTTTGCAAAGTTATCTTAATAAAATTTTTAATAAAATTTTAGGTAGAAATAATAAGAATCAGATTTATATCGATGCGATTCTCAGCTTGCCAGCTAGAACTATTTGGCAATTTCTAAAAACTACTCAAGAGCTCACTAAAGAGCAAAGTTACGAAGAGTTAAGAAATGCTCTTACAAATGTCAATCATAGACTTACGGATATATTTTCTTCAGCCCTATTATCACAAAATATTGATACAGATGGATTAATGAGCTCAACTTCATTTGAAAATAGAGTTTTTAATGCTTACTGGCATTGGCTAAGTGCAAATAAGCTACAGAACAAGCTAGAGCCATACTTACCAACATATGAACACTTTAATCAAAATCAGTTAGCAATTACTTTTTCATCTTTGACGGCTCTTACTAAACATATATCGCCGAAAAGTTTTATAGCTTGCTCTTTAAGAAATAGTTCGGTTAATTTTATATTTCAATTCATTCCTAACATGGATAAAGAGCTGTTTGAATATCTAAACACTCAAAACTCACCTGAGCTGTACGATTTTAGCTTACGTGCATCCTCTATTATTTCTCACTTATCGAGTAGCATGAGAGTATTGGCTATTAGTGTTCCGGATAACCAAAGTTTCACAATAAATAGTGCCTTGAAAAGGGTTTGGGGATACAAACCATCAAAAGACACCAAGGGCAAAGAAAAACGAGTCATTCTAAAAGACTTTGTTGAAAAGATAGACTTTGAGAAGAGTCGAATTGAGGCACAGAAAAATATTTATCTTAGAGAGTATTGGAAAGTAATCGAATTACAAAATGATAAGTTAACTGGGCAAAAAGGTATTTTCAATAGGTTATCAGACTTACCTTCAACATTTGGTGGGCTTCCTAATTTAGTTCACTTATTGACTGTGAAAACAAACACTAGTCAAGGTGAACGAAAAAGCTATATTTGTTTTCCTTTGTTGATTGCTAGTATCGCAGAAATTTTAATAGTCGAAACAGAAGACGAGATTACAGAAAAATTAAAAGATCTTGTAGATAAAGAAATATTACCAAAGCCGGTGTTTCTTGATGATGAAGCAAGTCTAATTGACGATGGAGAGGAAGACGAGCTTGACTTCGATACTGAAGGAAAAAATACTTGGGGCCAATTTTTTGAAGCTTTAAGTATATGGATTGCTGAAACTAAAAAAAGGTTTCAAACAATTTCAGTTTCCCAACAAACTTTAGAGAGCGCCTTAAAAAGATACTATAAAAATGCGGATTCAATGTGCCAAGAGAATAGAAAGTTAGATCCCTACTTGGGTAACCTCTTACATCGTCATTTAATTGCTTTTTTAAGTGCATTACACTTTGAAGAGAATAAGCATTCACTTAATTCTAAAAAGTTAAATAGTAAATCCAATCCGACCTCGGACCGTGTATTTATCGAAAATATTGGAAAAGATGAGTTAGAGAAGCAGAGCTCCTTAGATTTAAGCGAATACCCACTATTAGATGTTTTTTTATCATGTCCATTGATTGGTGTCTTTTTATACCCACACTCTGAAAAGAAAGTGGTTCATTACCAAGGTGTTAATTGGTTTAACACTCATGTGGCCCAATTTTATTCGTACACTAGTGCCAACCAAGAAACATTAGATTATAAGTCTGCAATAACTGCAACATGGAAAGCCAATGAAAGTGAAGTTAATTTCTATGGTTTGTGGGATGTTTTGAATAGTGTCCCTCTAAACACCAGTGAGAAATTTAAAAACGTAGCAGGCATATTTAAAGAGGCCACAGCAAAACAAAAGCAAGATAATGAAACCACTGTTATTAATGAAAAAGAACCCGATAATCAAAGTGAAAATAATATATTGGGCGATAAGAAATAATGCCTCAAGAGCTACTTAGAGAAAGTTTTCGTAATTCTGAGGCCCTAAAGCTTTATACTGAAAATGGTTTTATTCTACCAAATCAGCTAAGCCAATTATTGTTTCAAGGTGTACATCGTCGAAATACTAAACGACCGGATTACATAATAAAAAATAGACAAAGCTTATTACTAGATACGAAGGGGAGTAGTCTTTCTGACTTTCTACTTAAAGTGTTGAACAAGCTATCGACCCGATATGTAGAACCAACAGCAAACGGCCAACTTCTTGTTAAAACAGATTTATTTAGCGAGTGGCAAGAGTTAATTACAGAGGTACCGCCAATAATAGCAGTTGCCGAGTCTTTAAGAGAAAAGTATGGTTCACCAAATATATTCAGTCGTACTGAATTACTTAATTACATAGAAAAAATAATATCTCCACAAGTGAGATATAGCGTACTACCTTCAATTAAAGATCCTAGATTAGATGAGTTAATAGAGCGGCTACAGTTAGACGACTTGCATGTCCATTTAAGCGGTTCTACGGAAATAGAGCAAGTATGGAAAGTTGCGCTTGAAAAACCAAAAAAATTTGCTAATTCCCTTTTATGGGCAAAAGATAATAACTTAGTTAAAGAGCAGTATCGTGCCGATGAATTAGGATTTAATCAAAGAAAACAGTTCAAACGATTAAGAACGGCTAAGCTTTTGAGGGGCGCCTTGCTAAACAAAGTCTTTAGTCCGGATGAGAGTATTGATATTGTAAGTATCAATATGGTTGGAAGTTTTACATCAATCGATCCAGTTGAGCTAGACGGGTTAAAAGCTTTTGAGCAGTTTAAAAATTTATTAAGCCATATAGATAAAAAAAATAAAACCCCACTTACTGAGGAAACTTTATTTCTAATACTTATTTTTGACTATTTAAGTTCGCATAGAAATGATGATGAATTTGCTCAAGCTCTTTATTATTATCTATTGCTAAAGTGTCAGTTTATGCGATTAATTGTACAGCAAACACAGAATATAGGTTTTGAACAGTTTCAAAAAATTACTTTTAATCAGATGCGGCGCTCAGCCGAGGTTGAATTTGTTTCCCGTTTTCACCAATTTTCCTACAAAGAAAAAAGTGATATAGCTTTATTGGAGGGGCGTTATGCACCCAGTCTAAAACTAGAAGATAATATAGCTACGTTAAAGTCTATTTTAAAAGATTTTGATAAATTCAATAGTGAAAAAAAATCTAACTCGACTAATAATACTGTTCCTTATGGTTTAATTGATTTACTGAGCTCTGCTCAGCAAAGTAGAGGGAGTCTTAAGCTTGGCTTACTTGCCCATTTTATAAAGAAACCAGATAGCAGATTGATAAAGCTAAAAAAAGGAGAGCATGATTTTGGCTGGACATGTAGGCAGTTCTCGCTAAGAAATGAAATAGAAAAAACTCGTCGAGCTATGGCTGCATTGACGAATAGGTATAGCAGACTGAATGAATTTTTATTTGGCTTTGATGCGGCGTCTAATGAGTTAGATGCAGGGCCTGAAACATTTGCACCTGTGTTTAGACGACTTAGAGCTAATGGTTATCACAATTTTACTTTTCATGCAGGTGAAGATTTTGTTCATCTATTATCGGGGATCAGAACTGTAGCTGAAGCAATCGACTTCTTAGAGCTAAAAACAGGTAATCGAATTGGTCATGGAACTGCAATTGGAATAAATCCATCACTTTGGCGTGATAGAATTGGTAGTACCCTTGTTATGAAGCAAGGAGAAAGATTGGACGACTTAGTATTTGCATATCGTATATTGTGTGAAAGTGATATTGAAGGACGCATATTGCATTTAATGGAAGGTGAAATTCGTAAACTTTCAGCAAAAATCTATAAAAAAGGGTACTCGGCACAAGATCTTTATGATGCTTGGAAATTGCGCTACTTAGACCCTATTTTAGCTTTTGAATTAAAGCGTACGTACAACAGTTACCTACGAGATGACACCCGCAAAGAGTTAGCGCATATTGAAACCATTAAAGCTGAGCGAGAAGTTGCTTTCGAGATATTCGAAAAATATCATGGTATTCATAATACAAAATATGTTTCTGAATATGAGGAATTGATAGAAGTTGATCTTACTTGCCCTTGCGAAAAAGCATTTACATATGAAGTTTACCGTATCCTACAAAAATATGTATTAGGTAAAATTAATCGTCGTCATATGGCGATTGAGTCCCTTCCAACAAGTAACGTACGAATTAGTTTTTATGAAAATCACAGTGAGCACCATATTTTTGATTGGTTAGGTGTAACCGATGAAAAAGGCATGGAAGTGCCAGTAGTATTAGGTTCTGATGATCCCGGTATATTTTCAACTAATTTGCGTAATGAATATGCACATATTCTTATCGAGTTGGATAAACGGTTACCCTCTATGGATGCAATTGCAAAGTTAGAGCAAATAGTACGTAATGGGAAAATTTGGCGATTTAAGAAGTTAAGTTATTAAAATGAAAAAAGAAAAATCAAAAAAAGTAAGCTCACCTCAATGGGCTGATTTTACTAAATACCAAACCTTTGAACGCCAATGTAGCAATTACTCTGATTATTTAAATAGTTACGTTAACTGGTTTGCAAAAAAGAGTAACGTTTGTCGTTTTGCGATGAAACAGGGGCTATTTTTAGCCATGTTTGCAGGCTCGTTATTTTGTATAAACAAGTTTGAAGGAAATTACGAAAGTATCGAACTATGGCTTTTAATATCGTTGCCCTGCTTAATTTTAACTATTAGCTTACTTCCTGATTTCGTGACAGATAGAGGCGTTATCAAGTCAAAATCTAATTGGTGCTTTATCATAATTTATTTTGTGCCTGCTTTATTAAAAATATTGCAGTTGAATTGGGAAGCCTGTGTTATACCCCTACTAGGTATTGGCCTAGGAATGACATTTATATTCTACTTAATAAATCGATTAGAAGGGTACACGCGTGCTTGGTCTCGTTACAGAACCGCTCAATATAAGATATCTTTGATAAGTTGTCAGAAGCAAACTGGGCTACTAACTGAAAAGCAGGCACTTCATCGTTTACACCATGTGATAAACAGTGAAGTTGAATCACGCCACAAAGAGATTATTAGCGACCTTCATTTTTTTGGTGACAAGGTGAATGGGCTGCTTGGCAAGCGTGCTGGCTTGTAATCTAAACATAAGCGTTGAGTAGAACTTTTACTCAACGATTACTTATTAGCTTTAAAAAATTTATCTCCCTTTAATTCAACCCCCCAATAGTCAAATACCTTCTGCAATATGGGCCAGTTGGGCCTCTCTGCTTTAGTTACGCCTTTTAGCATATTGGCTAATTTTTTATTAAACCGTTGTTGGCTTTTGTATTCGCTACAGCCTTTTTTTAAATAATCTATTTTGTTATAAAAAGGCTGATAGGGGTAAGCATCGCCGTAGTAAAAGTAGTCTATATCTTGCTCTAGCATTTTTACTTTTATTCGCTCAGTGAGCAGTGGCAGCTTTTTATTAAAGTCATCGTATTTTAAAAATGTAACTTTGCCCGATCGCATGTGTATTTTTACTAAATCTACGTCGTCTATATCGCCATACAATTGCACGGCACAGCCTATGTAAACACGTAGTGTTGCGGGGAGTTGGTTTAAATAGCGAGTGGGTAGGATATATGAGTGGTTGTCGTGCATTTCCCCGAGCTGAATTTGCTCGTAAGCTTGGTAACATGCATTGCCAATATTAGCAGGATCAGCAATTGAAAATAGCAGTTTTTTAGTTTGCTCAAGCGCTTGGTTATAATCGTTAAAGTGAACTTTTAAATCCCGCGTTAGCCTTGCAGGCATATGACTTTTAGCTTGGCGTTTACCAAATAAGCTAAGTGCAAAGTAAACGAGTAAATCGTCTTTGCGTTTTTGCTGTGCTTGCTCAAATTCACTTTGTTCATAGTAATTTTGTAGCAAGTTAAATGCCTTATTATGGCTAGCGAAATATTTACGCAGTGTTGTGCTTTGCTCAAACTCGTCGTTTGCAGGTAAACGACCAAAGTGAAGACAATGTTGCCAAAAGTCATTAAGCAGTGTTTGGTGTTTTTCAAATAAGGTTTTTTGTTGAGCTTTAGGTAACGCCTTTGGTTGCGCTCTTTGTGTTATATGTTGCCAATTATAATTTTGAAATTGTAGCTCTAGGTGGTGTGCTTCTTCTAACTGTGGGCATTTAAAAATAGCAATTATGCCTTGCCCAAACGCCATGGTTTTAACGTTTAAAGTTTGCTCTATGTAAGCTCTAATTTGAGCCTGGCTATAGTATTTTTGAAAGGTATTCCATTTAGTTATTATGCCGTCTTTATAAGGTTTAAAATGTTCTTGCTTAGCTTCGTTGGCGAGCATTACCGACACTAGAAGTAGCTGATTTGTGTGATTGTAAGCGTTTTTTAGTGTTTCGGTACGCTCATGTACGTTTTCGATTACGTTAAGTACAAACCCTAAATTAACTATATCGCTATTTTGTTTACACCCATTGGGGCGGTGCACTGGGTCCCATGCATTTATATTTAATCCATGGGCTTCAAGTTCTGTAGCATCGTCTGCTAGCCCGCAACCATAATCGAGTATTGAATAGTCTCCATTTAAATAACCGTATTTAGCGAGTTTTTGAAAAGGAGCAGAAAGCCTATTGCGATTTATTGCAGTTAAATGGCGTTGTATTTTTTCTGTTTTTTGCTCTATTTTGGGCTGTTTAACCTCTGCGACTTTATGAAGCATTCCTTTCTCGTCTAGCTTGTAACCTTTACGCTTTATTAAGTTTTTCCATTGTTGTTTAAAACCAATGTTTTTAGTGTTTTGGTATAAGCCTATTTGTTCACCTTCGTTTGTTATTTTTTTAAAGGCGTTGTAGTTATTGTAGAAGGGCGAAACAAATGTTTCTTTTCGGTGCAATATAGGTGGGTTATCCGAATTGCTATAGTTTGTTGTTTTTATTGTTAGCTCTGCCGCGTCGATTGTATAACTAGTATGCAGTGCAGGATAAGCATAGTCATCAAAGTCGGGATAGTTTAATAAGGTGAATTTTAAATCGCGTTTATAGAGTTTTAGTAAGTTCCACGGCTCATTAATATTTAATTGGTTTATAGTGCTCTGAATAAAACTTAGTAGCTCTGGCTGAAGTGCTGTTTCAAGCGAGCTTTTATGTAAATAAATAGCGGTAGGTAATGATTTACCATGTTTAAGTTTTTTAACTAAGTCACGGTATTTAGAAAAGCTTAATGATGAGGGTAAATTGGAATCCATTAAATTGACTCGAGCAGCTAAGATAATTAAATATACATAACGTTATAACCAACGACAAACATGAAAGCAGTTGCTAAGACATCCCCCCGTGATCACACCCGAAATTTAATTAATGATGAGTAATTAACAGCATGGATGCTGTTAAAAGCGTAGCTTGGCCATGGATGGCCTATCTACGCTGGTTACGTTCATATCATTAATTTAAATTGAGGAAATAGTGTGACCCTCGGGGCGCCGAGAGATTCCAAAGAGAAGTCGGCGGTTACTTATCTTTGGTTGCCATCGCCAATGCGATATAAGTAAATTATTTTAAAAGCTTCGCTTTTCGCGCGAGCAAGCTTTGCGCCTACAGCAAATTTTAAGGCTGCTGCTTAGTCAATTCTCCCCCTTTCGACTTCACCTGCAAACACATAATTAATGAGTAATTACCTCGCATGGATTCGAGGGAAGTGATGCTTTCATGGCGTTTACGCTCATATTAATTTTGTGTTTAAAGATAAGTGAAATTGAGGGGGCTGTGTGATTCTAAGGGGGGACAGCGCTATGCGCCCCTTGGTTGCCATCGCCAATGCGATATTCTGAAATCAACGTCATCAATATCATCAGGTTCAGAATTAAACGTAATATAGGGTGTTAAGGAATCCTATCGCAATACCCTCGAAATTTATCAATCATAATAACAAAATCTAAGGATCAACTTATGTTTTGAATTGATTTTTGAATCGTAGGAATATAGAGTGAACCTAAATTAGGAAATTCAAAAGGATTTTGATATGTTAAAAGTACACGTCTGGTTACCTCACGGGAGTATGGTTGGTCATGCTTCAATATCATTTGGTACTACTTACATTAGCTTTTGGCCAGCTGATGATGCTGGTAAAAAAGATTTAAAAATAAAGCGACGCCGTCCAGGGCACTTTATGCAAGCTTTGGAGTTTGATATTGAAAGTGAGGGTAACTGCCGTCCAATAACTGTTACTATTTCAGACGCTAACACTAGTGCCCTAGAAGATTACGTTGTTTCTTTGATGGAAAACATACCACAATACCAACTAGCTAAATTCAATTGTTCAAATGTTGTTGCGGATTGCTTAAAAGTAGCCTGTGATAAAGAGCCTAGTTTTAAACCTAATGCCGGTGCATATGGTAAATTAGCAAGAACATTAGGGGGGGGCATATGGACACCCCATGAAGTATTACGTTACGCTAAGGAACTTGCAGAAACGGAAAATGCATAGACATGAAAATTATTTATGAGCCCCGCTTTAATTATCAATTAGGGTTACTAAAATACTTGCACCCGTTTGATGGTGAGAAGTTTGCAAAAGTAATTACAGAGCTTGATAGCTTAAATATTGAAATAATCCATCCAATGGGGCCTGTTTCATCTGTCGTGATCAATGAATACCTCAATGAATTAATGAGAAAGTTGGTTTTAAGTAAAACGCTTGTATTTAGGGCTTTGGAAGTTCCTAAAATTCCTTTTGTTAGCTTTGATTTTCTCGATAATAAAATTTTGTTACCTATGCGCTTAGCTGTTGCGGGAACTTTACTTGGGGCTGAAAAAGCATTGGGCTCTGGCGATATTATGTGGAATTTATCAGGGGGCTTTCACCACGCTAGCAACGTTAATATGGAAGGCTTTTGTATTTATAATGATATTGGAATTAGCTATCAACAATTACGTAAGAATGGTCAGTTAAGTGAAACTGATAAAGTATTGATTATAGATGTTGATGCGCATCACGGTAACGGTAATGCCTATTCTTTCAAAGACAATGAAAATATCCATTTATTAGATGTATATAATGCAGATATTTATCCAACCTCTGATTTTACGCGTAACAGAGTCAATTTTCCTGTTCCATTGAAAAGTGGTGTTGAAGGCCATGAATATTTAGAGAAGTTAAATCAAGCACTCAAGTTAGTAAAAGCTGATTATTCCCTAGCATTTGTTATTGCCGGAACAGATGTGTTGGCTATTGATAAATTAGGTGGTTTTAAACTTACCGTTAAAGATGTTGCTGAACGGGAGAAATTCATACTTTCTCACTTGAAAAGTCTTGAAATACCAACTGTTGTCACTGGTGGCGGAGGGTATTCTAAACAAAGTGCTTTAGCTATAACTGCTGCGATTAAAGCATGCTCAGTACTATAAAATACAAATCCAACTAATATCTTTGATTTTGTTACTATTTTACAAGATACTAAAGCCTTTCATTCATTATTCAGATTTTCTAATATAAGTTTTTGCCACAATTTTTAAAACATAATTATCTGGAGTCGACAATGGTTTTTATGGGGGGCCTATAAGCTCCAACTTAAGCAGGGAGTTACTTGCAGTAAAACTTATCTGTATATCAGATCAATATTTGGTTGCCGTCGCCAATGCGATATAAGTAAATTATTTTAAAAGCTGCGCTTTTCGCGCGAGCAAGCTTTGCGCCTACAGATGTTTGAGTGAGCTTTGTTTAAAAGCCAAAGCGCGATGTAAAATCGCACCTACGGTTTCGTTGAGAGTGGTGTTTACATTATTGTAGGTGAGGTTTTATACCTCGCATTGTGTTTAGGCGTGTACAAGGTTGCAGCGAATAAACCCATCTACAAATTAAAAGCTGCGCTTTTCACGCGAGCAAGCTTCGCGTCTACAGCAAATTTTAAGGCTGCTGCTTAGGTAATTCTCCCCCTTTCGACTTCACCTGCAAACACATAATTAATGAGTAATTACCTCGCATGGATTCGAGGGAAGTGATGCTTTCATGGCGTTTACGTCCATATTGATTTTGTGTTTAAAGATAAGTGAAATTGAGGGGGCCGTGTGATTCTAAAGGGAGACAGCGCTATGCGCCCCTTGGTTGCCAACGCCAACGCGATATTAAGTCAATTATTTTAAAAGCTTCGCTTTTCGCGCGAGCAAGCTTCGCGCCTACAGGTGTTTGAGTGAGCTTTGTTTAAAAGCAAAAGCGCGATGTAAAATCGCACCTACGGTTTCGTTGAGTGTGGTGTTTGTATTGTTGTAGGTGAGGTTTTATACCTCGCATGGTGTTTTAGGCATGTACAAAGTTGTGGCGATAAAGCCTATTTATAAATTAAAAGCTGCGCTTTTCACGCAAGCAAGCTTTGCGTCTACAGGTGTTAGGTGAGCGTTAAGGTTATATAAACCAAAAGCGCGATGTAAAATCGCACCTACGGTTTTGTTTAATGTGGTGTTTAAATTATTATAGGTGAGGTTTACACCTCGTTTTAAATTGCTTGTTTATTTCTTCTCTGTGTAGCGCTTAAAAGTAATGAGGCAATTAACTCAATTATTCGCCTCATTGTATGAGGTGAATAATTGACGTAGACTGAAGCTAATTAATTTTAGGACATAAAGACTATGTGGATATGGCAACAGCAAAACTGGCCAAACTTTACGTGGGATGATGCGGCGCTTGCTCCTTTGCTAAGGGAGCTTTCATATAATCAAGGTTTATTAGTAGGGCGTATGGGCGTGCAAACTGCTCATCAAAAGCAGCAGGCCCTTGATACCTTACTTGCAAATATTATTCACTCCAGTGCGATTGAGGGCGAAAAGCTTAATGCATTTTCGGTTCGCTCTTCACTTGCAAAAAAGCTCAATATTGATGAGCAGCCTTACCCAACAACTGTGCAAAGCGATAATCTTGCAGAGATTATGCTTGATGCGATAAATAACACAGACTCAGCGCTTAATTTAGAGCGAGTGCTTAATTGGCATCGCTTATTGTTTGCAGGTGAGCAAAGCTTGTTTACTAAAATTGAAGGCGGGCAATTGCGTGGTGACGAGCCTATGCAAGTAGTGTCGGGGCGCTTAGATAAACCGATATTACATTTTACAGCGCCTCCTAAAGAGCGAGTAAATAAAGAGCTTTCGCTATTTTTTAACTGGTTTAACAAAGCGCAAAATGAACCTCAAATAGACCCTTTTATTCGGGCAGCTATCGCACACTTATGGTTTGTAACAATACATCCACTTGAGGATGGTAATGGGCGTATTACACGGCTTATAACCGACCTGGCATTAGCGCAAGAACATGCTGAGTCAATTCGGTTTTACGCTATGTCGGTGGCTATTTTAGAAGACAGAAAAAGCTACTACGAAGTGCTTGAAGCAACTCAGCGTGGAGAGCTTTGTATTACAAAGTGGATTAAGTGGTTTTTACGTACGCTCAATAATGCGATACACCATACGCTTAATAATATTGAGCAAACAATTTTTAAAACCAATTACTGGGCAAGTAAAGATCAAACAAAGTTAGGTGAGCAGCAAGTAAAAGTGCTTAATAAGTTACTCGATGGCCAATTTGAACAGGGTATTAGTGCGAGTCAGTATCAAAAAGTGGCTAAGGTTAGCCGTGCAACCGCAACACGCCATTTATCGGACTTGCAAACGCTTGGATTCATTAAAAAAACCGCCGCAGGTGGGCGTAGTACACGTTACAAGGTTGTCCAATGAGGCAATTAAACACCTATTTACCTCGCCATGTGAGGCGAATAGGGGTTTTAATTGTTGTAGGTGCAGTTTTATACCTCGCATGGTGTTTTTGTTAAAGCCAAGACCAAAGCGCGATGTAAAATCGCACCTACGGTTTCGTTGAGAGTGTTGTTTAAATTATTGTAGGTGAGGTTTTATACCTCGTGGGCGCTTTATTAAAGCCAAGGCTAATGTGAACTCCCACCCATAGCTTTAATTTTTGCTTTTTTGATTAGTAATGTTGATGTGTTTTTTCACATTTATAGGTACACTCTTTTAAAGTTTTAATTCAGGGAATGAATAATGATTAAATGGATCTTACTAATTTTAACCACAGTATTTACTACAAAACTATATGCTGATGAGGCCTACTTCCAAACTCGTTGCGATAGCATTAAAAAAGAACGCGAAACTATTCGGTCTAGGTTTAGACATGGATACAGTATTAAAGAAGGCGAGTATTTAACCTCACGCGATAAATTCTTATTTACCCAGCTTGCTAATCACTGCAGTAAGCCTAAAAAGAGAGGTAGCGCTTATCAGGCTACTTCTTCTACCTCAACTCGTACGCCTAATAGCAATTGGCTACTCAATCAAAAAGTATCAAACATGTCTTTGCACAGCGATAGCTATAAAGATGCTGCTAAGCTTGATGCTTGGTCAACATTTTATAAACTACCTAAACGTTGCCGTAAAAAAGGGATAGGGTCGGCCGACTTTGTGTGGTGCAGCGAATATAGGGGGAAGCAAAAAGATCTTTTTGAAGCACAGTGGAAAGAGCACCCATAAATATGTTTAAAACTAAATTACGCGTGGTGTTTGTATTTTTTGTGCTGCTAATTGCGTCGGCACTTATTGCTAATCATTTTACTGGACGGGTATTTAATTATAGTGACCCAATTGGTGAGGTTAAACGCATATATAACTATCTAGCATCGCAAATAGTTACTGAGCCTTTAAGTACAAAACGGCCCGAAAAAGTAAGCACAACGACATTGCAACATACGTTAGTATCTGCCGATAATCACTTATCACAAGTTAACAATACGCGTTGCGTAGATGTATCGTTAGGTGAGGTTAAATATAAACGTAATGGCGATATATTTACGTGGACCGACAGTGAGGGCGTTCCTCATTTTAGTGATAAAAAGCCTGACTTTGCAGTAGCAACTTACAATCCTGATTTTGTTGAATCGCTAGATTATTTTGATCTTACTTTAAATACACCTAATTTACCGTCGTCATTTAATCAAGAGTTGCGCATTAAGCTCAATACGGTATTTAAGGCGTATGGCCAAGTAATTGGTGTGCATGCGCTTAAAAAGGTGAAACTAAACCTAACGGTTTTGGCTACTCGCAGTGCTTACGAGTCGGCAATAAAGCATCGCGGTGGTGACCCTAAAAACACTGCGGGTATGTATTTTCACGGGAGTAATTCTGCTTTTATTCATTATGATAATGGACAAAGTGCAATGCGTACGTCGGTTCATGAAGCGGTGCACGCCATAAATAAGGCTGTATTGGGTTACACACCAAGATGGCTAAATGAAGGGTTTGCGGAGTACTTTGAGCTGACTAAAAATAATATGCAAACAGGTATTGTTGAACCAAATAGATCGTGGACAAAGAATAACAATATTACTAAAAGTGTATTTACAATTAATTGGTTAATCGGCTTAGAGGATACGTGGAAAAAAGGCGATAACAGCAAACTTTATGCAAGTAGTTGGGCTGCTATTTATTTTTTAATGGATACACAAGCAGGTAGAGCTTTACTAAAAAGTATAATGCTTACTGAGCAACAATCACCGTGTAGTAAGTTGTCTGCAAAAAAGTTAAAAAAAATGCTGTATACGCAATTACCAAATCTTAAGCGTGAGTATTCTCAGTGGTTAAAAATGCCTTTCAGGGCTCATAATTTTTAACCTGTCTGTATATTGATGAGGTTAATGAGCGGATTACGGTTATTTATGCGTTATTCATAGTAATTTGAAATTAAAACCAAAGCGCGATGTAAAATCGCACCTACGCTTTGTTGAGTGTGGTGTTTGTATTGTTGTAGGTGAGGTTTTATACCTCGCATGGTGTTTTATTTAAATCAAGAACAAAAGCGCGATGTAAAATCGCACCTACGCTTTGTTGAGCGCGGTGTTTGCATTGTTGTAGGTGAGATTTTATACCTCGCATGGTGTTTTATTGAAACCAAGAACAAAGCGCGATGTAAAATCGCACCTACGCTTTGTTGAGCGCGGTGTTTGCATTGTTGTAGGTGAGGTTTTATACCTCGCATGGTGTTTTAGGCGTGTACAAAGTTGTAGCGAATAAACCCATCTACAAATTAAAAGCTGCGCTTTTCACGCAAGCAAGCTTTGCGTCTACAGGTGTTAGGTGAGCGTTAAGGTTATATAAGCCAAAGCGCGATGTAAAATCGCACCTACGCTTTGTTGAGCGCGGTGTTTTTATTGTTGTAGGTGAGGTTTTATACCTCGCATTGTGTTTAGGCATGTACAAGGTTGTGGCGATAAAGCCCATTTATAAATTAAAAGCTGCGCTTTTCACGCAAGCAAGTTTTGCGTCTACAGGTGTTAGGTGAGCGTTAAGGTTATATAAGCAAAAGCGCGATGTAAAATCGCACTTACGTTTTTATCGCAGGCAGATCATTCTTTGGTTTGCATTTTTTTAGCGCGTTCTTCTGCGTCAATGAGTGCTTGTGATTTAGGTGCGCGTTTTTTTTCTTCTATAGTTGGCTTTTCTGCCGAATTTGGATCCCAGCTTTCATCAAGCGATAAGTTTGCAAATGGATTGCTGCTTGCTTTGTTTACTGTTTCTTTTTTTTCAGCTGCACTCTTTGTTGTTTCATGCTCTGCGTTTATAGGCCTTGGTGCTGCTTTTGGCATTACTTTTTCGCCTGGTAGCGGAGCATTTGGATCGAAGGTGCGTATTTCTGGTTCTTTAAAATTGTGCGCGGAACTAAAGTTGGTAAACTCTGGGGTCGCTACTTTTTTAGGTGTATGTAAATCGTCAGTAGTTTCGCTAGGTTTTAACGGTTCTGGGCTTGCGATAACCGGTTTTATCTCATTATTTATGAGTGTATTACTGTGCACGGTTGCAGAAGATTGTGTTGTTTGTTTAGGTTGTTTTTTTATCGGCTGAGCATGGGGGTCAAGTTCTTGTACTTGTGGCTCAGTGAAGCGATTGGCTTTGTTAACTTGCGCTTCAGTGGTTTTAGCGGCTGCTGCAAATTCGGTGTAGTTTGGTTCTGATTTTGGTTTTATTTCAGTAAACGTTGCTTCGTTTGTTTGCGCTAATGTTGTAGGCAAGACTTCGTCAATATTGTTGTGGTCGGTGTTTATTTTTTGTGTTTTATTGGCTTTTAATTGTGGCTGGTTGCTCTTTATTGTTTTATTTTCATCTATTATTTCAGGCGCATTGATTGGCGTTTGCTTGGTTGGCGCATCTTTCGTAGTTACGTTTAATGGTGGGGCTATTTTTTGTGATTTAAGTACCTGTGTTTCAGTTACCACAGGCGCAATAATTTCGGCTTTACTTTGTTTAGTGCGACGTAAACGTATTAATACCATCACAGCAATAAGTATTACTATTACAAATAATAAGCTAGGTAAAAGCAGCGAACTTTGATCTATTGGTACAGGTACAATAACCGGTGCTGGTTTTGCTACGGGAGCAGTTATATTTGCTGGTGTTTTAACCTTTACAGGTACACTGCTTTTTAGTGGCTGTGTACTTTGTTGATCAATAACTGATTTGGCTTGAGGCTCTGCATTTATTATTACTTCATTATTAATATTTGGCTGTTCAATCGTGTTTTGTTGTTGCTCATTTTCAATACTAACGGGCAGTGGCGTTTGTAGTGTTGCTGGATTTTGTGGCGTGTTAAGTGTTGGCTCCACAACTTGAGATTGCACTGGTGTTATAACCGGAGCTGTTTCTATTGGCGGCTTTGGGTATGTTTGGGCTTGTTTGGGTTTGTTACAGTTATTGTTGTAGTCGCGTATTGCGTTTCTGTATTTTCGACTTGTTTTATCACCACTATTTTGCTGTATTTCTTGTTTTATAAGTATGCACATGGCTTCGTTATATGCTGCGCTGTTAACGCTATAAAATAGGGCAAAACAAAAGGTAAGACGTGTTAGTAAAGTGATCATAAAGGTAAATAGCGCTTAAACATTAATAGTTCGATTTTAAGCGCAAAACTAAAATTTATCTAGGGCCTGCTTATCTTTCGAGGTTGTATGTCTGGTATTTAGGCAAGGCAGAGTCTATGCAGTGTGGTTGCTCCCCATAAATAGGCAATAACACAGCATAAATACCAAACATGCGCTGCCCCTAAATTGAACAAATTTTAATCCTAAAAGGCGACAGAGCCTAAAACTTACCGCGTTATTAGTCTATTACCATTAAGCTACGATACTCGTCGTAGGCAAATTGGTCGGTCATGCCGCTTATGTAATCTTGAATCAATCTACAACGGTAATAAAACTCGTATGCGGCAAAGTGATCAGGCTCTTCTTGCATGGCGTTAATGGCATGTGAGTAGCTGTTTAAGTGCTTTTTAGATAGCTTTTTAACTAATCTTGACTCGATTAACAATCGTGAATCGCCATTGAGCGCACGTTTAAAATCGTCGCTATTTAATAATAGTAATGGTTTATAGCAATCAAGTAGGCCGTTAATGATTCTATAGCCTTGCAGTTCGAGCTTTTCGACTTCTTTGTTTGAAAACACATATTTAAGCGCGACATTTTTTAATGCTTTGGTAACAGCATGCAAGTGGCTCCTGTCCTCTAAAAGGGCATGATTAAAGTCGCCATGATAAATCGGCTCTATGTTTTCGATAAAGCGTTTTGCCGCATGACTCACCAGCGGGTGCAGGAGTGAAACGCGCAAGTATATAAAAAATTCACTGTTAAAGTTATATGGTTGTGCTTTGGCGCGTTCGAGTGCGTAGTCTACGGCTTTATCTACAAAATCTAGGTGTTCAGAATCGTCAATGGTGAGATTTATAAGTGCTTTTTTATAGTGACTTTTAAGCTGAATGCATAATAGCTCAGTGCTTATAATATCTTTTTCTACAGCGTCTTCAATGTCGGCAAGACAATATGAAATATCATCAGCAGCTTCCATTATATAACTGGCAGGATGACGGCAATAAGGCTCTATGGTTAATTCCTTTTGTAGTGTTTCTACGAAGCTTTTTTCGCTGTAGTAATACCCAACTTTTTTCATTAAGTAGTTTTTATTTTGTGGTATGTCTTTTGTATCAAGGCCTGCTGGGCGGGTGTACTTTAAAATCCCCGCACTTTGACTGTAGGTTAGATTGAGTGTTTGCAAAGAGTGAATAATACGTATGCCTTGCGCATTACCTTCAAAGTTACAAATATCCAGTGCAAGGTGTTTAAAAACAACGCCAATGCCTGTATTTGGCTCTTTACAACGTTCGGGTGTAACGCTTAGCAAATTATTATTAAACCAATGATTTATAGCTGCTTCGCCAAAATGTCCAAATGGCGGATTGCCTATGTCGTGCATGAGGCAGGCCATTTCTACTAGGCTTTCTAGTGGGCGTTCTAGTCCTGTTAGGCCGTAGTCTTTTTGTTGTTGGTAGCTTAAATTAGCAAAAATACGCTGCACTATAAAACGACCAACTTGTTGTACTTCAAGCGAATGAGTAAGGCGCGAACGAACGGCTGCATTACGCTCAAGTGGGAATACTTGTGTTTTTTGTTGCAAACGACGAATAGCGGCACTGTTTATTATACGACCTCGGTCGCTTTCAAGCGCCATTTGCAAGTTAGATGTTGTGCGATACATGCGCGCAGGGGTTATTTTTTTACTAAAATCAATAGTCATCGTTGTCCTTTTTATTGTTGATGACTGGCAAAGTGAGTGCGCGGTGTCATTCTTTTTTAATATACTTACGTTAATATATACACCTAGATGAGTTAGGTACAGGCGCTTGTATCATTTGCGGGCAATCAATTGTATTATCAAATCATTATTTTCAGTATTTAGCGCACTTTTAACTAGGCGGGTATTTATAATGAAGCAGTGGATCTTAAAGGTAATATCAATTTGCCTATTAACAGGAATGAGTAATGTTGCACTTGCAGCAAAAGAGCAAACGGTGGTGCTTGTATCAATTGATGGTCTGCGTTGGGATTACATTGAAAAGCACGGTGCGCCAAATTTAAAGGCAATGGCCGATCGCGGCGTTCGCGCGCAAAAGTTAATACCTGTTTATCCTACTAAAACGTTTCCTAATCATATTTCTATTATTACGGGCTTACTTCCTGTCAATCACGGTATTGTTGATAATAACTTTTGCGATAAAGCCCGCAAAAATGAGTGTTACAGTATGGGTAAAGCACTTGGCGATAGCACTTGGGTAAAAGGTATTCCTCTTTGGAATTTAGCAAAAATGCAGGGGCTTAAATCAGCAACGTACTTTTGGCCTGAGTCGGATGCGTTATTTAACGGCATGACCCCCGATTACTTTTACCATTATTCTAAATATAGCGATTACCAAAGCCGTGTAGATCAAATTATTCAGTGGTTAAGTTTACCAAAAGCACAGCGCCCGCGTTTTATTGCAAGTTACTTTTCGTTGGTTGATAGCATGGGTCATGAATTTGGGCCAGACGCACCACAAACTCGAGATGCAGTTAAACAGCTTGATGAGTTGATGGGGCAATTACAAACTCGCTTACGCAAATTAGAGCAAGACGTAAACCTAGTAATTGTATCGGATCACGGTATGACGAGCGTAAACCCAGATAAAAGTATTGATGTAACAACATTGCCTCAAGATGAAAACTTTTTAGTTAAAAATACAGGCCCTCGTTTACTTATTTATACACAACCGAATGCTAAAAATGTTGATATAGCAGGCTATAAAGCGCGTTTAGAAAAAGCGGCTAAAGGACGTTATACCGTTTTAACTGATGAACAATTAGCAGGCTATCATTATAATAAAGGTACGCGTGTGGGCGATATCGTTGTACAAACCACAGCACCTGCGGTGTTCACTAATACTAAAAAGCCGATGTATTTAGGTACGCATGGCTATGCCTATACCGATGACATGGCTGCTACGTTTATAGCTAGTGGCCCTGCTTTTAAAGAAGGAATTAGCTTAGATAAAGTAAGTAATCTTGATATTTACCCTGTGCTTGCAAAAGTAATGGGTCTTAAATTATTAAGCAAAGTTGATGGTGACGGTAAAACGTTAATGCCCGCTATAAAGCAAAAAATGGTTGTACATTAAGCTTTACCAAAAAAGAGCGCTAAGCGCTCTTGGGGGAAGGTTATAATGTTTATTTTTTAAAAGTGGGTAATGGATAACCCACTTTTATAAGCATTTATTTAAAATTGGCAATGCTTGTTTTAGTTGCTGTTACAGTGCGAATAGCATACGACTGGTTAGTTACACCAAATGGTATGTTATTTACACTCCAATTAGGATTAGAGAAGTAGTCGTATTGTGTTGCACTTCCATATACATGTGGATAGGCCATAATACTTGCAAACTCATTTTGTACACCGTGACCCATACCGTCAGTGTATACACCACCAGAAGTATCACCCTGTTTACGTGAATGTGCTAAGCCTTGGTTATGACCAAGTTCATGTACAAACGTAGTTGCACCACAATCAATAGCTGTAATTGAATACATGCGGTCGCTCATTGAGTTGTATAGGTTGCCGTTAGTACCTTGTCCAACCCATGCTAAACCACATGAAATAAGTCCATTTCCAGCACTTTCGCCAGTACCTAGTACGGCAATCATATCGGCTTTCCAATCGCTGCGTAAACCATCTACATAGCTGCTTTCGGTTACCGAATCAAGCCACTGCTCTGATGGTGTAATGGCATAGTCACCTAGGTTTTGTGTACCCGCTAAACGCAGCGTAATACCTACACCATTTTGGCTATAAACCTGATTTGTGAAGGCAATTAGCTGATTGATTTTAGTGTTGATATTACTAGTAGCCGCTGCTGACTGATCTGTATATAAAATACCGATATCAATAGTCTCTGCTTGTGCAACACTTGCTACACATAGTGCTGCTGCAACAGCGGTTGTAGTGATTACTTTTTTCATTATTGTATTTCCTTACTCTTAGTGTGGTTGATTTTTGGTGTTTAAAATATTGTCGCAACGGGTGCGCTCAAATTTTTAATTTGGTTAATTAGCCATCTATTTTTGGTGCAAATATGTCTACACCTTTTTCAATTTTAGGTTTAGGTGCCGTTACGTCATGCTCTATATGATTTTTATATAAATCACGTTTTGCAGCTATCCAGCCATACTTACCTTTACTTTCAAATACGTAATTACCCGAAGGTGCCGTAAATTGCCCGTATACGGCGTCTTTTCCTACGGTTAATACTGTGTTGTGCATTGCGCCATCTACGCCAACTACGCGGCCAAATATACTTTTATCACCGTTGCTTGATTCAATAACATTAGTGATCTCTGCCGTGAACGTTTCGGCTGTTTGAGGGATTGCTAAGTCGAAGTTTTCGCCCGCTTTTAATGCCTGCAATGAAGCTAAGTCAAATTCAATGTAAGCTTCATTATGTAAGTCAGTTGGTAACACTTTTGCATTTATAAGTACTTGTTTTGCTTTATTTGAGAGGCGGTTTACAGCATCGAATTCATTAAATGTCATATTTTGTTTTGGAGCTGAAACCGCTTTGACATTAATAGGATCTTTACTCATATCAATAGGGGCTGGCGCATGTGTATTTTGTGTACGAAGAGTACTAACCGGCACTAAGTCAATTGCTACAGGTGCAATTGGTTCTGCAGTGTGATCGGTATGAATAAATAGTTCATAAAGTGCAAATGCCGACAAGGGAATGGCAATAATTAAGGCTGCAACTTTTTTCATCTGTTTCTCTTTTGGTGTTTTAAGTTAACTATTTGTTACGTTTTATAGCATAAATTAGATTAGATCAAGCGAATAAATGTAATCAAAAAGTGTTAAGCACTTTATTTTTAAATCCCTTATTAAACTTATGGTTATTTTTTATAGGTACAGAAATTGAGTGGTTATGTACTGGTTTTGTCAGTGTTTTAGCGGGCTTTAGATTGTTTGTGATAACTTTTTTATTCTGTTTAATACAATAGTTTTATGTTGGTTTGGTCATTAATTTAGGTAAAAAATAAAAATGAATTTATTTCACTTTTTGTAGCGTAATAGTTAATTGCAAAGAAAATATTAGCCACGTATGTTGTGTACATAAAAATAAATATTAGAGAGATTTATGGCGGTTTCTGATCAGTTGCTTAATCGAATTACAGCAGGACTCGTAGCGGTTATTATTGGCTTTTCGAGTTCAATTGCGTTGATTTATCAAGTCGTAATTACCCTAGGAGGCACTCCTGATTTAGTTGCCAGCTGGATTTTAATGCTTGGTTTGGTTATGGGGCTTAGTTCCATTGGTTTATCGTATTATTATAAAGTGCCGGTATTAATTGCATGGTCTACTACTGGGGCTGCATTACTTATTTCAAGCGCTCAAGGGTATAACTTGAATGAAGCGATTGGTGCATTTATGTTATCGGCGTTGTTAGTTTTTTTGTCAGGCATAACGGGCTGGTTTGAAAAAATAATGAACCGTATTCCCAGTGAACTAGCATGTGCCATGCTTGCTGGTGTACTTGTTACGTTTGGCATTGACGTGTTTAATTTCATGAACGACATGCCTTTAGTGATTGGCTTAATGGTACTTATGTACTTTGTAGGTAAGCGATTTTTTGCCCGCTTTGCAATGCTTAGTGTACTTATTGTGGGTGTATTACTGGCGTGGAGTATGGGAAATATTGATACGACTGCATTGCATTGGAAAATGAGCCAATTTACTTACACCGCTCCCATGTTTAACTTACAAGCATGTATTAGCATTGGTTTACCACTTTATATTGTCACCATGACGTCGCAAAATTTGCCCGGTATAGCCGTCCTCAAAGCACATAATTATAAAGTACCTATTTCTGCATCACTTAATGTGACAGGCTTCATTAATATTATAACTGCACCATTTGGGGCATATTCTATAAATTTAGCTGCAATAACCGCCGCTATTTGCATGAGCGAAGAAGCGGATAAAAACCCTGATAAGCGTTATTGGGCAAGTATTGCTGGTGGTGTTTTTTATATAATAATGGCGTTATGTGCAGCAACGTTAGTTGGGCTAGTTGCAACTTTACCACAAGCACTTATTTTGGCACTTGCAGGTATTGCACTGTTTGGCACTATTGCGAATAGTTTGCAGCAAGCATTGAATGGCTCGCAATATACTGAAGCTGCCATTGTAACATTTTTAGTTACAGCGTCAGATTTAACGCTGCTCTCGGTCGGATCTGCTTTTTGGGGAATTATCGCAGGTGTGTGCACGGTAATGATTACCCGAAAGGATTGAGTTAATACTTAATTGTTGTAGGTGAGGTTTTATACCTCGCTAATTTTTATGTTTTTACAAGCGCGAAGTAAATTCGCACCTACAAGTTGGGTGCTTAATTGTTGTAGGTGAGGTTTTATACCTCGCTAATTTTTAAGCTTTTACAAGCGCGAAGTAAATTCGCACCTACAAGTTGGGTGTTTGATTGTTGTAGGTGAGGTTTTACACCTCGCTAATTTTTAAATTTTTAAGAGCGCGAAGTAAATTCGCATCTATAAGTTGGGTACTTAATTGTTGTAGGTGAGGCTTTATACCTCGCTAATTTTTAAGCTTTTACATGCGCGAAGTAAATTCGCACCTACAAGTTGGGTGTTTGATTGTTGTAGGTGAGGTTTTATACCTCGCTAATTTTTACAAGCGCGAAGTAAATTCGCACCTATAAGTTGGGTGCTTAATTGTTGCAGGTGAGGTTTTATACCTCGCTAATTTTTAACTTTTTGCAAGCGCGAAGTAAATTTGCACCTATAAGTTGGGTGTTTGATTGCTGTAGGTGAGGTTTATACCTCACTAATTTTTAAATTTTTACGAGCGCGAAGTAAATTCGCACCTACAAGTTGGGTGTTTGATTGCTGTAGGTGAGGTTTTATACCTCGCTAATTTTTAACTTTTTACAAGCACGAAGTAAATTCGCACCTATAAGTTGAGTGCTTAATTTTTGTAGGTGAGGTTTTATAAAATAAAAAGCGGTGTTAATGCTAACACCGCTTAAAAGTCACTATTTACTCGCAGTTATGAACGTTTATAACATCGGTTTTAGTACATCATATATGGCTTCAATGTGATCGTCTCGGTCATTGAGTGCCGCAATGTAACGGTATTTTTCGCCACCAGCTTCTTCAAAAATTTCACGATTTTCGCCTTCAAGTTCTTCAAGTGTTTCGAGGCAGTCAGCACTAAAAGCAGGGCTTATAATCGCTATGTCTTTAATTCCCTCACTTGGTAGGCTTTGAAGTGTTGCATCGGTATAAGGTTTTAACCATTCAGCTTTGCCAAAGCGGCTCTGAAACGTACTAATTACTTTATCTTTATCCAAGCCTAACTTTTCTACTACTAAGCGGGTCGTTTGTAAACACAAACAATGATACGGGTCGCCTCGTTCTAAGAATAATTTAGGCATGCCGTGGTACGAAAAAACCAATTTTTGTGGCATGCCGTTGGCTTCTAAATCTTCACTGATGCTGTTTGCAAGCGATTCAATATAGCGTGTATTTTTATGATAGCCGTTTATAAAATGTAGCTCTGGTACCCAGCGCCATTTACGCAGTACGTTTGATACAGCATCAAACGTAGAACCCGTAGTTGGGCTCGAATATTGTGGATACATTGGCATTATAACAATACGTGTTAATCCCTTTTCTCGTAAGGCTTCAAGGCCAGCTTCAATAGATGGATTGCCGTAGCGCATTGCCATAACAACTTCGGTATTGGTGTAGCCTTTTTCTTTTAGTAGGGTATTTAACTTAATACTTTGCTGGCGTGTAATATGGGTTAGTGGTGATCCGTTTTCGGTCCATATACTTTCATATAATTTGGCTGAACGCTTAGGGCGGACTCGTAAAATAATACCATGCAAAATAATCATCCATACTAGGCGTGGTATTTCTACAATACGGGGGTCTGATAAAAACTCTCGTAAGTAAATACGCAGTGCTGCAGCCGTCGGCGCATCAGGACTACCTAAGTTGGTAAGCAATATTCCCGTTTTTTGGTTAAAACGCTGATCGTGGGGATTGTCGGTAACGGCAGAAAATCGCGACACGGTGTGCTCCTTCAAGCAAAGTCATTAATTTATTTTAGACACATTGTAACGAAAAAAACTGCGATTTAGATCAATCATTTAGCGGTTTTAACCATTATTCTAAATGGAGTCGGCTTTTTGGCTTCAAGCTGTTGCAGTTTTTCGATTGATTTGCGGCTAAATATATGGCCTTTTGGTAATAGCATTATGCCTGTGTGGCTATGCAGAGCGTGTCCTAAAATCATGTTCTCTTTAAGTTCGCTAGCATTACAAATAAGTATTGAGCCAGCTGAGCTTTTTTGCTCACGCATTTTTGTTTGACTAGCCTCAAGAGCACGTACAATTTTAGGGTGATAAAATGTACCGCTATAAAGCTTTACAGTATCGAGCGCATGTACATGGCGGTCTTGTTCATTTGCGGCATTACTTTGTTCAAAAGCATCCCAGTAATCACGCGCTAAACCCAACACCATTGCGCCAATCGGTATATCGTTACCGGCTAAACCTTTAGGCATGCCATTCCCGTTATAACGCTCAAACTGATGGTAAATAGCGTCAGAAACATCATGTAAATGTGTTGCTGGCATTAGCATTAATTGCGCTGTGCTTGGGTGCGTATAAAATGTTTTACGCTGCGACTCGCTTAATTTATTGACTGGTTTTTTATAAAGATCAGGATCCATGGCAAGTAACCCTATTTGCGCTAAGTAGCCAGCCATCGGCGCAAGATCGATACTTTTCTGCGATAAATTTAAATAGAGCGCTATTTGGGTGCAGGTATTGGCAATGTTTTGTGCCCTATTTCCATCGAGATAAGGGTTTGCATTTATAAAGTTATATAAAAGCTCGACGGTTGATTT
Organism: Pseudoalteromonas sp. 20-92; assembly: GCF_030847595.1. NCBI lineage: Bacteria > Pseudomonadati > Pseudomonadota > Gammaproteobacteria > Alteromonadales > Pseudoalteromonadaceae > Pseudoalteromonas > Pseudoalteromonas sp. 20-92. The sequence goes on from NZ_JANJGQ010000002.1 coordinate 388,569, forward strand.
ATGCTCTATTTTTTCTCGTTCACTTGCTTCTTCTAATTGTTTTAAAACTTGTTTGATTTGTTTAGTTCGTTTTTCTACGCGTTGTTCAAGATCATTGTTTAATTCGATAAGTTCTAAGTTTTGAGTTTTTACTTGTTCTTCAAGTATTTGATTTTGTTTTTTTAGCTGAAATTTTTCAAGGCTATTATTAATGCTGCCAAGTAGCAGATCGTTTTGCCAAGGCTTTTGGATATAACCGCTTATTTGACCTTGGTTAACTGCGGCTAAGGTTGTTTCTATGTCGGCATACCCTGTTAATAAAATACGCTGTGTGTCAGGCGCAAGCTTACGGGCTTGCTCTAAAAACTGTGCGCCATTCATTTTTGGCATGCGCATATCGCTGATGATTAAGCCAAATTCGTGGCTTTTTAAATGTGTTAAAGCTGTTTCGGGGTTACTGCACGCGATCGCCGTTAGTTTGTTTGTTTTTAGTAAACGGGTGAGTGAACGCAATACTATTTCATCATCGTCAACGCATAGTACATCAATGTGAGTCATGGCAGCTTTTTTAGCTGTGTCTGTCATAGCTTTATCCTTACAAGTCAATAATGTATTTTTTATTTAAGATTACTTTATTAAAGCGTAGCTCAAAAAATCACTCCAGTTACATAATTGTCAAAGATGATTAGGGCGCGTTGATCTTTGTGGATTAAAATTAGTCCCTAGAAAGAACCTTTCGGGCAGCGCATGTTTGGTATTTATGCTGCGTTATCGCCTACTTATGGATAATAACCACACTACATGGCCCTTGCTTAAAAACCAAGCAGTCTACTGCAAATTCAACCACCAAAGAGCAACACGCCCTAAATGTTTATGCTTAAAGTTAATTGCTGAGTAGTCGGCAAGTTAAAAATGCTTGTTTGCGCTATATGCTATTTTCGACGAAGAAATAAAAGTAAATAGTGCCTTAGACTAAGTTACGAGTATTTTTTGTTCATTACCCGTCAAAACAGACAATAACCATTACAATTTACATTGTAAACAAAACGTTAAAGCTAGTAATTTGAAAATTAATACCTGTTTTGTATGTATTTAACGCACTTTTAAGTGTTTTTTTCTTATGTTATAAAATATTTGCATAATTACACCATTTTTTGTTTCTTTTTATTTGTATATGTTGCTAGGATGTTTGCACAGGCTGCTAATAAAGTGGTTTAAATAATTTATAAGAACACACAAAAAAACAGGGTCGTCACTATGTCAACATACCGTTTAAATACACTTGCTGTAGCCGTTGCTTTTGCGTTTAGCGCACCAAGCATTGTTAACGCAGAAGAAGCACCAGTGCAAGCTGCTAAAAACATAGAGCAAATATCTGTATTAGGATCGCGTGTATCTAACCGCACCTCTACAGAGTCTTCTTCTCCTATTGATTTAATTGACGCGGATGATTTAACTAAAGGTGGTTTTACCGAATTAGGCCAAAGCCTTCAAGCGACAGCGCCTTCATTTAACTTTTCGCGTACACAAGTATCAGACGGTTCTGATTTATTTAGACCCGCAACACTTCGCGGCTTACAACCAGATCAAACCCTTGTATTAGTAAATGGTAAACGTCGTCATAACCAATCAATTTTTGGCCTTAACGGTACAGTTGGTGCAGGCGCTGCGGGTACTGATATGAATGCCATTCCGCTAACAGCGCTTAAAGGCGTTGAAGTATTACGCGACGGCGCTGCAGCGCAGTATGGCTCTGACGCGATTGCAGGTGTTATTAACTTATCTCTTAATAACTCAACCGGTATTACAACGGGTTTTGTACAATACGGCGGCACAAGTGAAGGTGACGGCGACACTATTTCAGCAGGTTTAAACCGTGGTTTTGAATTAGGTAACGAAGGCGGCTTTATTAACCTATCGCTTGAGTACCGTGATGCCGACGGCACTAACCGCGCCGAGCGCGATACGGGTGGTTCGCTTAATGTTGAACCAGGTACGCTAAGTGAAGATGTACGCTGGGGCCAAGGTAACTCAGAAAGTGAATTTACGTCGTTATTCTACAACATGGCATTACCAATGGGCGACGGTGAGCTTTACTCGTTTGGTGGCTACTCAGAGCGCACGGCGCTGGGTAATGGTTTTTACCGTAACTTTAACGAAGCGTCTAAAAACGTAACACAAGTATATAGTGATGGTTTTTTACCGCGCATATATAACGAAGCACAAGATATTTCAGTCGCGCTTGGTTTTAAAGGCGATATAAACACAGATTGGACTTACGATGTATCGGCTGTTTATGGTGAAAACCAATACGATTTTACATCACGTAATACATTAAACGCTTCTTACGCGGCTGAGTATTTATTTAATAACCCAAGTGCAAGCGATACCGATATTGCAGCAAACTCTGGCCCTACTGGCGGTTACTCAGGTGGTTTTAGATTCGATCAAACAACGGTTAACCTTGATGTAAACGGTATTGTAGATATTGGCCGTAGTGAGCCTTTATATGTAACAGTAGGTGCCGAATACCGTAAAGAAAACTACGAAATAGTGCCTGGCGATGAAGCATCATACGCCTGTGGACTAGCAAATATTGATACCTCGTACCCATCAGTAAACGATCCGGATCAATTTGCACAGTGTGGTTTTCAAGCTTATAACGGCCTACGCCCTGAAGCGGCTAACGACAGCGACCGTAACAGCTACGCAGTTTATGTAGACGTAGAAACTATGATCACCGACGCATGGAACGTAAGTGGTGCGCTACGCTATGAAGATTTCTCAGATGCTGGAGATGATTTAATTGGTAAATTAGCAACACGTTATGAATTTTCAGATGACTTTGCAGTACGTGGTGCACTGTCTACTGGTTTTAGAGCGCCATCACTTCAACAAAGTGGTTATACAGCTTTTACAACTAACTTAGGCTCAGACGGCACATTAACGCAGTCGTTCACGGCAAACACTGGGACCGCTTTCCCAAGTGCGCTAGGCGTAGATAGCTTAGAGCTTGAAACATCAACAAACTACAGTGCAGGTTTTGTTTACGATGTAACAAGCGAGCTTTCGTTAACGGTTGATTTTTACCGTGTAGAAATTGAAGACCGTATTACACTTGGCAGCTTACTTTCGGCTGACGACGTATCGTTTAGCTCTGAAGCGGTTGCTGCGCTACAAGCAACGGGAGCTGTGCAAGCTAACTACTTCTCAAACTCGGTTGATTCTACTACGCAAGGTGTTGATATTATTGCATCGTACCGCACTGAATTTGAAGGCGGTAATTTAGGAGTAACCTTTGCAGGTAACCTAAACGATACTAAAATTGACAGCGTAAACGCAGAAGACGGTATTCCTGAAGCGGTTGCTTTTGATGATTTACAACGTAGCTTTTTTACCGACGGACAACCGAGCGAACGTGCAACGCTTACGTTTGACTACGAACGCGATGCCTACACATCAACCATTCGCTTTAACTACTTTGGCGAAACAGACGTAAAATACTTTGGTAACGACCATATTTCATTACCAGGTGAGCTTTCGCCTACGGGTTCATTTAAACCAACAAGTACGGTTGAGTCTGCTGTGTTAGTTGATTTAAATGTTAGCTACCAAATTAACGACATGTTTGCGCTTTCGGTTGGTGCCGATAACGTATTTGACGAAACGCCAGATGAATTAGGTGATGACGAAGTACTTAATTTTATCACCAACGGCGCATTTAAATACCCTGTACGCGCATTGCCATACGGCTTTGACGGCAGAACGTACTACGCAAAAGTAAGCTTTAGTTTTTAATTTATAAAGTAAACTAAAGTAATATTAAGCGCAGTTATTAACTGCGCTTTTTTTATGCTTTTTTATTATAAAAAAGTACCTGTTGGGCATTAAAAATACTTGCGCGGTTGAAAATTAAGCCTACAATCGCCATCTCTTAAATAGGCCAATATAAAAGCCTCTTTATTATTTAACTTAAAATAACCATTAGTTGATAGGAAATATATGACTAAAAAATCTAAAGCAAAAACCGCAAACACCGGCGCGGTAGACACAGGACGAGGCGTTATAAACCACAATGCACTAGCAGCGTTGGTAACCTCTAAATTATTTAAACCACAAGTAGTTAAAGCTAAAAAAGGCAAAGGTTCGTTTAAACGTAGCAACAAGCATTCAGGACAAGAGTCCTATTTAATCGCCGCTTAAATAGCACCGATCAAATAGGGCTTTCGCCAGCGCAGAACTAACTCACGCGAGAAGCATCGTTTTTAATTTTAAAGTCTGTTTTCCATTTTAAATATGACGAGCTGCACTCGTTACGCCAGCAAGCTGCGCGTCTAGAAGGGTTTATACCCAAGTTTCAGAATATGATGTGTAGACGTCGAGCTTGCTCACGTTAGAAGCAAAGCTTCTCATTACTTAATACCCTAAAAACTGCGTTTTTACACGCCAGCAAGCTGCGCGTCTACAGGGGAATGATCATTGAGCTGCGGTTACGATTTCTTGTAGGCGTAGAGCTTGCTCACGCGAGAAGCGCAGCTTCTAATCTAAAGTCTGTTTTTCATTTTAAAATATGACGAGCTGCACTCGTTACGCCAGCAAGCTGCGCGTCTACAGGGGAATGATCATTGAGCTGCGGTTACGATTTCTTGTAGGCGTAGAGCTTGCTCACGCGAGAAGCAAAGCTTCTCATTACTTAATATCCTAAAAACTGCGTTTTTACACGCCAGCAAGCTGCGCGTCTACAGGCTATTCCAGTCTTGTTACTTTTACTTTTATTTTTCCTGCGTTCGCACCATAAAAGCGGCTTAAGTCGTTTGCAAATGGGCAAAACTCACCAGATTTAGTAATTTTAATATCAGCGCCGTCAGCTATTTTAAATAGGTGCTCGTCGTTTTTATTAATCGCTCCTATCAACGAAAACCATTGTGCATGAGGCAATCGTCTAAATGGTTCAAGCACTGCCATTGGGATTTCTTTTACGCCAAGCTTCACATTATCGCGATGCCAACCTATTGGTGTGCACTTTATACCATCGTCAAACCAGTATTGATTTGGATATGGGGTAAAACGGTAAGTAGCGCCTTGCTCTAGCATAAGGCCAGTTGCATTGTATTGCTCACTAGCAAATACTATTACATCTTGGCTTTGGTTAACGCTCAGCACATTCATATTTTGATTAGCCAGTTCTATATGTTGGCTTAAACCAATAAAGCTAAGCGTGGTGTTGTCGTTATAGCTAATTTTGTAATGCAGTTTTTTAAGCGATTCTGGGCGGTAACTGGTTAGCTTGTTAATACGCTCTGCAACGCTGTGATGCACTAAAGGTTTAAGATTGCTAGCTTCGTTATCTATAAGTACATAGCATTCTCTGTCTACTAGTTTAAATAAGGGGTTAAACCAAAAGTAATTTTGCTGATGACTTAATGCGAGCGGATCAGGAATAACCGTCACATCATCTTGCGCAACTAAGTTGTTATCGGGTAGTAGTGTTGTGTAATCTATATCGCGGCTAGTTAATAACGAAATATTAAGCGGTTGCTCTATTAACCACTCAAGTGCATAACGCAAGCTAATATCGGCTAGGCCATCGCGGTAGTAACCGCCGCCAATATCTGAATGCGCGCCAGCAAACCACAGCTCGGTAATATTATTTTGATGGTTCATTAGTGTGGGTTCAAAGGCGCGGCGTTTTTCATCAAGCGATACACAGTGCAGAGCTTGAGATACGTTTGTGGCTATGGTGTGGTTTTCAAAAATAACATGTTCAGCGCCGCGCGTTGCTTTACTTACTTTTGATAAGCCAATTGAGGCTACTGTATCAAATACACAAAGGTAGACTCGCTCACATATTAATAACTCCAGACATTTTGCAAAGCGCCTGGCAAGTGCTGCACCTCGACTAAAACCTGTTAAAAGTAGTGAATCGCCTAGTTGGTAATGAGTTTTAAAATCGGTTAAAGCCTGATTTAAAATACTGGCTACATCGTCACCACGAGGTGCAAATGTTTGGTTTAATACACGCTTTAAACGACTACCTTTAGTGCCTATCCCTTGATAATAAAAACTGAGTTGGTTTGACTGTGGGGTAATGGGGGAGTCTTCTAATTTACCGCCAAGCAGTAAGTGTAATTTTAGAATATTAGAAATACTGGCGTCTTCTTTAAAGTGTTCTGAGCTAAATTGCTCTGCGTCACGGGGCTCATTCCCTGTGCCATCAAAGTTGAAAATTAGCGTTTTGCCCGTCATAACCCAATTTCCTTAGTTGTTTTAAATACTCTACACAGCCAATGTTAAAAATTAAAGACAGTGATAACGCTCACTGCCTTTAATTTAAATCGCCTTTAATGTAACTTCATTTTTGGGCGAACTACACGCAGTACTTTTTCGCTTATCCATAATGCAAAGGTTTTTGCACTGCCGTGAATAGCGCGTTGATGCATTCTATAAAGCGATATATACATAAAGCGGGCAATTTTACCTTCAATAAAAAAGGTATTACTGGTGAGGTTACCCATTAAATTACCCACAGTACTGTAGCTTGATAAATTAACAAGTGAGCCATGGTCGCTATACTTAAAGCCGCGTAGTGGTTGCTGTTTTAGCGTGGCGATAAGGTTTTTTTCGACGCACTGCGCCATTTGGTGCGCCGATTGTGCGCGTGGTGGTACTTGCTTACCATCTGCCTGCGTAAATGCGCAGCAATCGCCTAACACAAAAATGCTTTCATCAACGGTGCTTTGTAAAAACTCGTTTACTTGAATTTGGTTGCTGCGGGTCAACTCAAAAACACCTAAATCTTTTATAAAATCAGGCGCTTTTACGCCTGCTGCCCACACCATAATATCGGCATCAATGTGTTCTTCATCTTTGGTGATAAAGCCTTGTGCGGTGCCTTCTTTTACTTGCGTTTGCTCACGTACGTTTACGCCGAGTTTTAATAGTTCGCGTTTGGCGCTGGTGGCTATGCGCTCTGGTAATGCAGGTAAAATACGCGGGCCTGCCTCTATTAAATGTATATGTAAACGTTTAGAGGACATATTTGTTAAGCCATACAACTTTAATAGCTCAGACACATGGTAAAGCTCAGCTGAGAGTTCAACACCGGTAGCACCGCCGCCTACAATGGCAATATTAAGTGATTGCTGTTGATTGTCGTCCTGATGAAGGCGCGTAAAGCTGTCGAGTAATGAATGCTGAAAGCGTTCTGCTTGTTGGCTTGAGTCTAAAAAGTAACAATGCTCTTTTATACCTGGGGTATTAAAGTCGTTACTTACGCTGCCAATGGCAATAACAAGGTGATCGTAGCGTACCGTGCGCCCAGGTAAAATGGTGTGGCCTAACTCGTCGTTGAGCGCGGAGAGAGTAATTGTTTTATTGCTTTGGTCTATATTGCAAAAAGTACCAAGTTGAAAACGGTAATGATGTTTTGCGGCATGGGCTGAGTACACAACGCCATCTAAATCGGGGTCAATAGAGCCTGTCGCTACTTCGTGCAGTAACGGCTTCCATATGTGGGTACGGTTTTTGTCTATTAACAGTATATCTGCTTGGTTTTTTTTCCCTAGTTTATGCCCTAGTTGGGTTGCAAGCTCTAGCCCGCCAGCACCACCGCCAATAACGACGATTTTAGGTATTGTAATACTCATAACGTTGCCCTTAAAAATAATATACCCAAATAATCTGTATTATTTTTAGTGTTTTGAGGTTATTTGGGTATTATGAAAATTATTTTTGGCAAACGTAATAACATACTCTTTAGTGAGGTTATTTTGCGCTTAAATAAAGGATATGTCAGCAAAAAATGATGATTAAAGGCATATAAGTTATACTCACTTTTTTATCGCTTAGCTGTGCAGTTAAATCGCTGTTTGAAAAACAACGAAAAGGGTATTTATGACCACGCCATTAATTCAGTCACTTGAACAACATTTTGGTTTTAGCCAATTTAGAACAGGGCAGCAACAAACTATAGAGCAGCTTTTAAATGGTCAATCGTCGTTGGCTATATTTCCGACCGGCTCGGGTAAATCGTTGTGTTACCAACTCACTGCTTTGCACTTACCTAATTTAACCTTAGTGGTTTCGCCTTTACTTGCGTTGATGAAAGATCAAATTAGCTTTTTAAATAGCAAAGGCATTTATGCTGCCAGCCTTGATTCGAGCCAAGATCAAATGCAAAGCAGCACTGTAATGAACGACGTGCGAAACGGTAAAATTAAAGTATTAATGGTCTCGGTTGAGCGATTTAAAAACGAACGCTTTAGAGAATTTATAAGCCAAGTGGCGCTTTCGATGTTAGTGGTAGACGAAGCGCACTGTATATCAGAATGGGGCCATAACTTTAGACCCGACTACCTTAAACTGCCACGTTACCGCGAAGAGCTTAATATTCCTTTAGTGTTGTTGCTTACTGCAACGGCCACAAAAAAAGTAAAACGCGATATGGCAGAGCGATTTGCTATATCGCCTGAGTGCATTGTACAAACGGGTTTTTACCGCGCTAATTTAGATTTAAGCGTGTTGAGTGTTAAAACAGCCGATAAAAATACCGAGCTTACCAACATTGTGCGCGCGCAAAGTGGCCCTGGTATTGTATATGTAACGCTACAGCAAAGCGCAGAGCAAGTCGCTAATGTGCTAAGCGCGCAAGGTATTCACGCTGTTGCTTACCATGCAGGGCTTGAAGATACGCTACGCTGGCAAATTCAAGATGACTTTATGGCGGGTAAAATTAACGTAGTGGTGGCTACCATTGCCTTTGGTATGGGCGTTGATAAGTCGGACATTCGCTTTGTTATACATTATGACTTACCTAAATCGATAGAAAACTACAGCCAAGAAATTGGCCGTGCAGGGCGCGATGGCAATCCATCAAATTGCTACACCCTTGCCAATTTAGATGGGCTAAATACGGTTGAAAACTTTGTATATGGCGACACCCCAGAGCTTAGCGGTATTGAATATGTAATTAACGATATTCGCCAAAGCCACCAGCAATGGGAAATGCAAGAATATAGCTTATCGAGTGAAAGTAATATTAGGCAACTGGCCCTTAAAACCTTGCTAGTACAACTAGAAATGCAAGGCGCAATAACGCCACAATATGCCTACTATGCCGATTTTAAATACAAATTTTTGGTTGATAAAAACGAGCTACTAAGCCAGTTTGACCAGCAGCGCCAAGCATTTTTAACACAAATATTTAGCCATACCGATTTTAAAAAAATATGGGGTACGCTAAATTTTGACTCCCTTACACAAGCCGCGCAGGTTGATCGAAAACGTGTAGTGGCTGCTCTTGACTACCTAGTCGAAAAAAACCTAATAACGCTTGAAACTAAACGTATTACCCAAGTATACAAAGTGCATGGAGAGGTTATAAACAACCCTGAACTTGCCCAGCAACTGCACGACTACTTTAGCGATAAAGAACAGGCCGAAATTAAACGTATTGCTGCACTGGTTCGCTTTTTTGAGCTACAAAGTTGCTTAAGCTATAACTTAGCGCGCTATTTTGACGATCAAAATGCACCTGAGCAATGCGGGCATTGTAGTGTGTGTAGAGGCCATGCGGTTAAGCTTGAATACTCTATAGAGCCTGCCTATATTGACGAGCAACTTATTTATCAAAAGGTAGATGAGTTTTTAGCGCATATGGCAGGTAAGGGTAATCATAATGTGGGTATTGAAACCCAATGCCGCTTTTTAGCGGGGATGAGTGTGCCGTTATTTGCGCGTAATAAAGTGCGCCAGCTGAGTGGTTTTGCACTGTGCGAGCAGATGCGTTATAGCGAAATTAAAGCAACACTTCTTGCTAGATAGGTATTTAAATAATTACCAAACCAGAATAACGATAAAAAATGTTAAATTTTTGTTTGTTTTCTCGTGGTTTAACTATACTCAACGTGGATATTTCGTTCATACATAGATGATGTGAGCATCGAGACTTCAAAATTGATTGTTTTAGATGTGTTTAAAACTGCTGCAAGAAAGAGACAAAGTGGCTCGTTTTCATCAGCAGTAATGAGTAATAGTAAAGTAACCACGTTTGGTATTTTTTTTTAAGGGGATAGAGATGAAAAAATTAGTGTTATGTGTTCTGTTTTTGTTTAGTAATGTTGCCTTTGCAGATTTTGCCATTATTGTGCATCCCTCGAATGATAGCAGCTTTGACGAGTCTGTTATTACTCGAATTTACACCGGAAAAGAAAAGTCGTTTAGTAATGGCAATACAATTATTCCTGTATCTCAAGAAGAAAAAAATACCGCTACAGAGCAGTTTAACAGCAAGTTACTCAATAAAAGCGCTTCACAGTTGAGAGCATATTGGTCAAAACTTATTTTTACAGGCAAAGGCACGCCACCTAAAGCGCTCGAAAATGACGCTGAGGTCATTAAAATGGTTGCAACTAACCCAAATACCATTGGTTTTGTTTCTACCTCTGCGGTATCGGGCGATGTTAAAGTGGTTTTAAACTTTTAATATTAAAAAACACCAAACAAGCGTGCTAAGTAATAGCACGCTTAATCTTTTTAATTGGCATACCCGCTCGTTTAATTAAATGAGCTACTTTAAGGTAAAAAAGTATTGTTTATAACAAGACAAAAATTTTGTTATTTAGTTGTTATCGATAATTGCTCCCTGCATTGCTCTACCTCCTGCACCCATACAGTCGTATATAAGAAATTTTAGTATCAGATTAACTAATCAAATTGATTAAGTATTTTTTCGGATTAGTATTATATTTATCAACTACAATAAAATTTACTAGCACGTTTTGTTTGCTCGTGTATCCTAATTGACGAGTTTCTCTTATTTAAGCCACTATGCCGCATATTGTTATCCCCGTTGAAAATATTTCTACTATCTCAGAGCCAGTTACATGTGCTAACTGCCAAGCCTGTTGTTGCCAATTAGAAGTGCGCATAGTAACCGATACCGGCGTGCCCTTTAACTATATTGAATACGATAAATGGGGGAGCGAGGTAATGAAGCGCGCAGACGATGGTTGGTGCGAAGCGCTCGATAGAAATACGCTTATGTGCTCTATTTACGAAAACCGCCCATTGGTATGCCGCGAGTTTGAAATGGCGTCGGGTGAGTGTATTACTGAGCGCGATTTAGCGGGTATATAGTGATAGCATCCAAGTTAGTTAACTAGATTATACCTACATACAACTTATTGCTACCTACAACAAAGGGGCTTAAAGCCCCTTTTTTAATTACTGTAAAACGCTAAACACTTAAACTTTAAAGTAACTAATATATTTCTTAAGCGTGTTTGAAAGGTCAGCTAATGCAACGGCTTCTTGTGCGTTACTATTAAGTGACATACTGGTTTCTTTCGACATACTGGCAATTTCTTCAACGCCGGTACTAATTTGTGCCACGGTGGCTACTTGGTTTGATGTTGCTTCAACAATTTCAAGTACGTTACTTAATGAGTCGTTAGCTTGTTGCTGTATTTGGTGTAGTAACTCGTTTGCCTCGTGAGTAAGCGTTAAGCCGTTTTCGACTTGCGGTACAGTGGTTTCCATTGCTGTTACCGATGCTTGCGTGTTTTCTTGTACTTGCAAAATCATCTTTTCAATATCGCCTGTTGCATCACCGGTACGCTGGGCAAGTTGCCTTACCTCATCAGCAACAACAGCAAACCCTCGGCCTGTTTCGCCTGCTCTTGCGGCTTCTATTGCAGCATTTAGTGCAAGCAAGTTTGTTTGATCAGAAATGCCGCGTATTACACTTAAAATATCGCCAATGTGCTTTACATGTTCTTGAAGTACATTTATTTGGGTAACCGTCGCTTTTACCGTTACTGATATTTGTTCAATCTCGGCTGCTACTTTTTGCACTGCCGTACTGCCTTGCTGCGATAACTGGGCCGTAATTTTTGAATTGTCTTCAGTTTGCCTTACTGCATCGGCAACAGAATGAATACTGCGACTCATTTCTTCTAAACTACTGACTGCAGAATTGGTATATGTTACTTGTGTATCGGCTGCGCTTAGTGCTTGTTGTGAGCCAGATGCCACACTTGCTGAATGTGTTGAGAGCTCTTTAGATGAATTAATAATACTATCTACAATGTTTTTTAATTTGCTTTGCATTACTTCTACTGATGCCATCATGCTGTTAGGACAACACGAGTGCACATCGCCTCTTAAATCGCCTTGTGCGATAAGTGCAATTACTTCAGCGGCTTCTTGCGGTTCTCCACCGACTGAGTTTCTGATCAGCTGGCTAATAATATAAGCGACGCTTGCACCAATGATAATAGCGAGTGCCGTTAACGAAATCATCCATATTTTAAATGAGCTGGCTACTTCGCGGGTATCGATAGTTGTTATTTGATTTGCTTGCTCTTGCAAGTTTATAAATTGATTTATGGTATTGAGCCACTCGGTAAAAGCAGGGCGGGCATCGTTTAATAAAATATTCGAAGCCTCGTTTAAATTACCCGCATTTTTAGCGCTTATTACATTTTGTATAAAAGGGAGGGTACGTCGTTCTATTTGGTTAATTTTATTTATAAGAGAGCGCTCTGTACTCGACATATCTGTAGTTAACTCGGCCATAGCGCGGCTCGATGTTTGATAAAATGCGTCGAGTTCTTTTATATTATTAAAAACAGTATTTAAATCGCTCTGGCTTGTTATTAACACAACATCGCGAACTGCAATAGCCCTGTCGTGTACACTGCCTCTAAAATTAATAGCGTATCGCTGTTTTACCGAATTTACGTCTGTTATGTGAGTAATATTAGAGTTAATGAGGCTAACACGTGAAATTCCGATAATGGTTAAAATAAGCATCATTGATAAGATCACGCCGAAACCAGTAGCTAAGCGCATATTTATTGTCATGGTTTGTCCCAAATATGAAAAGTACTCGTTTTAAGCTTACCAGTACAATTAAGAAATTTTAGAATAATGAATGCATTATGCACCATGACTACTAGTTTTAGCACAATAATAAGTTTTTTTTGTAAAAAATATGTATATAAAATTTATGGTTAAGCTATAAAGCTAAAAAAGAGGCCTAAGGCCTCTTGAGTTTATCTATATTAAATCATTTATTAGTCGTACTTTGCTTCTAGCTCATTAGCTGTATGAAACTTTTCATGGCTTTGTAATTGCTCGTCGTATTTGACGAGGTTTTTAAAGTGCGCTAATTGGCCTGAGTTTTTAACAATTTCAACAATAAACGACATCATAAAATCAGCGCCCGTTAGGGTATCGCCCACTAAATAACGTTTACTTTCAAGGCGGTCGTTAAAGTAGCTAATTACTTTAGCTGTTTCAGCGTTGGCATAGCCTTCTAAAAACTGTGTTTTAGCGCCATCTTTTAGTACAAACATTTTAAGTAAAAGCGGTAAAATTGCTGAACTTTCTGCAAAGTGCAGCCATTGCTGGTAGTCAACATATTCAGCTGTATTAACTTTTGGAGCAAATTTACCGTTGCCGTATTTAGAAATAAGGTAGTCGGTAATAGCACCTGATTCAGCAATAATTAAACCGCCGTCTTCAATTACCGGCGACTTACCAAGTTGATGAATATGTTTTAATTCGTCAGGGGCTAGGAAGGTGTCTTTATTGCGCTGGTAAGCCACAATTTCGTAGTCAACATCTAGCTCTTCTAAAAGCCAAATTATACGTTTAGAACGGGATTTATTTAAATGGTGTAGTTTAATCATGTCAGTCCTTTTATGGCTTGTAAGGGCTTGGCCTTACAAGCCGTTTAAAATTAAAGTGGGTTATTAATTTTAACCACTGTTTTACCAAAGTTTTTGCCGCAAATCATATCGTTGAACGCGCCTACTGTATTTTCGATGCCTTCTACCATGTGCTCACGGTATTGAATTTTTCCGTCTTGTAGCCATTTTTGCATGTCTTGTGCAAACTCGTCGTAACGGTCACCGTAATCATCAAAAATGATAAAGCCTTGCATTTTAATACGCTTAGTAAGCAATTGACCCATTAGCATACCTAAACGGTCTGGGCCTTCTGGCAAGCTAGTAGCGTTGTATTGCGATACTAAACCACACAGTGGTACGCGCGCTGCGGTATTTAAGAGTGGTAGTACGGCGTCGAATACTTTACCGCCCACATTTTCGTAGTAAACATCAATGCCTTTATCGCAGGCTTTTTCTAGCTGCTCCGCAAAGCCATCAGCTTTGTGATCAATACAGGCATCAAACCCTAGTTTTTCAACTGCTTGTGCACATTTTTCGCTACCACCAGCAACACCCACCACTTTACAGCCTTTAATTTTAGCTATTTGACCAACGGTTGCGCCTACAGGGCCTGTTGCTGCTGCAACAACTACGGTTTCGCCTTCTTTAGGCTGGCCAATATCAAGTAAACCCATATACGCTGTAAAGCCAGGCATACCCATAATACCTAATGCGTATGAAGGGTTTGCAGGTTCTTTACCTAATTGCATTAAGCCTTCGCCGTCGGTAATGGCGTAGTCTTGCCAACCGGTGTAGGCAAGGACCCATTCACCGATCCTAAACTTATCGTTTTTAGACTCTTCTACTTGGCACACTGTTGCGCCAACCATTACATCGCCAATATTAACTGGATCTGCGTACGACTTAGCATCGCTCATACGACCACGCATATACGGGTCTAGTGATAGGTAAATAGTGCGTAGTAAAACTTCGCCGTCTTTTAATGCAGGAAGCTCTACCGTTTTTAATTTAAAGTTTTCATCTGTTGGAGCGCCATTAGGGCGTGATTCAAGAGTAAGTTGGCGACTAGTCGTAGACATAAAAGATCTCCTATTAATATAAATAAACTACTTACCGAATGTTCACGCTTTAAAAATCGTGTTCAGCTAAACAATAATGCGCGGCTAAGCAGTATGAATATGTACAATTCGTACCTTGATAAAGGAGTTTTGGGCGGGTGGTTGATAATTCAACCTTTGCGCAGATTTAATTAGAGTAATGAGTCTGCTTTGAGCTTACTAAATATATGATTGTTGTAAAACACCCCGTTTTTATAAATGGCCTGTTTAAGCACAGCCTCTTGCTCAAAGCCGCTCTTAGTAAGTGCCTTCATAGAGCCAGTATTACCAGCAAACACAGCGCCAAAAATTCTATTTAGGTTAGATTGCGCAAACGCTTCTTCGCAGGTAAGTTCAATAGCGCGAGTAATAATGCCTTGCCCCCAATAGGTTTTATTTAGCCAATAACCAATTTCGCCACTGTGGCTGTATTCAAATTCGCCGGAAGTTATGCCAATACAGCCCGCAAATTCCCCATTTACAACAATGGCCTTAATAATACCGTTTTTTGAGCCTTGGTTTATCCACCAATCAGCATCGGCTTGCGTATACGGAAACGGAATTTTTGACGATAAGTAACGAGTCACCTGTTCATCATTTAAGGTGTTAATAATAAAAGGCGCGTCTTGGGCTTTAAAATCTCTGAGGGTGATCATATTTTTCCATAAATTTTTAGTATGCACGCTAACTTAGCAATCATTTAAGAGTTAAACAATCAGAACCTAAATTAAACGGTTTACGGCTATTACTTTGTTTTAAAGTCCTCTAATATAAGCAAAATATTACACCTATTTTAGATGCCATTATGCACCCTCACATTAAAGCGCTTTATAACAGCGCCCAAAAACCAAGCCGTTTAATTATTGGTTTAATGAGTGGCACCTCGCTGGATGGGCTTGATGTTGCACTGTGTAAAGTAACAGGCGCGGGCTTAAATACTCACATTGAGGTTTTAAATTTTACTACTGTTGATTACAACGACGATTATAAAACTAAAATAAAGCAGGTATTTGCCAAACGAGAGTGCGATTTAGAGCTTGTAACTTTACTGCACCCGTGGGTAGGTAAACTCCATGGCAATATGGTTAATCAGTGCTTAGCTAAGTGGAATATAAACCCAGCAAGTATTGATGTAATAGCAAGCCACGGGCAAACCATTTACCACTGCCCGCAGTCGCAGCATAACCACAAAAGCTTTACTAATGGCACCTTACAAATTGGCGATAGCGACCAAATAGCCGTTACTACGGATATTACAACCATTGGTGATTTTAGGCAAAAACACATAGCCGCAGGAGGCGAGGGCGCACCACTGGCTGTGTATGGCGATTATTTGTATTTTTCGAGCGCTGCTGAAAGTCGGATTTTGCTAAATATGGGCGGCATAGCTAACTTAACGTTTTTACCCAAAAATGGTGATGCAAACGGCGTATTTAGCTCCGACATTGGCCCAGGTAATACCATTATGGATGCGTACGTACAGCAACATTTTAAAGATATGCATTATGACGATGGCGCAAAAATAGCAAAAGCAGGCAAGGTAAATACGCCATTATTGAATGCATTATGTAATAACGCGTTTTTTAAACTCCCAATGCCTAAAACCACAGGGCCTGAGGTATTTAACTTAGCGTATTTAAACGCCGCACAGCAACTTACAAATACTCACCATTTAAGCCATGAAGATATAATGGCCACCTTAAATACCTTTACTGCAACCGTTATAGCAAATGCATTAAACGAGTGTGCAGAGCGCGCACAAAATTGTGTGGTGTATGCAAGTGGTGGCGGTATTCATAATTCGTTACTAATGGCGCAACTTACAGCGCTTTGTCCACGTATTAAGGCGTTTAAAAATACTGACGATTTAGGTATAAATCCCGACGCAAAAGAGGCCGTGTTATTTGCTATTTTAGCAAACGAATGTCTAGCAGGAGAGCAGCAACACCTAAGTAATACTGCACAAGGTATCGCGGGAGTCACTATGGGTAAAGTAAGTTTTGCAGACTAATAACTTATAAATCTGCAAAGAGTGCAGCCAGCACTAAAACAGCGATAAAAACGTAGATCCCATACTCGCAAAATAGCTACGAATACCTTGTGGTTTAGTCCGTTCTACATTAACAAAGGGTGCGCAGTAACCTTGTTCAAATGCGTTAATATGCATATCGAATTGTAGGCTGTTTTTTAAAGTTGCGTGTTTACCGTGCAGCATCATTTGCATTACAAAGCATTGGCTTTGTGTAATTTGGCTCAAAGTAAGGTTTACGTAATCACGTTCAAGATCTGCATTAGTGAGTGTGTGCTCACTAAAGTACTGTGCACCACGCGCACTTGGATGTGTTGCGCTAAGCGAAATTATATCGCCCTCATTGACTGCATCAGGCAATACACATTGCAGTGTAATATTATGCGCAGCATTGGCTGTAAGCGATAATTTTTCGTATTCCATGGTGTGGCTCATAGCCGCAGACATCGGATCTTCAAATGATTGCAGTGCAAATGTTAGTTGCACTAAAGGTGTACTCATCTTACTTAATCTTCTAGAGTGTATTCATTTATCGGATAAAGATTATCGCGGATCAAAGTTACAGAATTATGACTAATTGCATTGATTAGTACAATTATTGAGTGGTTTGATCAAAAAGGATCGGTCCTTTTTTACTCGATTTTGAAATCATTTCTCAATCAGAAATTATAAGGTATGAAGTTAATATTTGACGTGTAGATTCGCCTTGTTTTCACTGGAAGTCTCTGGTGAGAGAGAAATAAATTTAAATATAATCATGTCTCAATGTGTTAGTAAACCTCTTAACTAGTTCAGTTAGATACACAGTCTGTTTTTTACAAAGTAGAATATTTGGATATAGTTTCGAAATTAGAATACTCTGATAACTTACATCTAATTAGAGCTTTTGAGAAGTATTGGCTATGATTCCAAGTAACTACATCAAAACATTTTAGTAGCCTTGACGGTCGATTTTTGATGTTGAGTGACCATGCGAGGTCGTAATGTTCTAAGGCCAAATATAAGGGAATTATTTAGAAAGAAGTGTTTTATTTTTAACCATATAAATAGGTGTTATTGTATGTCGTCAACAGTGTTATCTGATTCCTTTCGAGGCATTGTCTATTTTACCGCAGCGGCCAAAAATGAAAGCTTTACCGCAGCAGCTGAAGAGTTAGGTATTTCCAAATCAGCATTAGGTAAAAGCATTGCTAAATTAGAAAATCATTTAAACACCAAGCTTTTTCATCGCACAACTAGGAAACTGAGTTTAACTACTGAAGGAGAGGCGTATTTAGCAAGCTGTCAATTGGCATTAGATACCCTTCAGTCAGCAGAGTTAGCGTTACAATCAAAATTATCCCAACCTTCAGGTCGAGTACGAATCGATGTGCCAGCTGCGTTTGGTCGCTCTTTTGTGTTACCTGTTTTATTGAAGCTTGCTGAGCAACATGCACAATTAAAACTAACAGTAACTTTTAATGATAAAATTATTGATCCTCTCGATGCTGGCTTTGATTTAGCTATTCGATTTGGTGCCATTAAAGATAGTGGTGATTTAGTTGCTAGAAAACTGACTTCTCAACATTTGATTTTAACCGCTTCTCCTGCTTATTTAGCACGTTTAGGTACCCCAACGAGTCTTGCTGAGTTAACAAGCCATCAGTGCATAGTGGCTTGGCGAGGCGGTAGTTCACTACATTGGTTAATTAAAAATACCGATGGTGATGATATGCGCTTTCATCCTAAGCCCTTTCATCAAATTAGTGATGGTGATGCTATGGTCGATGCTTGTATTGCTGGCGCGGGAATCATTCAGTTCCCTAAGTCTTTGCTTCAGCCTTGGCTAGATGAAGGTAAGCTAGTACCAATTTTGCCAGAGTTAAATCCTGCTTCAACTGAGTTACATATTATTTGGCCAAAAACAAAACATCTCCTGCCCAGTGTCAGGTTTATTATTGACGAATTTGTACGCTTATCAGATGAGGGTAATTTTAATTAATTGTAGAAATTAATGCTACTTAGAGTCTCCTTTTTACGTATTTATCTACTTATGCGTCTTTGTTATGCTGTTTTCGTCATATCGTTGACGAGTTAACACCTATCTAATTAAAGGAGATACCTAATGCCAGTAGTTAATATTCAAATGTTTGAAGGTCGTGATCATGCTAAACAAGCGATAGCAAAAGAAGTGACAGCATCAATAGCTAAACATGCTGATGTTGATCCGCAATATGTTTACGTTATTTTTAATGATGTAAAAACAGAAGATTGGGCTATTTCAGGAGAAATTTTTTGCTGAAACGCTAAAAAAATCACCATAGGTATACAGATATAAATAAGCCATTGATGGAGTTAGAACTATAATCAATGGCTCTCTTCTATACTTTTTTTACAAATACCTTTCATTATTGCTTATGCTGAAGATACACAGAAATTGTTTTAATAGAGTCGCAAATTAAAAGCAGCTAGTTTAAACGCTAACGGCGTTGAATTTACTTGCAATAGGCCAGCTATTGACGCGTAAATTCGCCTTGTTTCACTGAAAACCTCTGGCTAGAGAAAATAAATTTAAATATCACCATGATTCAATACGTTAGTAAATCTCTTAACCAGGGGGCAGGTTAAATATTTTTATTTAGAACAATTATGTATACGTGTTTTTGCTGGTTTTAGCGCAATTCTCTTGTCGATAAATAGCCCTCATATATAAGCTGGTTATTTATAAAAAGAGTAATATTCACAAGTGTATAATTTTATATTAGTGCTTTTCTTGTATTATTATCGAGAAAACCCATCCACTAATACATGGTATTTAGCGCCAAATACGTCCAGTCTCTCACGTAAATTGTTATCTGGAACACCGTAAACATTTAATGCATAAATATCAACCAAGGATAAAAAAGCTTTCGCGAATGGCGCAAAACTTTCATCAATATGACTGATGATTGACGCTATATTTTTATATCTCTCAACGATGTGAATTTTTTTCCCATCTTCACTGATATTATATGTGTACGTTAAAGTGCCAGGCTCCTTTTTTACAACATCCACAATTTTATAAATGAGTTCTTTGAACTCTATTAATTTACCTTCTTTCACATCAAGAAAAAAATTGCACGTTATTTCATTTTTCATAAATACTCTCCATCGAGTTAAATTTTATACAGCCTGAAGGAAGAAAATAGTTATTTTCAAGTACAACTGTTTAAAAATCATTATAAATGCAGTCCTAAAGTGGATAAATAGGCTCATTTTCGACTCAGAGTGGAATTTTAATCAACAATTATAAAAACATGATCTTGTGATTTAATCTGCTCATTGTTGAGCTCAAATTTAAGCGTTCAAATAACCTAAAGCTTTTAACCAAACGACCGATAAATTACTTAATAGAGTTTAGCGATTAGGGATAATCATGGTTAATAATGCATTTGGCAGTTTGGCTAATTTAAACACTTTGCTTGCCCAATCAGTTAATAACACTAACCAAAGCTCTGTGACTCCTACGCTACACACCAGCGGCGATCTTCAAGCTATTAATGATTTGCAAACTAACGCGCCAAAAATATCCGATGAGCTACTAAGCCAGCTAAACAGTGAATCGATAGCTAGTAATCAAAAAGTAGAGGACGTTTTACAACAGCAGCTTACCTCGTTATTTACTATTTCAAGCACGCCTAGCATGCTTAACTATAAACTCTCCGATGAAGAACTCGCCCTACGCACCGTAATAAGCTCTCAGCATGAGGGGTTATTAAAAAACGAAAACAGCACTCAATTAATTGAGCGATTAAATACGTCGGTTAAAAACATTCAGGGCGCGTATGCTAATACCAGTGATATTTTATCGAGTTTAGGTCAGCTTGGGCATGAGCAAAAAACGTTTTTAGCCTCAAGCCAGCAACGTGTTGAGCGCTCACTTAATCCATACATGGAAAGCCTCAATCGCGCAAAATACGAGGATGACGATAACTACCTGTTTGAGCTCTCGGTAAAAACTAAAGAAGGTGATGTTATAAACATTACCTTTAACTCATCGCAAGGTTATGACGAAAAAACAGGTGAAGCGATAGATGGCTTTGGCATAAGTTACGAAGTTAATGGCAATTTATCTGAGGCTGAACATGGCGCTTTAACGCAGGTTATGGCGGGTGTTGGCGAAATGGCCGATGAATTTTTTAAAGTGAGTGAGAATTCATTTAATCCTATTATAGTGCCAAACCAAACAGACATGAGCTTAGATTTTTTAGCGGGCTTTAATAGTGAGCAGTTAGCCGGTTTTAATGTGTCGTTTTCAACAACGCAAAATGATGAGCTTGATACTGCCCAGAATACGCTTGATTTAAGTTATTCCATTGATGAAGCATCAAACCAGCAAGCACTTGTGTTTAAAGCAGTAGGTGGGAAAAACGACATTGATTTTGCACTCGATATGTCAACCATTGGCGCTAAAGACACGCAGCAAATGCAGCAGTATTTAGCGTCGCTTGATCAAAGCCTAGAAGATAGTCGAGTTAATAGTAGTGAGGACGATAAAAAATCGGCATTTGGCCGCAAAGGCGACGAGGCAATGCAACAAGGCTTTGCATTGTTTAAAGGCGCGTTTACAAGTATTTCGTCAGCGGCTGAGCGTTATAGCAATTTGGAGTCGCTTGCAGATCAGCACTTTAATGACGGGCGCGCTATGGTTGCCGATTTGGTTGATAACATGATTACAAACGATGCCCGTTACCAAGGGCTTGGTAATAAGGCGCCAAATACATTAGGAGCGGGTATTTCTAAGCTCGCTGATTTTGATGCTACATTTTCTTATGCGCTTGATAACGGCGACTATCAACCTAAAAGTACAATTGAGCTAAGCCAAGCGACTGAACAAGCCCAATTAGGGGAACTTAGCGGTGTAACGCAAAGTAAAAATGTAAGTAGCCACTTTGATTATCAATACAGTCGCCCTGATTATTACGACAAAGAAGAGAGTTATAACGTAAACACCGCCGTTAAAAATAAAGAGCTTGTGGGGCTTAATCAGTCTCACGAGGTTGATGTTGATACAAAAATGTTTGAGTTTAATCCGCAAACTAATCAATACGAGCTGCAAATGGCGATGCAAGAGCAAACTGTTAGTAAAAGCGACATTCGCTTAATTGACGATATTTGGCTTGAAGAAAACGAAAACAGCTACAACATGAATAAAAAAGAGCGTGTTGAGAGCGACGAAAAGCAAGACGAGTTTAAAAAAACAAGCAGCCATTCTCATAATAAACTAGTTACCTTAATTGGTGACTTAGATAAGCTAGCTGAGAATAAAAACGTAAGGCGAGAATATTTAACTAACTTATCGCAAGTTAACTTTTTTATGGCCTAGATTCAAATTGTAAGTGCATAACTTGTTTTGACTAGATTAAGTGGTCAGTTGCTCATAAGCTAACTGCTTTT